>NZ_JBQUZK010000033.1:0-266070 GCF_056313885.1 Methylosinus sp. DMC45
GTTTCTTCTTCATCGTGTCCGTCCTGCAATCGGCCGGACTCTAATCGATGCTGGTGGGATTTTTCAGGGGCAGGTCACAAGTCATGCGATTGAGCCCAAGACGGCCATGGATCAGTCGGAAATCTTCGAGGAAAGGGCCGCCTAGTCCGACATAATGATAGGCCTCCAGCGCGAGCTTCGGAGCCAGTCGCATCAGAAGCGAAAGAAACAACTCGCGGTCAACCGCTTTGTTTGGCCGCAGTCGATAGGGGAGAGAAGAACCTGCGCTCATTGGTCTGGCATTCTATTTCTTTAGCTTTGGCGAGCGTCAACTCAAAGCATTTGTCCCCAACGACGCCAGGCTTCTCGTCTTCGACGTCAAACAGCATCTTAGAAACAAGACGAATGTCTTCGACTGGTCGCGAAAACACGATTCGGCGCGATGAGGGAGTTTTTTCCTTTGGCTCAGGAAGGACCTTTGATTTCAAAGGATTGAATTCCACGAAATTTTCCGCTCGTTTCGCCGCGCTACGGACTGCGACCGCGTCGATTGCATCATTGAGTGAAAGTGAACGCGCGTCCTCCCAATGATGGGATTGATCGGAGCGTGGATGATTTTTCCATTGATTGGTATACGAAACCCATATTCGCATACCTTCCTTCATTTTGACTAGCGCTTCTAGCCAAACGTTTGATGAGGTGTCGAGGGCACGCTTGGTTGTCGTGACAGGGAGCTTGTCTGCGTGTCTTGACCGGAATTCAATAATTCCGGTAATAACTGCAAATTGCGGATGATAGAGAGGGAGGCCATCGCCCCAACCCGTAAGTCGGCTCTTGTCACCAACAATAACTGCGCGGTCGTTACATAGGACGGTCCAACCAGCCGTTGCAGACGACCGATCGCGTTCAAAGCCCGCATCGTCCTCGTCGTCATTGCCAAGACTGCGGCCCGTGTTTAGCCCCACAGTAATCGAGACCAAAACTTCATCGATTTTCTTCTGAAAGATGAAGGGTGCCGGTCCATCTTCTCTTTTCGAAACAAGTACCTCTACCAGAACAGGTTGGACATCCGTACCGTTAAGCTCAATCTTAAGTCCCCATTGTAGGAACATCGTGAAGTGCTCAGATATCGCTGTGCGCACTTCATTTTCGAACGACGTATTATTGAAATGTCGTGAAACGCCGTCGTATAAGTCGCTGACGTATATTACTGTGCCTGGTTCGGTCAATTTTTCGTTAGCTCGCATAGGCTCGTTTATTGGCAGCGACGCCCAGTCCTTTGAATCGAGCCATGAGGACGTAATGGGAACTTCGAATGTATCGTTACCATGTCGTGTTCGGACGAGTGCTTCTCGGCCCATTTTGAAAATTGCGCGCTTCATACCTACGCCGTACATGCCGATTGTCTCGGTGTCGGAATCGCGCGTGTCGTCAGGCTCTCTGCCCATCTTGAATGCGTAATTTATCGCAATGTCACGAGGAATCCCGCCGCAGTTATCCGTGATAGAAAATTTGTCGGCGGTCATTTCAATTTTGACAAAGTGCAATGAATAGTCGACAGGGGAGCCTTTGGCGCTTCGAAGCGCGCCGTCAAGGCAATTGTCGAGGAGGTCAAGAATAGCATCAGCTAGGCTGATGTCGCGTGTGAGCATTGAGACGAAAAATTGTTTTGTCGGGATCGCGACGGCTTTGTCTTGAGTCATGCGATCATCCCTCTGATTTCTTTCTCTAAGTGGATGTCCGCTCGATCGGAACATTTAAGTCGCTACTGTTTCATCCCATTTTGAGGGGCCTTGGCGGAACAGAAGCGATCATGACATGACATGATATACGTATCTTTTCTGTAAAGCCCAGATGCTACCGAACGTCGGGCGCGACTGCCTGCTCGCGCTAATAAGCGCGAGCGATCAAAATCTCCTCCACCGCCGGCCGGCCGGTGAAGACGCAGACGCCCTTCGGCGCGCTCTGCTGGAGCGGAATATTGCGCAGCGTCAGCTTCAGCGCCTTCAGCCGCGTCTCCACTTCCTCGAGCTCGGCGCCGGTCGGCCGCGCCCAGGGCGCGCGCACCCAGCCTTTGAAAGCCGAGGCCGCTTCGTCGTCCTCGGCCGCCTTGCCGAAATAATCGGCGATCTCGGCGAAGCTCGTCAGATCGGAGCGGATGTTGGCTTCGAGCCGCGCCTTGGCCTCGGCGAACAGCGCCGCCTGGATTTCCGCCAGCAGGGCAGGGACCGCGCTCACGAATTCCGCGCGCGGCGTCGCGCTGGAGACGATCTTGTCGCCCTCGCGCAGCCGATCGCGGCGGATCAGCGTCACGACGTCATTGGCGGCGTCGCGCGGGCCGATCTCGAGGATGATCGGCGCGCCGCGGCGCACCCAGTCCCAGCGCTTATTGGCGGCGCGCGCCGGCTTCTTGTCGACGATGGCGCGCAAGGGGGCGCCGAGTGCGAAGAGCCCGTCCAGCTCGGCTTTCAGCCTGTCGCAGAAGGCCAGCACCTCGGCGTCCTCGGGCTTTTCGCGCAGCATGGGCACGATCACCACTTGGCGCGGCGCGATGGCGGGCGGCAGGCGCAGCCCGTCATCGTCGCCATGGGTCATGATCACGCCGCCGATGAGCCGCGTCGAGACGCCCCAGCTCGTCGTATGGCAATATTCCAGCTCGCCGCTCGCGCTCTGGAAGCGGATGTTCTGCGCATGGGCGAAATTGGTTCCGAGATAATGCGAGGTGCCGGCCTGCAAGGCCTTGCCGTCCTGCATCATCGCTTCGATGGAATAAGTGTTCACGGCGCCGGGGAAGCGCTCATTCTCGGGCTTCTCGCCGGCGATCACCGGCACGGCCAGCACATCCTCGACGATTTGCCGATAGACCTCGAGCATTTTGCGCGTTTCTTCCCGCGCGTCGGCCTCGTCGGCGTGGGCGGTGTGGCCCTCCTGCCAGAGGAATTCGCTCGTCCGCAAAAAGAGCCGCGTGCGCATCTCCCAGCGCACGACATTGGCCCATTGATTGATGAGCACGGGCAAATCGCGATGCGAGGAGACCCAGCGGCGGAAGGCGTCGCCGATGATCGTCTCCGAGGTCGGCCGCACGATCAGCGGCTCCTCGAGCTTGGAGTCGGGATCGACGACGAGCTTGCCGTCCACCGCCTTCAGCCGGTGATGGGTGACGACCGCCATCTCCTTGGCGAAGCCTTCGACATGGCTCGCCTCCTGAGCGATGAAGCTCATCGGGATGAACAGCGGAAAATAGCAATTATCGTGGCCGGTCTCTTTGATGCGCCGGTCGAGCGCGCCCTGGATCAGCTCCCAGACGCCATAGCCCCAGGGCTTGACGATCATGCAGCCGCGCACCGGGCTCGTCTCGGCCATATCGGCCTCGGCGACGATGGCCTGATACCATTGCGCGAAATTCTCTTCTCTCGTGACCGACAGAGCGCGTTTCATCTTTGCCCTTGGGGATTCGATTCCGGTGTTCGAGCGCAGAGATAGCCCAAGCCCGTCGTCATGGCGAGCGAGGCTGCGCTTTTCCGCCTATTCCGGCGCCGGGCGCGAGCAGGGACGTTGCCTTGCGCCGGCGTTCCGGTCGAAACTCCGCGCCGCGGACAAGAGTCCGGGGAGGGCGCGTTGGTCTATCCATTGGGCATGATCGGCATTGGGATAGGCCTCGCCTATCTCGCCGCCTTCGCTGCGGGCGGCCTCCTCCTTCGCTGCGGCTTTCCGCTTCCTTCGTCGTCCGGGCGGATCGGGCGAATAGATGGTCTGCGAGGCCTGCTGGCGCTCTCGGTGATGATGCATCATTTCGTGATCTGGATGCAGGCGACGAGGCTCGGCGGGAGCTGGGAGCGGCCGACGGTCCTGTTCCTCGAAAATCTCGGCGGCGGCAGCGTGTCGATATTCTTCATGATTACAGGGTTTCTATTTCATCGCGTCGCGCTGGAAGGATTTCACATTTCCAGAATAGCCGCTCTATGGCTCGGTCGTTTCTTCCGCTTGACGCCGATGGTCGCCGCTTCCGTCGTGGCGACATGCCTGATCATTCTGTGGACGCAGGATTATTCCATTCGGCCGGAAACGGTTTTCACGCCATTGTTCTCATGGGTGGCGGCCCTCGGCCAGCCTCCGCTTCTCGGCCATGCCGACAGCGGCCGCATCGACGCCTATGTGCTGTGGTCGCTGAAATATGAGTGGGCCTTCTATCTTTTCGGCCTGCCGCTGATGGCGATCACCTATGACCTTCTGCGCGGCAAGGCGCCGAATGCGACGCTTCCGCTGGCGCTCATTTTCGGCAGCCTGGCGATGGCGCGTCTGGCGGCGCTCGATTGGCTCGCGTTTCCGCCATTATTTGCGATGGGGATGCTGGCCAGCGAGGCGACGAAGCTCGAAAAGGCGCGGATTTGGTCGTCATCGCGCGGAGGAATGCTGGCGGCGTCGGCCTGTCTGCTCGCGGCCCTGGCTTGCGCGCCCAAGCCTTATGGGACGCCGTGGGATTTTCTTCTCGGACTCTTCTTCGCCTCTGTCGCCTGCGGCAATGATGTCTTCGGCATTTTGCGGAGGCGGGCGCTTCTGGCGCTCGGGGAATGCTCCTACGGAATATATTTATTCCATGGAGTCATTCTCTTTGTTCTCTTCTATTTCGGGGCGCCCGCGCTCGCGGCGCTCGACGCGGCCAGCCTGCCGCTGCTCTTGCCCTTGGTCGCGATCGTCGTCGTGGCGCTGACGGCGGCGACCTTCATCGTGATCGAGAAACCTGGGGTCGCTTTCGGTCGAGCGATTATCGCTTCATTTTCGTCCGCGGCCCCGGCGATGTCCAATGATAAGGCGATCGGGTGAAGCTTCGCCGACGCTCAGGCGACGGCGCGGGGCTTCAGCGCTTTCAGCTTCAAATGGAGCTCTAAAATCAATTTCTCGTTGTTTTGAATGAATTCCGGCGAAAGCATCAGCTGCTCGCGCAATGCGCGCGCATCGTCGAAGCTGCTCGCGCTGTCCAAATTCACTTCCTGTTCCGGGTCGCGGTCGAGAATGAGGCGGTAGCCCCAGAGCAAATGATCTTTCGTCAATGACATGCGCAGCCTCCCTGCATTCTGTCGCCTCAGTATTAGTTTTGTGCGCCGCACAAGGTCAACTGCCTTTTTTTCCGGCGGCGCGCTGTTCGGGCGCGCTGTTCGGCCGTCCTCGCGCGTGCATCGTTCGACCGAGCGATGAATTCGCCGCGCCAAGCCTTTAGGTATATAGTTCCGCGAGCGTCCCATTCGGTCCTTCGAGGGCGCGAAGAGGGAGTTTGGGCGCGAAGTGATCGACAAGCTGGAATTTTTCATCACCGTCGCCAAGGAGCGCAGCTTTTCCCGCGCCGCGGAACTCTGCGGGGTGACGCAGCCGACGCTCTCCGCCGGGATCAAGCAGCTCGAGGACAGTCTCGGCGTCCTGCTCGTCAATCGCTCCTCCCGCTTCCACAGCCTCACCGCCGAGGGCGAGCGCGTGCTGGAATGGGCCAAGCGCATCGTCGCCGACGCCCGCGCCATGCGGCAGGAGGTGCGCACGCTGAAGGAGGGGCTCGGCGGCCAGCTCAAGATCGCCGCCATTCCCACGGCGCTGACCATGATTCCCGCGCTGACCACGCCGTTTCGCGAGAAGCACCCCGGCGTGCGCTTCACCATTCTCACCAGCTCCTCGACCGAGATCTTGTCCATGCTGGACAATCTCGAGATCGACGCCGGCCTCACCTATCTCGACAATGAGCCGCTGGGGCGGGTGCGGACAGTGCCGCTCTTTTCCGAGCGCTATCGGCTGCTGACCGCGGCCGACAATCCGCTCGGCAATCGGGACAAGGTGACCTGGGCCGACGTCGGCCGCATCCCGCTCTGCCTGCTGACGCCGGACATGCAGAATCGCCGCATCGTCGAACGGCTGATCCGCGACGCCGGCGGCGAGCCCGAGCCCGCGCTCGAATCGAATTCGGTCATCGTGCTCTTCGCCCATGTGAAGACAGGGCGTTGGGCCACCATCCTACCCGAAAAGCTGGTCGACTCGCTGCGAGTCGCCGCCCCCTTGCGCTCTATTCCGATCGTCGAGCCGGAGGCCGTCCACGAGATCGGATTGGTCGTTCCGCTGCGCGAGCCGACCATCCCGCAGGTCGCCGCGCTCGTCGCCGAGGCGAAGAAGCTCGCAAAGAATCCGCTAGTTGGCGATCTATAGGATTCGCCTATCGTATAACCGTTCCAGATTATTGATCCCGCCGATTTTTTGGCGCACTGTTGGGGCAATTACCTAAAATGGGCGGCTGTCGCTCAGAAAGGCCCGCTCTCTAAGAACGGGCTCGCTCGATAAGAACGGGGAAGAAATGTCTGGCGCTGTTCCGTGGAACGAGGCGCGGGCGCAGGAGATCATCGACGCCCATCTCGGGCTCGAGGGTCCTGCCCTGCCTATCTTGCATGCTATCCAGGAAGAATTCGGCTATGTGCCCGAGGCCGTCGTGCCACAACTGGCGCAATCGCTGAACATCTCCCGGGCCGAGATGCATGGCGTCGTCACTTTCTACCATGATTTCCGTCATGCGCCGGCCGGCCGCCATGTGCTGAAGCTGTGCCGGGCGGAGTCCTGCCAGTCCATGGGGTCGGAGAAGATCGCCAAGGACTTCCTCGAGCGCATCAAGCTCGAATGGGGCGGGACCGCCAATGACGGCTCGCTGACGGTCGAGGCGATCTATTGCCTCGGCCTGTGCGCCCACAGCCCCGGCGCTCTCTACGACGGCGAGCCGATCGGCCGCGTCGATGCGGAGATTCTGGACGAGCTGGCGTCGGAGGCGCAGAAATCATGACCAAGGTTTATGTGCCCCGCGACATGGCCGCGCTCGCGGTGGGCGCCAAGCGCGTCCTCGCCGCCATAGAGAAAGAGGCCGCCGCGCGCGGCGAGACCATTCAGATCATCCGCAACGGCTCGCGCGGCCTGCTGTGGCTCGAGCCTCTGGTCGAGGTCGAGACGCCGGACGGCCGCATCGGCTACGGCAATGTGAAGCCCTCGGACGTTCCGTCGCTGTTCGACGCCGGCTTCCTGAAGGGCGGGGCGCATCCGCTCTCGATCGGCAAGGTCGAGGAGCATCCCTATTGGGCCAAGCAGACGCGCGTGACCTTCGAGCGCGTCGGAATTATCGACCCCGTGAATCTCGATGATTACGTCGCCCATGGCGGCGGGCAGGGCCTCGCCAAGGCCTTCGAGATCGGCCCGGCCAAGGTGATCGAGGAAGTCACCAAATCCGGCCTGCGCGGCCGCGGCGGCGCGGGCTTCCCGGCCGGCATCAAATGGAAGACGGTCGCCGACGCTCCGGCCGACCGCCGCTATGTCGTCACCAACGCCGACGAGGGCGATAGCGGCACTTTCGCCGATCGCATGGTGATGGAGGGCGATCCCTTCGTCCTCATCGAGGGCATGACGATCTGCGGCTACGCCATCGGCGCGAGCAAGGGCTTCATCTATCTGCGCGCGGAATATCCGCAATGCGCCGAGGTGCTGACCGAAGCGCTGGAGGCCGCCCGCAAGGGCGGCTGGCTCGGTCCGAATGTGCGCGGCTCCGGCTTCGCCTTCGACATAGAACTGCGCATCGGCGCCGGCGCCTATGTCTGCGGCGAGGAGACCTCGCTGCTGGAGAGCCTCGAGGGCCATCGTGGCATCGTGCGCGCCAAGCCGCCGCTGCCGGCGCATGTCGGCTTCATGGGGCGTCCGACGGTCGTCAACAATGTGCTGACGCTCGCCACCGCCCCGGCCATTCTCGCCAAGGGCGGCGAATATTACGCCTCTTTCGGCGTTGGCCGCTCGCGCGGCACCATGCCGCTGCAGATCGCCGGCAATGTGAAGTTCGGCGGCCTCTATGAGACGCCCTTCGGCCTGACGCTGGGCGAGATCGTCAACGACATCGGCGGCGGCACGCTGACCGGCCGTCCGGTGCGCGCCGTGCAATGCGGCGGCCCGCTCGGCGCCTATGTGCCTCCGTCGCTGTTCGACACGCCCTTCGACTATGAGGCTTTCCAAAAGCACGACAGCCTCATCGGCCATGGCGGCCTCGTCGTTTTCGACGACACCGTGGACATGGCGCAAATGGCGCGCTTCGGCATGGAGTTCTGCGCCATAGAGAGCTGCGGCAAATGCACGCCCTGCCGCATCGGCTCCACCCGCGGCGTCGAGACGATCGACAAGATCGTCGAAGGCGTCGATGTGGAGGCGAATATCGAGCTTTTGTCCGACCTCTGCAACACGATGAAGTTCGGCTCCCTCTGCGCGCTCGGAGGCTTCGCCCCATATCCGGTCGAGAGCGCCCTTCGTCATTATCCAGAAGATTTCCGCAAAGCGACGCTTCCCGCCGCCGCCGAGTGAGGAGCAAAGCCATGAGCCTCGTCAAAGAAATCGATTACGGCACGCCCGCGTCGAAGTCCGAGAAAGAAGTCACTCTGACGATCGACGGCGTATCGGTCACCGTGCCGGAAGGCACGTCCATCATGCGCGCCGCCATGGAGCTGGGGACGGAAATCCCCAAGCTCTGCGCCACCGACAGCCTGAAGGCTTTCGGTTCCTGTCGTCTCTGTGTCGTCGAGATCGACGGCCGTTTCGGCACGCCCGCCTCCTGCACCACGCCGGTGCTGCCGGGCATGAGCGTGCATACGCAGACGCCGCGCCTCAAGGCGATCCGCCGCGGCGTGATGGAGCTCTATATCTCCGACCATCCGCTCGACTGTCTGACTTGCGCCGCCAATGGCGATTGCGAGCTGCAGTCGATGGCGGGCGCGGTGGGCCTGCGCGACGTGCGCTACGGCTATGACGGCGCCAACCATGTGTTCGCCCGCAGCCGCGCCGACGGCAAGGCGAATTTCGATTGGATGCCGAAGGACGAGTCCAATCCCTATTTCACCTATGACCCGTCGAAATGCATCGTCTGCAATCGTTGCGTCCGCGCCTGCGAGGAGACTCAAGGCACTTTCGCGCTGACGATCGACGGTCGCGGCTTCGACAGCCGCGTCTCGCCCGGCATGGCCGAAGCCTTCATGGATTCGGAATGCGTCTCCTGCGGCGCCTGCGTGCAGGCCTGCCCGACCGCGACCTTGACCGAGAAGTCGGTGATCGCCGTGGGCCAGCCGGAGCATTCGGAAGTCACCACTTGCGCCTATTGCGGCGTCGGCTGCACCTTCAAGGCGGAAATGCGCGGCGAGGAGATCGTCCGCATGGTGCCGTGGAAGGACGGCAAGGCCAATCACGGCCACAGCTGCATAAAGGGCCGCTTCGCTTACGGCTATGCGCTGCACAAGGAGCGCGTCACCTCGCCGATGATCCGCGACAAGGCGACCGATCCCTGGCGCGTCGTGTCCTGGGACGAGGCCATAGCCTTCGCCGCCGATCGCTTCAAGAAGATCATCGAGAAGCATGGCAAGCGCTCGGTCGGCGTGATCACCTCCTCGCGTTGCTCGAATGAGGAGACCTATCTCGTCCAGAAGCTGACCCGCGCCGGCTTCGGCAACAACAACACCGACACTTGCGCGCGCGTCTGCCATTCGCCGACCGGCTATGGCCTCAACCAGGCTTTCGGCACCTCGGCCGGCACGCAGGATTTCGACTCGGTCGACGAGTCGGACGTCATTCTCGTCATCGGCGCCAATCCGACCGACGCGCATCCTGTGTTCGGCTCGCGCATGAAGAAGCGCCTGCGCGAGGGCGCCAAGCTGATCGTCGTCGATCCGCGCCGCATCGATCTGGTGCGCTCGCCCCACATCTCGGCCGATCATCATCTGGCCCTGAAGCCCGGCACCAATGTCGCCGTCGTCACCGCTCTGGCGCATGTGATCGTCAAGGAAGGCCTCGTCAATGAAGCCTTCGTGCGCGAGCGTTGCGATTGGGACGAGTTCCAGGATTGGGCGGCTTTCGTCTCCGACGATCGCAACAGCCCGGAAGAGGTCGAGAAGCTGTCGGGCGTCCCGGCGGAAGAGATTCGCGCCGCTGCGCGCCTCTACGCCACCGGCGGCCGCGCGGCCATCTATTACGGCCTCGGCGTCACCGAGCACAGCCAGGGCTCGACGACGGTCATGGCCATCGCCAATCTCGCAATGGCGACCGGCAATCTCGGCCGCCGCGGCGTCGGCGTGAACCCGCTGCGCGGACAGAACAATGTGCAGGGCTCCTGCGACATGGGCTCTTTCCCGCATGAGCTGCCGGGCTATCGCCACGTCTCCAACGACGATGTGCGTCACAGCTTCGAGCAGGCGTGGGGCGTCGAGCTCGACAATGAGCCGGGCCTGCGCATCCCGAACATGTTCGACGCGGCGATCGCCGGCGAGTTCATGGGCCTCTATTGCCAGGGCGAGGACATTCTGCAGTCCGACCCGGACACCAAGCATGTCAGCCGGGCGCTCGAGGCGATGGAATGCGTCATCGTGCAGGACCTTTTCCTGAACGAGACCGCGCATTACGCCCATGTCTTCCTGCCGGGCGCGAGCTTCCTCGAGAAGGACGGCACCTTCACCAACGCCGAGCGCCGCATTCAGCGCATTCGCAAGGTGATGAGCCCGAAGAACGGCTATGGCGATTGGGAGATCACCCAAATGCTCGCCAAGGCCTTCGGCCTCGATTGGAACTATTCGCATCCGAGCGAGATCATGGACGAGATCGCCGCTCTGACGCCGACCTTCAAGAATGTCTCTTACGAGAAGCTCGAGAAGGACGGCTCGGTGCAATGGCCGTGCAATGACGCGTCGCCGGAAGGCATGCCGATCATGCACATCGACGGCTTCACACGCGGCAAGGGCAAGTTCGTCATCACCGAATATGTCCCCACCGACGAGAAGACCGGGCCGCGCTTCCCGCTGCTGCTGACGACGGGCCGCATCCTGTCGCAGTACAATGTCGGCGCGCAGACTCGTCGCACCGAGAACAGCCGTTGGCACGAGGAGGACGTGCTCGAGATCCATCCGCATGACGCCGAGCTGCGCGGCGTGCGCGATGGGGATTGGGTGCGCATCGCCAGCCGCGCCGGCGAGATCACGCTGCACGCCAAGGTCACCGATCGTGTGGCGCCGGGCGTCGTCTACACCACCTTCCATCACCCGCTTTCGCAGGCGAATGTGGTCACCACCGACAATTCGGATTGGGCCACCAATTGCCCCGAATATAAGGTGACGGCGGTGCAGATCTCGCCCTCCAACGGTCCAACCGAGTGGCAGGAGCAATATCGCGAGCTTTCCGTGAGCGCCCGTCGCATCGCGACGGCTGCGGAGTAGGACAGGGCGGTATGGATGGGCGCGAATCCTTCTCCCGCTCGGCGGGAGAAGGTGGCCCCGCAAAGCGGGGGCGGATGAGGGCGCTCATCGTTTTGCGATTGTTTTGATCGGGCCGACGTCCAAATCGGCCGGTCATTTCCAGGGTCCCTCATCCGACCCGGCTGCGCCGGGCCACCCTCTCCCGCAAGCGGGAGAAGGGACGCGCGCTGGAGATAGAATCTGGATGAACGAGGACCTCCCCGCCGCCGGCATTCGCGTTCCGTGCATCGCACGGCGCAATGAGGCTCTGTCGGACAGCTCCCGCACCATCCCGGAAGAGACCCCCATCGCCTTCACCTATGGCGGCTCGACCCATGCGGTGATGATGGCGACGCCGGCCGATCTCGAGGATTTCTCGATCGGCTTCGCGCTCACCGAAGGCCTCATCGATTCGATCGACGAGGCCGGCGATTTCGAAATCGTCGCCTCCGAGGCCGGCATAGAGCTGCGCAGCTGGCTCGCCGGCGGACGGCAAGAGGTCTATGCGGCGCGCAAGCGCTCCATGGCCGGGCCGACCGGCTGCGGCCTCTGCGGCATAGAGAGCCTCGAGCAGGCGAGCCGGCCGCTGCCGGTTCTCGCCAATGCGCTGCGCGTCTCATCGACGGCGCTGATCGCCGCCATGGACCGCTTGCCCGGCGCGCAAACGCTCAATCGCGAGACGCGCGCCGTCCACGCCGCCGCCTTCTGGGCGCCGGAGTCGGACGCGCTGATCGTTCGCGAGGATGTCGGCCGGCACAATGCGCTGGACAAGCTCGCCGGCGCGCTGGCGCGCCAGGGCCTGCCCGCCTCGCAGGGCGTCGTGCTGATGACGAGCCGCATTTCCGTGGAACTCGTCCAAAAGGCCGCCCGCATCGGCGCGTCCATTATCGCCGCAGTCTCTGCGCCCACGGCTCTGGCCGTGCGCACGGCGGAGAAATGTGGCATGACCTTGGTGGCGGTCGTGCGCGGCCGCGACTTCGAAGTCTTCACCCACCCCGAACGCATTCTGGAACAGGTCTCTACCCATGTCGCATAATTCGGCCGACCGGCTCGTCAAAATGGCCAATCAGATCGGCAAGTTCTTCGCCGCGCAGAGGCATTCCGACGCGGTGGCCGGCACGGCCGAGCATTTGAAGAAGTTTTGGGATCCGCGCATGCGCGCCGGCATCATCGATCACGTCGCCCATGGCGGCTCCGGCCTCGACGAGGTGCCGCTGCAGGCGGTGCAGAAGCTCGCCGCAAAATAGAGCCGAGCGGCGGGCCGCCGCCGCGTCTTCTCCGCGAGAAGCTCTTCGGCTCAGGCGCCGACATCTTCCGTCGTTCTATTCCAGGCGACGGCTTCGAGCTGCTGCGTGTTCGCCTGACAGCGTCGAACGATCAGCCGAATGAGATAGAGCCCGAACTGTGGGTTCTGAAAATAAAGCTGCTCGAACTCCTCATAGGAGATCGACAGCAGCCGGCAATCGGTGAGCGCGCGCGCCGAGGCCGTGCGCAGGCCGTCCTCGGTGAACAGGGCCATTTCCCCGAACAGCGTTCCCGGCGGCAGCCGGATTCCCACTTCTGGAAGCTCGATCTCGCCTTCGATCAGCATATAGGCGCGGTCGGCCTCCTCGCCTTTGCGAAACAAAAGCGCGCCGGCCCTCACGTTGCTGGGATGCATGAAGGGCTTCAGCCATTCGACCTTCAGCTCCCCATCCGCCGCGCGCTTGACGCTGGCCACCAGCTTTCGCATCTCGCGCAGACGAATGAGGTCGAGCGGAAACAGAATGACGTGGCGGGTCAACACGGCCATGTTCCCGCTCGCAGCGCCGACGACGACGCCGAGAAAATTCGCGATCGTGGATGCGATCCGCAAGCGGATCATCGTCTTCGAATAGGCGGAAGCCACAGCCGCCACCGATTGCATCCACGAGGCCGCGATCACCAGATATAGAATATGATCGCTCGTCACTCGAGTTTCTCCAGGGAAGCGGAGCTTTTCTCGCCGATGACGAGCGGCTCGACGCCTCTTTGGCGTCACAGATAGCTCATTTCTCACGCGGAAGTCAGCAGCTACAGCGTTTCGTTCCGAGTATTGCCGCTGCGGCTCAGCGCGCGAGCCGCTGCAGCACGTCCTTGGTGGCGAAGCCGTCCGCCGGCTGCATGCCTTCGCTCAGCTGAAATGCGTGCACGGCGTTGCGGCTGGTGCGGCCGAGCTTGCCGTCTATGGCGCCGCGATAGAAGCCGCGCGCGGTGAGCAGGCGCTGCAACTCCTTGCAATCGGCCGTGGAGAGCGCCGCGATTTTCTTCGGCCAAGGGGCGACGGGCGCGCGCCGCCCGGCGATGCGGTCGGCGAGCAGGCCGATCGACAGCGCATAGGCGTCGGATGTGTTGTATTTGCGAATCACCTCGAAATTATCGGTGATGAGAAAGGCCGGGCCGGCCGCGCCGGCGGGCAGATAGAGGCTCGCCGGCCCGCTCGTCGGCAGCGCTTCGCCATTCGCCGCGACAACGCCCAGCGCCCGCCATTGCGCGAAGTCGAGATCGAAGTCCGCATAGTCGAAATTCTTGGGAAGGACGACCTCGACCGCCCAGGGCAGGCGCGGGTCCCAGCCTGAGAATTTCAGGAAATTGGCGATGGAGGCGAGCGAATCGAGCCGGTTCGTCCAAATGTCCGGCGCGGCGCCGCCCGCATAGCTCGCGGCGTATTTCAGATAGGCGGAGGGCAGGAATTGCGGCTGGCCCATCGCTCCCGCCCAGGAGCCGCGCAGCCGCGCGCGGGTGACGTCGCCCCTCTGCAGCATGACGAGCGCCGCGACGAATTCATCCGCGAAGATCGCGCCCCTATGGCCGGCATAGGCCAGCGTCGCCAGCACGCGCAAAGTGTCGGCGGCGCCGGTCGCGGAACCGAAATTGCTTTCCACCCCGAGTATGGCGAGAGCGATCTCGGAAGGGACGCCGCTGCGCTCCTCGATCGTCGCCAGCGGCGTCGAGAGCTCGCCGGCGAGCGCGCGGCCCCGCGCGACTCGCGCCGCGCTCACCGCGCCGGAGACATAGGAAGGGATGGAAATGGTGAACTCGGCTTGAGCCTGTGGGCGCCGCAGCAATCCGGGCTCGGGCGAGAGGCCGGCGATCGCCGAATCGAAAATCTCGCGCGAGACGCCGGCGTCCCGCGCCCGAGGCCATAATTGCTGCAGGAAAAGGTCGAGACCGGAACCGGCGACGTTTTCCTGCGCGAGCGCGCAAGGACTGAAAAAAGCCGTCAGGACAAAGAGTAGGAAAGTGACCGGCAATGTTTGGAACACATCGCGGCGATCGGCGCGAGCGTGGCCGAAAGCTTGTCGCAGAATTGCGCGCGAGCTTGGCCATTCTTTGGAATCTTTACACTTTTGGCCATTTTGTTTGACACTTCGCTGCGCTGCGTTTTCAATCGGCATGTCTCGACTTCCACAAGGAGCCGCGAGCAGGACAGGATCTGAGGCGAAACGGAAATGACGCATCACCCCATGATTACGAATTTTCGTGCGCCGATCCAACTCGGAAAAAAGGCGGCCCCCATCAAGGACGAGCATGAGCTGAAGGCCAAGCTGAGAGCCGCCGGCCTTCGTCCCACCTCGCAGCGCATCTCGCTCAGCAAGCTGCTCTATGGCAATGGCGACCGCCATGTGAGCGCCGAAGCGCTCCACGCCGAAGCGCACGAGGCCGGCCTGCAAATGTCGCTCTCGACGGTCTACAACACGCTCAATCAATTCGCCGACGCCGGCCTGCTGCGCGAGATCGCCGTGCAGGGTCCGCGCACCTATTTCCACACGCGCACCGCGCCGCATCACCATTTCATGGATGAGGTCAGCAAGCGCATGTTCGACGTGGTGGACGGCTCCATCGAATTCGCCAAGCTGCCCGCGCCGCCGGAGGGCATGGAGATCGTCGGCTGCGACGTCATCATTCGCCTGCGGCCGAAGCGGAAGGCGTAACTTTCGAGGCTGGGGGCGCCCCCCTCACCATCCCCCGCTCGCGCGGGAGAGGGAAGGCGGCGGGCGTTACGCGAAATCTCGATGTAACGCCGGGTCTGCCCCCTCTCCCGCGAAGCGGGGGAGGTTGGGGAGGGGGCCTTCCGATCAGCCGAGCAGCTTGGCGATCTCCGCCCTCAGCCCGTCGGCTATGTCGGGACGCGTCAGGCCGAAGGCGAGATTAGCGGCGAGGAAGCCGAGCTTCGATCCCGTGTCATAGGTCTTGCCGTCGAAGCGCACGCCATGGAAGGCCTGCGAAGCTGCGAGCGTCACCATGCCGTCGGTGAGCTGAATCTCCCCGCCCGCGCCCTTCTCGCCCTTGGCCAGAATGTCGAAAATCTCCGGCTGCAGAATATAGCGGCCCGAGATCATCAGATTGCTCGGCGCGGTTCCCTTCGGCGGCTTCTCCACCATTCCGGTGATCTCGAAAGCGGCGCCGAAATCCTTGCCGACCGAGACGATGCCATATTGATGCGTCTCCTCCGGCGGCACTTCCTCCACCGCGATGATATTGCCGCCATGCGCCTCATAGGCCGCGACGGCCTGGGCGAGGCAGCGGCTTTTCTGCGGGCCGTTGCCGAGCGTCACCATATCGGGCAGCAGCACGGCGAAGGGCTCGTCGCCGACGATCTCGCGCGCGCACCAGACCGCATGGCCGAGGCCGAGCGGCGCCTGCTGGCGGGTGAAGCTGGCCGCGCCGGCCGGCGGCAGATCGGCGATCAGCGCGTCATATTCCTTGATCTTGCCGCGCTTCTTCAGCGTGTCCTCGAGCTCATAGGCGATGTCGAAATGATCCTCGATGACGCCCTTGTTGCGCCCGGTCACGAAAATGAAATGCTCGATCCCGGCCTCGCGCGCCTCGTCCACCACATGCTGGAGCACGGGACGATCGACGACGGTCAGCATCTCCTTCGGCACCGCTTTGGTCGCCGGGAGGAAGCGCGTGCCGAGGCCGGCCACGGGAAAAACAGCCTTGCGAATGCGTTTGCTCATGATTAGTCCATTTCGAGCGAGTGTGACCCGAGCGCGAGAGCGCGACGCCCGAGCAGGGTTTCGGAAAGAGCGCCAGCGCTTTTCCGAGAATATCCCGCAATGGCGAAAGACCAACGCCTAGACCGAGCCGGGCCAGGAGTCGTCCTTAACCATTGCCCGTTAATTTCCCGTGATGACGTCTTCAGCAGGAAGGGCGCGGAATGACCATCCTCGTGACCGGCGGCGCCGGCTATATTGGAAGCCATATGACGCTGGAGCTGCTCGACGCCGGCGAGAAGGTCGTCGTGCTCGACGATCTCTCCACGGGGTTTCGCTGGGCGGTTCCGCAAGAGGTTCCGCTCATCGTGGGCGATTTCGGCGACGCCGCGCTGCTGCGCGATATTTTCGCGCGGCATGATATTCAGTCGATCATTCATTTCGCCGCCAAGATCGTGGTCCCCGAGTCCGTCGCCGATCCTCTCGGCTATTATCTGAACAATACGGCGAAAGCGCGGGCTCTGCTGGCGGCGGCGGTGGAAGCGGGCGTGAAGCGCTTCATCTTCTCCTCGACCGCGGCCGTCTATGGCGATCCCGAGCATAATCCGGTGACGGAGGACGAGAGCCTGAAGCCGGTCTCGCCCTATGGCCGCTCCAAGCTGATGGTCGAGTGGATGCTCGAGGATGTCTCGCGCGCGCATGATCTCTCCTATGTAGCGCTGCGCTACTTCAATGTCGCCGGCGCCGATCCTCTCGGCCGCTCCGGCCAATCGACGCCCAAGGCGACGCATCTCATCAAGGTGGCGGTGCAGGCGGCGCTGGGGCTGCGCCCCGGCATGCAGGTGTTCGGGACCGATTATCCGACGCCGGACGGCACCTGCCTGCGCGACTATATCCATGTCACCGACCTCGCCCGCGCCCATCTCGACGCGCTGCGCCATCTGCGCGGGGGCGGGGAGAGCCTCGTCTGCAATTGCGGCTATGCGCATGGCTTCTCGGTGCTCGAGGTGATCGAAACGGTCAAGCGCGTCTCCGGCGTCGATTTCAAGGTGGATTTCGCCGCGCGCCGGCCGGGCGATCCCGCCGCCATCGTCGCCGCCAATGACCGCATTCGCTCGCGCCTCGGCTGGACGCCGCGTCACGATGATCTCGAGACGATCGTGCGCCAAGCGCTGGATTGGGAGCGCAAGCTCGCGGCCCGCAACGAAAGTGGAGCATAGCGTATATATTATAGAAATATTCCGATACTCTTCGGATAAGGGGGTAAAGCTTCCGATCTTACAAGTATTTATCGGAAATTTAGCCTCCTGGCGGCGAGAATCGGCAAGTTTTGCGTAAGGCGGCGCGTGGACAGTCGCGTGCGTCCGCTCTCCGTTCAGGATACGCAGAATGTCCATATCGAGCCTCGCCTCCAGCGCGGTGCAGACCGCCTATCACCATCATTCCCGCCACACGAAAGACGTCGACGACACCACGGCGTCGACCGCCGCGAGCGCTTCGGCGACGACCGGCTCCACCTCCACGACGCAGACGAGCGCGGTCGATCCCAGCTCGGCGATCGATTTCCGCAGCCCGAGCTCCGGCCAACTCGCCTCGCTGCTCTTCGCCAGCGACTCCGGCTCGTCCAGCGACAGCGGCGATTTGACGTCCTCCTCATCGGATTCGGGCTTCGCCTCGACGGTCGCCAATCTGCTGAAGGCTGTCGACTCGGGCGATACGGACGCCGCTAAGACCGCAGCGTCGAGCCTTCAGAGCCTGTTGCAGCAATCGTCGTCGACATCGGATTCGTCGAGCGCGTCTTCCTCGTCGGACGGCAAATCCGGCTTCCTCTCCGATTTGCAGACGCTCGTCTCGGCGGTGCAGTCGGGCGACACGACGACCGCGCAATCGACGGCCAAGACGATCGAGAGCCATTTGAGCGCGCCGCCTCCGCCGCCCCCGCCGCCGTCTTCTTCCTCTTCCGACAGCTCGAATTCGACCGCGTCCTCCTTCGTCTCCGATCTGGCGACGCTGCTGAATGCGGTGCAATCGGGCGATACGACGACGCAGAAGAGCTCCGCCACGAGCCTCGAGAGCGATCTCAACTCGCTCTTGTCGACATCCTCGACCGATTCCACGTCATCGACCGGCTCGTCGTCCTCGACGACGACCGATTCTTCCTCTTCGTCTTCGACCATCGTCGACGATCTGAAGACGCTGATCACGGCCGCCAAGAGCGGCGATTCCAGCGCCGCGCAATCGAGCGTCGAGGCGCTGCTGAAGGATCTCGTCGCTCAGCAGGGTTCTCAGTCCTCGAGCGCTTCGCAGAACGCGTAAAAGAGCAGGGGCGGCCTCACCAGACCACTTTGAGGCCGCCTCGTCCCGCATAGGATTGCGTGCGCCCGCCATATTCGCCCTCGAAGGAGGCGAAGAGCGCGACAGAGGCGCTCACATCGAGGCGCAAGCCGCCTTTCACCTGCAGATAGTTCTCGTCGGGACGCGCGCCGGCGATAGTGAAAGCCGCCGAGGGCGTCGAGGCGAAGGAGGCGAGAAGCGCACGCGTCGGCTCGAACTCATGCACATAGGCGAGCGAGAGATCGGGCGTCAGCCGCCAGCCATTGTCGAGCGCGAAGCTGCGCTTGACGCGCGCGCCGAAATAGACGGGCAGGGACTCCGTCTCGCGCGCGGCGAAGGTCAGCGCGCCGAGGCCCGCAAAGCCGGGGAAAGCCGCCGTCGTCTCGGTGAATCCGTCGGTCCAAATATGCGCCGTCTCGACAGCCGCGAAGGGCGTCGCTCTCAGCCCGAGCAGATCGACGTCGCGTCCGATCTCGACGCGCGCGCGCAGCACGCGGCTCTCGAAATTCGCATTGGCGGTCTCGCCCGTCCCGAGGCCGAAGACCGAGCGGCGAGAGTAATTGTCGAAATCGGAGAAGGTGAGCGAGGCGGAGATATAATTGGGATCGAAGGTGAAGACGCCATAGCCGCCGATGTGCCAGCCATGTGTGTCCACATGGGTCGAGCGCAGATCGGTGGAGGCGTCGCCGGCGCTATAGCCGCCTGCGAAGCCGAGCAGAAGATTGGGAAGCACGACCGCATCGAGACCGATGGCGCCGCCGCCGAGGCTGGTGCGCTGCGTCGCCGAGCCCTGCGCCGCATCGCCGCCGAGGCGCGCGCTCTGGCCGAAGCCGGAGATCCACAGCCGCCAGAGTCGCGCCGGCTCCTGCGTCGGACGCAGGGCGATCGGACCCTTTTTCGATTCCAGCGACGCATAGCCGAGGGCCGGCGTCGTCGCGGAAATGGAAACGCCATTGGCGTCGCGCGTCTCGCCCGAGCGCCAGAACTGCCCCGCGTCTGCGAGCGTGGAGCCGAACAGGCGGTTCGATTCGAGGCCCGCGTTCAGCGCGCCCGTGACGCCTTCGCCGGAGAGTCCGTCGAATGCCGTGCGCGCGCCGGCCGCCGATTTGCCGACGATGGACAGGAAGAGCGGGCTCGCCGTCGGCGTCGTGTCGAGCGCCGCGGCGACTGCGCGCTGATTGCGATTGGCCGCGACGTTCTGGAAGAACAAGCCATTGCGCGCGAGCGTCAGATAGGCGTTTTTCGCATCATAGGAGAGCGAGGGCGTCAAAAAGGCGAGATCGGTGGAGACCGAGGCGAAGGAGCCGCTGACGCCGCCCGCCGCCTGCACGATCGCATAGCTCGTCGAAGGCGCGTAATTGCCGGACGCCGCCGTCACTTGCACCGCGCCGCCGAGCGCCGCCGTTCCGCCGACGACGATCTTATCCGCCGCGCCGGCGGCGTTGGCGTCGACCTGATAGACCGAGCCCGAGCGGAAAGTGGCGTTGCCCGTCACGGTTAGAGTCGAGATCGCGCCGGCGCCCGAGCCCGGCGAGACGACGCCGGAAAGATCGAGCGCGCCCAGCGTTCCGGCGCCGGAGACGCGGCCGCCCGCGGCGACGGCGACGAGATTGCCGATCGCGCCCGCCGCGACCAGTTCCGCGCCGCTCGCGACGCTGACGCCACTCGAATAGCTCTGCGTTCCGGTGAGCGTCCACACGCCATCGTCGACGCTCAGCGTCTCGAAATTGATAGCGCCGGCGAAAGTGCCCGTTCCAGAGAGCGAGATGCGATCGAAGCCGGCGCCGCCGTCCACCGTTCCATTGATGACCGAGCCGGTGCGAATGTTCAGCGTGTCGTCGCCGGAGCCGAAGACGATCGCCTGTCCGCCGCCGCCGGTGATGGTCCCGGAATTGGTGATCGTATTGTTCAGCGTGCTGTTGATATAGATTCCGTAGCGCGTCGTTCCCTCGATCGTGCCGGCGTTGGTGATCGTCACCGCGCCGAAGGCCGGCCCTTCCGAGCTATTGTCGACGAGAATGCCATCCGCTTGGCCGATGATGATCGCGCCGGCCTTATTGTCGATGACGCCGCCGCCGATGGCGACGCCCTGGCTGGTGTTGGTCTTGCCGTCGGAGCCGACGCCCTTCGCGCCCGTGCCGCGGATGATCCCGTAATTGGTGATGTTGCCGATGTAATCGATATCGACGCCATCGCCGTCGCCATTGGCGACGCCGGCGATATTGTCGATGTCGCCCGAGATGAGGCCGTAATTGATCACCGTCCCGCCGACGTCGGAGCCGACGCCCGAGCCGTTGCGGCCGATGATCTGACCGCCGGCGTAATTGGTGACGGTGATGGAGGAGGTCGTCGCATTCGCCGTCGGATCATAGCTGATGTTGATTCCGTGGCGCCCGCCGGAGATCAGGCCGCCGGCGTAATTATTGACCGTTCCGCCCGTGCTGGTCTGGAAATCGATTCCATCCGCGCCGCTGCTGGTCTGGAAATTATTGCCGATGATCTGGCCGTAATTATTCACCGTGGCTTTATTGCCGGGGCGTATGCCGTCGGCGTCGGCGGTCTGCAGCACGCCGGTCGAGAAATTATTGATTGTGATGGAGGCCGTTCCGGCGACGATATTGCCGAAGTCGATCGCCTGGCCATTGTTGGAGCCCGTGCCCGTCGCCTGGATCAGCCCGTAATTATTGACGGTGATCGTTCCCGAGGCGACGGCGGTTCCGACTTGCAGCGCGTCGTTCTGCGATTGGATCGTCGCGCCCGCCTCATTGGTGAGCGTGAAGCTCATCGCGGTTCCGCTGTTGAAGCGGATGGCGCGCGTTCCTGTTCCTGTCGATTCGATCGTGCCGAAATTGTCGATGGAGACGCCGGTGGAGGTCGACGTCTGATTCAGCGTCGGATTGGCGGAGGAGGTGAGCTTGCCGCCGGCGCCAACGGTGATCTTGTCAACGCCGCCGAATGTCTTCTGGCCGGAGACGGTCGTATTGGCCGGGACGTTGATGTCCGCTGCGATGGCCGCCGAGGAGAGCGAGAGAGAGGCGAGAAGCGCGAGAGGGCTGACGCGCGAGAGAAGAGGCGACATTGCGGTTCCGTTCCAGCTGGATCGGAACCCCTAATGGCGGCGGCGCATGACGGTTTGACGACGGCGCCGCAATGTCGCCCACTTCTGTTCACCCCGTGTTGCGCAGGCCCGCGGCGACGCCATTGATGGACATGAGAATGCCCTGGCGGATATCGTCGCCGGTCTGGCCGCCACGGAAACGACGAATGAGCTCCACCTGCAGATAGTTGAGCGGCGCGATGTAGGGGAAGCGATGATGCAGCGAGCGCGCCAGCGCCGGATTGTCGGCGAGACGCTCGCTCGATCCGGTGAGATCGGCGAGCGCGGCGTTGGCTCTGCTCCACTCCGCCTCTATCTCCCCATAGATACGGTCGGCGAGCGCGTGATCCTGCACCAGGCCCGCATAGTGACGCGCGATCGAGAGATCGGTCTTCGACAGGATCATGTCGATGTTCGACAGAAGCGTGCGGAAGAAGGGCCATTCGCGATACATGCGCTTCAGCAGCTCGAGCTTGGTTCCGTCGTCGCCCTCGCGGAAGCGCGCGATCGCCGAGCCGAAGCCGTACCAGCCGGGCAGGGCGAGACGCGCCTGACCCCAGGAGAAGCTCCACGGAATGGCGCGCAAATCCTCGATCTTGCGCGAGGGCTTGCGCGAGGCCGGCCGCGAGCCGATGTTGAGCGAGGCGATCTCGGAGATCGGCGTCGAGGCGAAGAAATAATCGACGAAGTCCGGCGTCTCGTAGACGAGGCCGCGATAGGCGTCCATGCCCCATTGCGCGAGCTGCTCCGCCACCTCGAGGAATTCCGGCGGCGGCGCCTTGCTGTGCGAGAGCAGCGTCGCCTCGAGCGTCGCGGCGACCAGCAGCTCGAGATTGATGCGGCCGATCTGCGGATTGGCGTATTTCGCCGCGATCACCTCGCCTTGCTCGGTGAGGCGGATTTGCCCGTTCACTGTCCCCGGCGGCTGCGCGAGAATAGCGTCATAGCTCGGTCCGCCGCCGCGTCCCACCGTGCCGCCGCGGCCGTGGAAGAGGCGCATGGCGATGGACGGCAGGCCCGAGAAGAAATCCGCGAGCGCGGTGGAGGCGCGATAGAGCTCCCAAATGCTGGCGAGAATGCCGCCGTCCTTGTTGCTGTCCGAATAGCCCAGCATGATGTCCTGCTGCGCGCCGGAATTGGTGACGAGCTTGACGATTCCGGGCAGCGCATAGAATTCGCGCATGATGACGGCGGCGTTGCGCAGATCGCCGATCGTCTCGAACAAAGGCACGATGATGAGATCGGCGGCGACGATATTGGCGTCGCGCGGATCGAGCGTGCCGCGCATCATGCCGCATTCCTTCTGCAGCAGCAGCACCTCGAGCAGATCGCTCACCGTCTCCGTATGGCTGACGATGTAATGGCGGATCGACTCGTGGCCATAGGTCTTGCGCATTTCCGCCGCGCGCTCGAAGATCGCCAGCTCGCTCGCCACATCTTCGGAATAGGCGGCGTCGACGAGCCGCACTGGCCGCGGATCGCTGAGCAGCTTCAGTAGCAGCGCGCGCTTCTCCTCTTCCGTCAAAGCGGCGTAGTCGGGCGCGACGCGCGCCTCGCGCAGCAGCGCGGCGATGGTCTCCTCGTGACGGTCGGAACTCTGGCGCAGATCGACCGTGGCGAGATGAAAGCCGAAGACTTCCGCCGCGCGGATCAGCGGCTCGAGCCGCTGCGTCGCGATCACATCGCTGTGGTGGCAGCGCAGCGAATCGTCGACGATCTCGAGATCGGCGAGAAATGCGCGCGCGTCGGAGTAGGGCGCGCCGGGCGCCCGCGCATGGCGCTGCGCCTGCTGGCCGGTCAGCTCCTCGAGCGTGGCGGCGAGGCGGGCGTAGACGCCGATCAGCGCGCGGCGATAGGGCTCGTCGTCGCGATGCGGATTATCGTCGCCGGAGCGCGCCGCGAGCTGCTCGAGCGCCTGGCTGCAGCCGGCGTAGCGGCGCGAGATGGACAGCTCGGCGCCGAGCTCATGCACCTCGGTGAGATAGAAGCGAAGCGCCGTCTCGCTCTGCATGCGCAGCGCATTGGCGAGCGATTCGGCGCGCACATTGGGATTGCCGTCGCGATCGCCGCCGACCCATGTGCCCATGCGCAGGAAGGGCGGAATGCGCAAGCCGCCGAGGCGCTCCTCTATGTCGGCGTAGAGCAGCGGAATCTGGCGCAGGAAGGTGCTGCGATAATAGCTCAACGTGTTGGCGATCTCGTCGCGCACGGTGAGCCGCGCCTGCCGCAGCAGCTCCGTCTGCCACAGCTGCGAGACGCGGGCGCGCAATTGCAGCTCGTTACGGGCCAGCTCGGCCTTGTTGCGCGCATGTGGGCGCGCCTGCAGCAGAGCGGAGATGGCGTGCTCGGCGTCGAGCAGGCTCTTGCGCCGCACCTCGGTCGGATGCGCGGTGAGCACGGGCGAGACCCAGCCGTTGGAGAGCACTTGCGCCACCTTGCCGGGGCCGATCGAGGCCTTGCGCAAATGGGCGAATGTGTTGGCGAGGCTCGGCGCGCCGGAGGCCTCGTCGCCCTGCAGCGGATGCAGATCCTCGGCGATATTGGCGAGATGCGAGAAATAGCTGAAGGCGCGGATGACCGTCACCGCCTCGCTGGCCGAGAGCGAGCGCAGCAGCGCATCGAGCTTGTGATCGGCCTCCATGTCGCCATTGCGGCTGACGGCCACGGAGAGGCGGCGGATCGTCTCTATGCGCTCGAAGGCGGCGACGCCCTCCTGCTCGCCCACCGTGTCGCCCAGCAGGCGGCCGAGCAGGCGAATATCGGCGAGCAGCGACTGATCGTCGAGCAGAGCGGAGGAGCTGGAATTGGCGGCGTCTGTTTCGACTTGCATATGGGGCGTCGATCCTCGAGCGGGGGCGCCGTGCGGCGCGGTAGGTCTGGCGAGCTATAGCAGATTTTGGACCGGAGGCGATGTGGGGCGAGGGGGAGGGCGAACCGGCCCGAGCTCGGCTTTCGAAACTAAGGCGGCGTTCGGGGCCGGGGCGCAGATCAAAGAGTCGAAAATCCCCCGTGCTCGGCGAGCGCAGCGGCGTCACGCGCGCCGTGCAGCACGCGCACGATGACGACCTCGGCCGTGGTCACGGCGTAATAGATCACATAATTGCCTTTGAACGTCGCACGGAGACCGCGCGCCAGTCGGTCGCGCGAAACTCCGGCGAAAGGAAAGTCGAGCAATCCAGAGCAGCTCGTCTCGATCTCCCGGAGCAGCCGTGTCGCTGAGGCTTCCGAGTCGGAAGCGATGTGAGCCCAGATTTCGGCGAGATCGGCTTCCGCCGCATCGGTCAGACGGAGGGAGAGCGGCTCGCCAATAATTTCCTCCCACGCGCAATGATGGAGTCTGCGTCGAATTTTTTCACCCGGCCTGCCGCGACGTCGGCGAGCCCTTTGTCTATCTCCGCCTTCAACGCGGCCAGCTCCTGAAGCTGCAGGGCGCGCTTTATTTTCCAGTCACGAATGGCTTCGCGGACGACCTCGCTGGTCGAGGCGTAATCGCCGACCGCGACCGCGCTCTTGACCACGGAGGCCATGTCGGACGGCAATGTAATGGTGAGACGTTCGATCTCGGCCACGGGCGCCTCCTTTTCGAGAGAGTCATACTTTATCATACCTTGCGCGGAAAACGAGGGGAGCGCCGGAGAGGCCGGCGTCCGACCCGGCCCGCCCCCTCCCTTGTCGCCTCCGCTCGTCCGACTTATAGACCTCGCTGCGGCCGTACCCTCAGTGAGCTCACGACCATGGAAGACGCGTCCTCGATTCTGATTCCCGCCGCTGTCGGCGCGCTCATCGGCGTGGCTTTCGCCTTTTTCGCGCGCTGGTCGGAGCGTTATCCGCAGGCGGGCTCCCGCCGCGCGCTGGCCTATGGGCTCATCGCCACGGCTGCGCTCTATGTCGGCTTCGCCTTCGCCTCGGACAATGCAAAGGCCTGGTTCGGCATAGAAATGACCGGCCTCGCTATTTTCGGCTCCTTCGGGCTGCTGGGCCTCGTCGGCTCGCCCTGGTGGCTCGCCATCGGCTTCGCTCTGCATCCCTTCTGGCATTTGCAGTTCCATTATCTCGGCACGGGCTCGGAGTTCACGCCGGCGTGGTTCACGCTCGGCCTCACCGGTTTCGATCTGGCCGTCGCCGCTTATGTCGTCTATGCCATTCTGCGCGGCGCCGATCCGCAGCTCCAGCGCAAGCCGCGGCCCTCCGCGCCTTCCGCCGCCGGCGGCGAGGAAGAGGAGCCGCAGCGTCCGCTCACGCGCAATGAGCGCCGCGTCGCCAAAAAGTCGCGCTGAAACCACGCCGCAGAGAGGCATTGATCGATGAACGCTCCCGCCGATTTCACTCTCCGTCACGATTGGACGCTGGAGGAGATCGTCGCCATCCACGACGCGCCTCTGCTCGAGCTGATCGCGCGGGCGAGCGCGCTGCACAGCCGCTTCTTCGATCCCAATGACGTGCAGAAGGCGGCGCTGCTCAGCATCAAGACAGGCGGCTGCCCGGAGAACTGCTCTTATTGCTCGCAATCTGCGCATCACCGCGAGGTCAAGCTCGATCGCGTCGAGCTGCTGCAGGTGGACGAGGTTCTGGACGCCGCCGCGCGCGCGAAGGAGGCGGGAGCCGATCGTTTCTGCATGGGCGCGGCCTGGCGGCAGGCGCCCAAGGGCGAGCGTTTCGACGCCGTGCTGGACATGGTGCGCGGCGTGCGGGCTCTCGGCATGGAGGCCTGCGTCACGCTCGGCATGTTGGACGACGGCCAGGCCGAGCGCCTCGTGGAGGCGGGTCTCACCGCCTATAATCATAATCTCGACACGGGGCCGGAATTCTACGGCGAGATCGTCACCACCCGGACCTATGAGGACCGGCTGCAGACGCTCGCCGCGGTGCGCCGCGCCGGCATAGAAATGTGCTGCGGCGGCATTATCGGCATGGGCGAGAGCGTGCGCGACCGCGCCCATATGCTGCAGGTTCTCGCTTCCTTCGATCCGCATCCCGAGAGCGTGCCGATCAATGCGCTGGCGGCCATAGAAGGCACGCCGCTCGAGGGCCGCCCGCCGGTGGATTCGCTGGAGCTGGTGCGCATGATCGCGACGACTCGCATCCTGATGCCGAAATCCCGCGTGCGCCTGTCTGCCGGCCGCTCCGGCCTCTCGCGCGAGGCGCAGATCTTGTGCCTCGTCGCCGGCGCCAACTCCATCTTCTATGGCGAGAAGCTGCTGACGGCCGGCAATCCCGGCCTCGACGCCGACGCCGCGCTCTTTTCGGCGCTCTCCGCGCAAGGGCAGGGGGCGCTTTCTGCGCAAGGGCAGGTGGCCTGCGCGGCGAAGCAATAGGCGCCGCGGGCGGGAGAAAGAGCGGGGAGAAGCAGATGCATGGGCAGGACCGCTTTCTCCTCGCCGGCGTGATGGGCTGGCCGATCTCGCATTCGCGCTCGCCCAAAATCCACAATTACTGGCTCGCCCGCTATGGCCTCGCCGGGACCTATGCGCCGCTCGCCATAGAGCCGGGGCGGCTCGCGGCGGCGCTTCGGGCTCTGCCGGCGCTGAACTTTTCCGGCTGCAATCTCACCATCCCGCATAAGGAGGCGGCGCTCGCCATCGTCGATGTCCTCGACGCCAGCGCGACGCGCATCGGCGCGGTCAATTGTGTGGTGGTGGAGGAGGACGGAACTCTCGTCGGCCGAAATTACGACGGTTTCGGCTTCACCGCCTCGCTGCGCGCCGCCGCGCCCATGTGGCGGGCGGACGCCGGACCTGCGGTGGTGATCGGCGCGGGTGGGGCGGCGCGGGCGGTCATCGCCGGGCTCATCGATTCCGGGGCGGCGGAGGTGCGGCTGTTCAATCGCACGCTCGAGCGGGCGCAGAAGATCGCCGCGGATTTCGGCGCTCCGGTCACGGCGCATCGCTGGGAGGAGCGCGCCGAGGGCCTCGCCGGCGCCGGCCTGCTGGTGAACACGACGAATCAGGGAATGGTGGGTGAGCCGCCGCTCGATCTGCCTTTGGATCGTCTGCCGGCGGAAGCGCTCGTCTCGGACATTGTCTATGCGCCCCTGGAGACGCCGCTGCTGGCCGCGGCCCGCGCCCGCGGCAATGTCGCGGTCGATGGGCTCGGCATGCTGATTCATCAGGCGCGGCCGGCGTTCCGCGACTGGTTCGGCGTCATGCCGGAGGCGACGCCGGAGCTGCGCGCGCTGATCGAGGCGACGCTTTAGAGATCAGAGCGCTCCGCCCGGCGCATTCGGCCGGGCGAGGAGCATTTTCGCGGGGCTCACGCCACAAAGGCGGAGACGGCGAAGCGGAAGGGCGACCAGCGGCTCGACAATTCCACCAGCTCATTGGCGCGCTTGAGGAAAGTCGTGTAGCGCTCGCTCGCGAAGCGCGATTGCGCCTCCAGCGCGTCGCCCACCGAGCGCGCCTGGCCGAGGGCCAGCGCCAGATCGAAGACGGCGGCGGCGTTCTCATTCACGAGATCGAAAGTCTTCAGCGACCAGAGGCTCGGGTCTAGCGGCTCGGCCTTGGCGGGCGCGGCTTCGATCGTCGCGGCGATAATGGCCACGGGCGCGGCCGGCGCCTCGGCGATCGGCTCTGCGACGACCTCGAGGACGGGCTCCGCGATCGTCTCGAGGACAGGCTCCGCCACAGTCTCGAGGACAGGCTCCGCCGCAATGTCGAAAACGGCCTCCGGCGCAGTCTCGGCGGGGACCTCGATGGCGGCGGGCTCCGCCGGCGTCAGCGCCAGCTCGACAGGCTCAAGCGCCGCGGTCACGGCCTCGATCTCGGCGGCCTCCAGAGCGGCGGCGACAGCGTCGATCTCGACGGGCGACGCAGCCTCCAGCGGGGCCGTCTCGGGCTCGTCGTCGTCCAGCGCGTCCTTGAGGGTGATCGGCGGCTCTTTCGGCGGCGCCGGGCGCTTGGAAGAACCTCTCGTATGGGTGGCCATCGCTTCGGGCTCCTTTCGTGCTGGTGTCGGCAGTTTGATGTCGCGCCCGAATCGCCTTCGGCGCTCGAAGCTCCGCGGAAACGCCGCTCTACTCGACGCTGCCTCTACTCACGACGCGCCGCAGCGCGCTGCGTCGAGGCGCCGCGCGCCGAAGGCGCGGCGCCGTCGGCAAATCACTTGCCGGTCGTCGCTTTTTGCAGCGCGGCGCCGAGATCCTTGGCCTGGGTCTGAATCGCCTCGACCTGGCTCTTCACATACTCCGCTTGCAGCTGGAGCACCTCCTGGGGGTCTTTCGCGCGCAGCAGCTTCTGCGCGAGGTCGAAAGCCGCGTTCACATTGGCTTCGGCGTAGCCGAGCGCCTTGGCGCTCACATCCTTGGCCCCGACCTGGAAGGTGGCGGTCGTCGTCTCGACGGAGCCGATCGCCTTATGCGCGGCTCCGGCGAATCCCTCGAACGCCTTGCGCGCCTGCTCGACGCTCTTCTCGGCGAAGTCGCGGACTTCGTTCGGTATCTGGTAGATCGGTTCGCTCACGAATGCTTCCTTCTGGTCGGGTCGGCTGCGCCGCCCGTCGGCCGAAGAAGGGGCGCCGGCCGACCGCCTGCGGCCGTCCATCGCGCATCGCGATCGGGACAGGCGCCGCCGAGCCGAATATGGCTCAACTCATGCTGCATTGCAACATAATTATGGTCTAGGGGCGGCGCGTCCGTTCATCATGAATCGCCGAAGCTTGTTAAAATGTCCTTCGCCGCATAGACCAAGCCGTAACGAACCTTTAAGTTTCATTTAACCGATCCTTCACCTTCGATCGGCCGCGACGCGCGTTCCGCGCCGTTTTGTTCCGCGCCGCTTCCGGCGCTTGTCGCGTCTGAAGAGGCGCTGTCGATATGAGCGAGCACGACAGGATCGAGAGCGAGGCGTTCGCCGCGCAGATCGGCGCCGATCCGGCCTTCGCCGCGCTCGAGGCGTCCGGCGCGCCGATCGTGGCCGCCGCGGGCGAGCCGCTGGCGATCGTCTACGCCAATGAAGCGGCGATTTCCGTCTTTGGCGGCGATCTGGTCGCGCTCGGCGACCGGCTGTTCCGTGGGAGCGAGCCCGGCGCGCGCCGGCTGCGCGAGCTCGCCGCGGCCGAGAGCCACGCCGCCGCGCCGCGGCTCGAGCGGCTGCGCTTCTCCTTCGGTCCCATCGCGCAGACGGCGACCGTTCTGTGCCGCAGGCTCACGGCCGAGGAGACGGGGCCGATCTTTCTGGTCGCAATGCTCGGCATGCGCTCCGCCGCGAGTGAGACGCCGCTGGTCCGGCCAGAAGAAGCTCCTGTCCCCGTGGCCGTGATCGCCGCGCCGGAGGCTGTGGCCGAACCTTTGGCCGCTCCATCTCCGGCCGCTCCTGCGATCGAGCCGCCGCCCGCCCGTCCGCCGCGGCCGGAACGCTTCCTCTGGCGCTCCGACGCGGAGGGACGCGTGCTCGACGTCACCGCCGCGCTCGCCGATGTGGTCGGGCGTGAGAATGGCGACATCGCCGGACGCTCGTTTCTCGAGCTGGCGAGCGGGCTGCGGCTGGCGCCGGATGATCGTCTCGCCGACGCCTTCGCCTCGCGCCGTTCTTGGAGCGGGGTCGAGCTCGATTGGCCGCTCGACGGCGGCGGCGCGCGCGTTCCGGTGACGCTCGGCGCTCTGCCGATCTTCGATGACGGCCGCCATTTCGGCGGCTATCAGGGCTATGGCGTGCTGCATGTGGATCGGCTGCGCCACGAGCCCGAAGCCAATTCCGAGCCAAAGCCCGAGCCGGATATTGCTCCGCCGGCGGAAGAGCCCGCCGCCGCGCTGGAGCCGCCGGCCGAGGCCGCGCCCCTGGCCGAGGCGGAGCAGACGTCGGCGCTCATCGGCGCCAAGATCGTGCCGCTGCGGCCGTTGCCGCGCCTCGAGGAGGCCGCCGCCTCCATCGGCGAGTCGCTGTCGCCGAGCGAGCGCACCGCCTTCGACGAGATCGCCCGCGCGCTCGCCTCCGCCGCGCAAAAGCCGGCCAAGGGCTCAGTGCGCGATTTGTTCGAGACGATCGAGCAGGCGACAGGGCAGCAAGCTTCCGGCGGGCAATCCGCGGGGCAGGCGGCCGCCGTCTCGGCGGAGCCCGAACCTGTCGAGGAGCATGAGGCTGCGCCGATCCACGAGGCTCTGCCCTCCAATGAGAATAGCGCCTTTCCCGGCGACCTCTCGCGCGCCGCGGCGCTGCTCGATCGCCTGCCGATAGGCGTGATGGTCGCGCGCGGCGCGGAAGTGCTCTACGCCAATCGCACGCTGCTCGATTATCTCGGCTATGGCGACGCCGCCGCTCTGGCGGGGGAGGGCGGCGCGACGCGGCTCTTCGCCGGCCGGCGTCCGCCGACCGCGGCGGACGGAACTGCCGCCGGCGTCGTCGAGGTGCTCGACTGCGACGGCGAGCCGCTGGAGGCGGATGCTCGGCTCGAGCCGATCCAATGGGACGGCGTGGCCGCCACCCTCGTCACGCTGCGCAGCGCGCAGCCGTCCATCGCCGCGCCGGAGAGCGCGCGCGCCGGCGCCCTGCGCAAGGAGCTGGAGAGTCGCCGCCATGAGGCGGAGGAGCTGCGCGCGACGCTGGATGCAATGGGCGACGCCGTCGTGGTCGTGGACGCCGAGGGCAGGCTGCGCAGCGTCAACGCCGCGCTCGGCCAGCTCATCGGCGGCGAGTCGCGCGCGCTGCTCGGCTCCGGCCTCGCCTCGCTGTTCTGTGACGGCGATCAAGGCGTGGTCGCTGATTTTCTCCGTCGCCCGACGAGCCGCGATCTCGGCGAAGGGCTGCAGGTGCAGGCGCGCGCGCGCAATGGTCAGCTCATTCCTGTGCAGCTGACGCTGGCGCCGCTCGGCCCGCCGCCGGAGCAGAGGCGTTGCGTCATTCTCCATGTGATCCGCCGCCGCAGCTCGGACGACGAGCTCGAGGCCGCGCGCCGCGAGGCGGAGCGCGCCAGCGCCGCCAAGACCGATTTCCTGGCCAAGGTCAGCCATGAGATCCGCACGCCGCTCAACGCCATCATCGGCTTCGCCGAGGTGATGATGGAGGAGCGCTTCGGCCCGCTCGGCAATGAGCGTTACAAGGAATATCTCAAGGACATCCACACATCGGGCGAGCATGTGCTGAGCCTCGTCAACGATCTGCTCGATCTCTCCAAGATCGAGGCGGGCAAGTTCGAGCTGGACGTCGAGCGCATAGACGCCAACGCCGTCATTTCCGAATGCGTGTCGATCATGCAGCCGCAGGCGAACCGCAGCCGTGTGGTGATCCGCCTGTCCTTGTGGCCGCGCCTGCCGCGCATCCTTGCCGACGGCAGGTCGCTGCGGCAGATATTGCTGAACCTTCTGTCCAATGCGGTGAAGTTCAACGAGGCGGGCGGGCAGGTGATCGTGTCGAGCGCCTTGACCGACGCCGGATATGTGGTGATCCGCGTGAAGGACACAGGGATCGGCATGTCCGAGACCGAGATCGAGACAGCGCTCGAGCCCTTCCGCCAGATCGGCTCGTCGCGCGGCGGCACGGGCCTCGGCCTGCCGGTGACGAAAGCGCTGATCGAGGCCAATCGCGCCTCCTTCTCGATCAAGAGCCGAAAGAACCAGGGGACGCTGATCGAGGTCGCCTTTCCGCCGCCGCAGGTGCTCGCGGCGGAATAGCGAGGCCCCGCCGGCGCCGGGCCGGAGAGGGGATTTCGATGAGAGCGTCGGATATCGTCTGCATGGATGAGGCGTTTCGCTTGGCGAAGAAGAGCTTCGACGAGGGCGGCTTGCCGATCGGCTCCGTTCTCGCCGAAGGGACGCGTATTTTGGGACGAGGCCATAATCGGCGCGTGCAGCAGGGCGATCCGATTCTGCATGGCGAGATGGATTGCCTGCGCGACGCCGGACGCCGCGCCTCCTATCGCGAGACGACGCTCTACACGACGCTCTCTCCCTGCATGATGTGCGCGGGGACGATCGTGCAGTTCAAAATTCCGCGCGTCATCGTCGGCGAGAACAGGAATTTCGGCGGCAATGAGCAGTTTCTCCGCGACCATGGCGTCGAGGTGATCCTGCTCGACGATGCGCGTTGCCGGGAATTGATGCGAGACTATATCGCGGCCAATCCGTCCGTCTGGAACGAGGACATCGCCGAGGACGCGCCGCGCGGGGGAGCCGGGGGACAGTGACAGTCGATCTCAACGCCGATCTCGGGGAAGGATTCGGAGCCTGGCGCATGGGCGACGACGAGGCGATGCTCGATCTCGTCACCTCCGCCAATGTCGCCTGCGGCTATCACGCCGGCGATCCCGACATAATGGCGCGCTGCTTCACGCTGGCGAAGGCGCGCGGCGTCGCCATTGGCGCGCATGTGTCCTTTCCCGATCTCGCGGGCTTCGGCCGCCGGCGCATTCCCTATTCCGCCTCGGAGGTGGAGCGTCTCGTCGCCTATCAGATCGGCGCGGCGCAGGCGCTCGCGCAATACAGCGGCCATCGCCTCACTTATGTGAAATGCCATGGCGCGCTCGCCAATGTCGCGGAGGTCGAGCCGGAGATCGCGCTCGCCGTGGCGCAGGCGACGCGCGCCGTCGACGCCAGCCTCACTCTGCTGGCCATCGCCTGCAGCGAGCAGGTGGCGGCGGCCGAGCACGCCGGCGTCGCCATCGCGCATGAGGTGTTCGCCGATCGCGCCTATCTCGATGACGGACGGCTGAAGCCGCGCGGCCAGAAGGGCGCCGTGATCGACGACCCGGACTGGGCCGCGGCGCGCGCGCTCAATATGTTGAACGAGCAGGCGATCGTCACCGAGAGCGGCAAGCGTCTGCCGACGCCGATCGACTCCATCTGCGTGCATGGCGACACGTCGCACGCCGTCGATATGACGCGGCGCCTGCGCGCGGCGCTGGAGCGCGCGGGCTATCAGCTCCTGCCTTTCGCGCCCTCGGAGACATGAGGCGATGCGTTACGACGCGCCGCGGTGTCTGGACGCCGGCGAGGCGGCGCTGGTGGTCGAGTTCGGCGACAGCGTCGATCCCGCGATCAGCGCCGAGGTGCTGGCGCTCGACGCCGCTCTGCGCGCCGCGCCGCTCACTGGAATCCTCGAGACGGTTCCGACCTATCGCTCGCTGATGATCCATTACGATCCGCTGGCGCTCGCCCGCGCCGCGCTCGTCGCTCATGTCGAGGCGCTGGAGAGAGCGGCGCAGGAGAGCGCCGCGCCGAGCGTCCGCTGGATCATTCCCTGCTGCTACGCCCCGCCGCATGGCGAGGATTTGGCCGCGGCGGGCGAAGTGTTGTCGCTTTCGCCCGAGCGCATTGTGGAGCTTCATTCGGGCACCGATTTTCGCGCCTATATGTATGGCTTCGCGCCGGGCTGGTGCTATCTCGGCGGCCTGCCTTCGGCGCTCGCCGTTCCGCGCCGCGCCTCCCCGCGCGGGCCGACGCCGCGCGGCGCGGTGCTCATCGGCGGCGGCCTCTCGCTCATCGGCGCCGATCCCATGCCGACCGGCTGGTATGTCCTCGGCCGCACGCCCGAGCGGCTCTTCGCGCCGAGTCGTGATCCCTCTTTTTTTGTCGAGGTCGGCGATGCGCTGCGCTTCGAGCCGATCGACGAAGCGACATTTCGCGCGCTCAAGGAGAAGAGCGCGCGCGGCGAGATGATCGCGCGGCGCGAGACCTCCGCATGAGCGCGCGGCTGATTATTCGCGCGGCGGGGCCGGGGGTGACGCTGCAGGACGCTGGGCGGCGCGGCAGCCTGCGCTTCGGCGTCACGCCGGCCGGGCCGATGGACGCCAGCGCCTTCGCCGCCGCCAATCTCGCGGCGGGCGTCGCCATGGGCGCAGCGGCGATCGAGGTCTCGCTCGGTGGATCGGAGCTGACGGCGGAAGGCGAGACGATCGGCCTCGCCATCGCCGGCGGCGCGTTCGATATTCGCCTCGATGGCGCGCCGCTTCCCGCCGCTTGCGCTCTCGCGCTGGAGCCCGGCGCGCGTCTCGTCATCCGCGCAGGGCGAAGCGGGGCGTGGTGCTATGTCGCCATTGCCGGCCGTATCGATCTGCCGCCGACGCTGGGCTCGCTCGCGACACATACGCGCTCTTTCATGGGCGGGCTCGAGGGGCGGGGATTGCGCGCCGGCGATGTTCTGCCGCTCGCCGATCTCGCCACGCCGCCGCGAGAATTGCAAGCGCTCGAGGCGCCCTGGCTCGCCTCTGGGGAGGAGAAGATCCGCGCCGTGCTCGGGCCGCAGGCGGATTATTTTTCGCAAGAGGCGATCGACGAATTTCTATCGGCGCGCTGGCGGGTGGGGCAGCGCAGCGACCGCATGGCCTATCGGCTGGAGGGCGCGCGCCTTTCCCATGCGAAAGAGCATGACATTGTCTCGGATGGCGTGGCGCTCGGCGCGATCCAGGTTCCGGGCGACGGCGCGCCGCTCGCGCTGATGGCCGATCGCCAGCCGACCGGCGGCTATCCGAAGATCGCCAATGTCATCGGCGCCGATATCGGCCGTCTCGCGCAGCGGCGGCCGGGGGATGCGTTCTCCTTTGCCGCGATATCGATCGAGCAGGCCGTCGCGGCGCGACGGGTGCTGAGCGAGGCGACGGCGCAGGGCGTGTCGTTGCGCGCGATCGGCGGAGGGCTGTCGACGGAAGTGCTGCTGTCGGCCAATTTGATCGGCGGGGTCACTGATGCGCGATGCGATTAGTCGGGGGCGTCAGCCGAGCCAAGCTGGCCGTTTTCTCTTTTCGCGCGGCGCCGAGCGGCAATAGCCATCGAACAAATGGCCGCCCAGCTGATCGAGTAGTCGTAGAAGCTCGGCGACACTTTCACCCGATACGCCATGAACATGGGCTTGAGCCACGACGCCTTCCAGCCGTTCTGCGAAGCCCGAGTCACACTCGCGCAGAGACCTCGCGAGATGCTTGCCTGCTGCAGAGAAGCGAGTCGACCGTCTCAGCCGCAGTTCGCCCATTTTCTGATAGAGCGCGTATAAGATCGACCTTTGCTCGTGTATCGGCCGGTCGGCGCGCAGATCGTCGACGAGGTCGCTGATCGAATATCGCAGATCGTCGATTGCCGCTTCGTCCAGCTTCTCGGGCCCATTGACGAGCAGTCCTCGCGCATAGTTCTTCAGGGCAAGCGAGCGTTCGCTTTCGACGGGAATGCTCACGCCTGTCGCCACCATGTCGATCATCGCGGCGTGAGCCGCAGCGTGATCGTCGTCGAGAAAGGCTTGGATCGTCTCCAGGTCATGGACGAAAGCTTCGATCGGAACGCCGTCGAACCAGAATGATTCGCGCCATGCCGATTCGAGGGAATCGAAGATGACAACGAGGTCGAGATCAGACCAAGGCGCGCCGCTCCCGCGAATAACGGAGCCTGCGGCGATGCAGAAGCTCGCGCCAGCATATCGCGACGCAAACAAAGCGTCGGCGACCGCGAGCGCCTTCTCTCGGGAAATCGCTTGCATTGCTATCCTCGACGAGCCTTTCGGGACGCTTCATTCCTGCAACGGCCCCCACGACGGATCGGACGCGTAGGACGGCGTCGGCACGGGGAATTCCGAGCGGCCGAAAATATCGACCATGAAAATCTTCGCGCCGCCGCTGCCGCCGGAATCGCGGAAGAACATCAGGAACAGCCCATTCGGCGCCCAGGTCGGGCCTTCGTTGTGAAAGCCTTCGGTGAGGATGCGCTCGCCGGAGCCGTCCGGCTTCATCACGCCAATTCCAAAGGAGCCGGAGGATTGCTTGGTGAAGGCGATGTAATCGCCCTTGGGCGACCACACCGGCGTCGAATAATGGCCCTGGCCGAAGGAGATGCGCCGCGCGCCGCCGCCGCCCGCGCCCATCACGTAAATCTGCTGCGAGCCGCCGCGGTCGGATTCGAAGACGATCTCGCCGCCGCTCGGCGAATAGGAGGGCGAGGTGTCGATGGCGTTGGTGTCGGTGAGCCGCGTCGTCGTGCGCGAGCGCAGATCCATGGCGTAGAGATTGGTGGCGGCGCCCTGCGACAGCGACATCACGATTTTCTGTCCGTCCGGCGAGAAGCGCGGCGAGAAGGTCATGCCCGGAAAATTGCCGACCACCTCGCGCTGGCCGCTCTCTATGTTGAGCAGCAGCACCTTCGGATCGGCGGAGCCGAAGGACATATAGGTGACGTCCTGCGAGGAGGGCGAGAAGCGCGGCGTGACGACGAGCTCCTCGCCGCGGGTCAGATAGCGCACATTGGCGCCGTCCTGATCCATTATTGCGAGGCGCTTGCGGCGATGCTCCTTCGGCCCGCTCTCGTCGACGAAGACCACGCGCGTGTCGAAGAACCCCTTTTCGCCGGTGATGCGCGTGAACACCGCATCCGAGACGAGATGCGCGACGCGGCGCATATTGGCGGAATCGGTGACATATTGCTGGCCGGCCGACTGCTCGCCGGTCGAGACGTCGAAGAGGCGGAACTCGGTCTTGAGCCGTCCGTCCGGGCTGCGCTGCGAGCGGCCGGTGACGACATATTGCGCATTGAGCGTGCGGAAGAGATCGAGATTGGGCGTGGCCTCGGAGCCGGCGGGCTCCGGGACGGCGCCCGGCTCGATAGGACGCAGGAAGACGGAGCGCTTGAAATTATTGACGACGACGCTCGTCACTATGCGCGCCGCCTCGTCGCCCGAGAAATTGGTCACCGCGACGGAGACCGGCTGAAAGCCGCCGCCCGCGCGCAGATCGAGCACGCGCGCCGCGCGCGCCGGCGCGGCGAGGAGAGGCGAGAGGCTCGCGCCGGCGAGAATATGGACGGCCGAGCGGCGGTCGATGTGAAACGTCATGAGAGGGTGGTCCTGGGCGTTTTCGAATTTTCGAAGGCGAAGAGAATGACCGTCGCTACATATCCTCCCTCATGTCCAATTCCGTGACGCGCCAATAATCGTAATAGGGCGCGAAGGCGGCCGGAATCGGCATGGGGCTGCAGCGGCGCACGGCGCCGAGCGCCTGCTCGCCGCGGCTGTGCTCGACGGGATCGGAGGAGGGGTTGAGCAGGCGCGGCGCGCCCTCCAGCGCACCCTCCCGCGACAGGCGGAATTCCACACGCGGCACATAGCTCTGCGCATTGATCGACAGCGCCGCCTGCCAGCAGCGGCGATAGTGATCGACTGTATAGGCGTCGATCTGCGCTTGCAGAGTCGGCGACATGCGCGGCGCGCTCGCCGTCGGCGCGCCGAGCGAGGCGGTCTTGGTCAGATCGGCGCCGGTCGCGGCGCGGCGTTGCGGCGCCTCATGGCTCAAGAGATTGGCGATATTGGCCGCGTCGAATTTCGATTTGGGCGCGGCCTCGTCGCCGGATTTCGGCTTGGCCGGCGGCTTGTCGGATTTCTTCTTCTCGTCGGAGTCGCTCGGCGCGCCCTTTTCGGCGGCCTTCTTCTTCTCGAGGAGCTTGGCCACCTCATCGACCTTCAATTGCTTGGTCGCCGGCTCCTTTGGCTTCGCCGCTTCCTTTTTGGGCTCGTCCTTGCTAGGCTCTTCCTTGGGCTTCGGCTTCTCGGGAGGCTGCGGCGTCTCCTTGGCCTCCTTCTCGGGCTTTGGACGCACAGGGGGCTTGGGCTTCACCACCTCGGCCTCTTCCGGCTCCTCGCGCTCGGGCGGCGTCGGCGCGGGCTTGGCGCGTTCCGGCTTTGGGGGCTCGGGCTTTGGAGGCTCCGCTTTGGCCGGCTGCGGCTTCGGCGGGGTCGGGCGGAGCGGCGGCTCCGGCGTCGGCGGCAGAGCGGCGAGACGCTTGGGCGGAGGCGGAGCTTCGGGCTTGTCCTCCGGCTCCTCGAGCCGCGGCTTCAGCGGCGGGGGCGGGGCGGCGACGTCCTTCTTGGCCTCGGCGAGCGGCGGCAGCGGCTTGGTCTCGTGCTGCTCGGCGATCTTGTCGGCGCGCTGAACGGGCTTGATCTCCTTCGCCGCCTTCTCGCCCTTCATCACCTGATTGAGCTGCGCATCCGTGACGATATCGACCGGCACGGTCTCCTGCGCGTCATCGAATTTCTTCGTGTCCGAAAAGGCGATGAGCGTCGCCAGCAGCAGTCCGGCATGGACGGCGGCCGATACGATGAGGCCAGGTTCGGAACGCGAGGGCTTCAACGCTTCCCCTCACTTCTTGTCCACTTCGGTCACGAGAGCGACCTTCTTGTAGCCGGCGCTCGTCACCATCGACATGATCTCGGCGACGCGGCCGTAATTCACCGTCTTCGAAGCGCGCATATAGATGCGCTCGTCGAAGCCCGCTTTGGCGGTCTCCTTCAGACGGTCCAGCAGCTGGCCGATCTCGATCGGCTGATCCATCAGAAAGATCTGCCCCTTGTCGTCCACGGCGATGGCCAGCGGCTTCTGATCGATATTGAGCGGCCCGGCCTTGGTCTGCGGCAGATCGACGGCGACGCCAGTGGCGAGCAAGGGCGCCGCCACCATGAAGATGATGAGCAGCACCAGCATCACGTCGATGAAGGGCGTCATATTGATCTCGGCCATGGCGCCATAGCGCGGCGTTCCGCGCCGGCGGCGTCCCGAGCCCTTGCGTCCTGCGGCGACCGACGCTCCCATTCTCGCCTCTCCCGCTCAGGCCGCGCGATCGCGGCCGGACTGTCCGGCGTGCTGATCGATCTGGCGCGACAGAATGGCGGAGAATTCGTCGGCGAAGCTCTCGAGCCGCGCCTGGGTGCGGGCGACGTCGCCCTGCAGCTTGTTATAGGCGACCAGCGCCGGAATGGCGGCGAAGAGGCCGATGGCGGTGGCGAGCAGCGCCTCCGCTATGCCGGGCGCGACGACGGCGAGCGAGGTGTTCTTGGAGGCGGCGATGGAGCGGAAGGAGGTCATAATGCCCCACACCGTGCCGAACAGTCCGACGAACGGGCCGGCCGAGGCGACCGTCGCCAGCACCAGGAGATTTGACTCGAGCTTCTCGACCTCGCGGGCGATGGAGACGTCCAGCACTTTGTCGATGCGCGCCTGCAAGCCCATGAAGGAGGCGCCGGCGTTCTGGAAGGAGCGCTTCCACTCGCGCATGGCGGCGATGAACAGGCTGCCCATGCCTGCGGCCGGGCGCTCCTGCAGCTTGGCGTAGAGATCCTCGAGCGAGGAGCCGGACCAGAACACTTCCTCGAAGCGGTCCATGGCGCGGCGCGTGCGCGAGAACAGCAGCGCCTTGTTGACGATGATCGCCCAGCACCAGACCGAGGCCAGCAGCAGGCCGACCATCACCAGCTTGACGACGATATGCGCGCCCCAGAACATGCCCCAGATGGACACCTCGGCGGCTGCGCCGGAGAGCGGGGCGGCGATTTCGGCTGGATTCATGAAAGTCGTCCTCGGAAGTCGCGGGGTCGGCGGCGAAACTCTGGCGGCGAGCGGCGGAAATCCTCGGCTCCCGCCCGCGCCGGGACTAGAGGCGCGGATAAAGGCCAATCACGTCGCGCTCGCTCCCGCAGCGCCGCGCCGAAGGCTGTGGGGCAAGAGCGGTATGGAGCGCGAATCCGCCGAGATTTTGTCCTGGATGCGCCGCACAATCGGAAAATATGAGTGGAAGGCTTAATGGACCGTAAAGGTCACGCGCCGCGCGGGCTGGCGACGGAGAGGAACTTCGCCCGCACATCGGCCGGCATGCGGCGCGGCCGGCCGCCTTCCACCGCGGCAATTCTCACTTGGGCCGAAACCAGCGGCTCCTCGCCTCGGATGACGCGCTGGTCGAGATCGAAGGAGGCGCCGGACACTTCGCGGACGATCGTTTCGACGATGAGGGAATCGTCCATTTGCGCAGGCTTGCGGAAATCGATCGTCAAGGCGCGCACGACAAAGAACAGTCCGCCTTGCGCCTCCAGCAGCTCGCGCTGGCCGAGGCCGAGATCGCGCAGCAGCTCGGTGCGGCCGCGCTCCATGAAGCGCAGATAAGAGGCGTGGTAGACGAGACCGGAGAAATCCGTGTCCTCGTAATAGACGCGGACGGCGAGAGTGTGAGTATGGGTCATTTCGCGCGCGCAGGATCGCTGGAGGCTCTGCTATACAGCAGGCGGCTGCGTCTCGCATCCCTCGCGATCGCGAGGCGGCGCGGTTCCGGTTTGCGGCGCAGCGAGCTGGTTGCGCTGCAATATGTAATTATGATACACAGCGAAACGTCGCAGGCGTGTCGAGGCTGAGAAGGGTCGATGAACAAAGAGCTTTGCATCCTCGTCTGCGGCGTCGGGGAAAGGGCCTCGGCGGTGGCGAGGCGTCTGATCGGCGAAGGCTACGCCACTGTGCTCCATCAGGAGCGGCCGCCGCGGGCGCTGAGGCGGCGCATGTGCTACGCCGACGCCTGGTTCGACGGCGTCGCCGCCCTGGGCGGCGTCGAGGCGCGCCGCGCCGACCGGCCGACGGAATTTCTCTGCGGCATGCAGACCCGGCAATTTCTGCCGCTTCTGCTGCGGCCTTTCGACGAGGTGGTGGAGCGCTGGCCCTGGGACGTCATTATCTCCGCGCCGGACCATGACGGCCGCCCGGCCCGCTCTATCGCCAATGTGGCCGAGCTGACGATCGGCGTCGGCTCCGGCTTCGTCGCCGGCGTGGATTGCGATCTCGTCATCGCGACCGAGGGGCTCGATCCGGGCGCCGTGCTGCGCGCCGGAGACGCGCCGCCGAGCCGCCGCGAGGCGGATCGCCTCGCGCTCGACTATTGGGAAGTGATCGCGATGTCGGAAGGCGCGCTCGCCGCGCGCAAGACGATCGGGGAGCGCGTCGAGGCGGAGGAGATTTTGGGCTTCATCGGCGAGGAGCCGGTGCGCGCCCCGGTCGCCGGCCGAATCAGCGGGCTGGCGCGGCCGGACCAGGCGGCGCCCGCGGGCGCGCCGATCGCAGAGATCGCGACATCGGACCGCGCGCCCGTCGCCGGCGTTTCCGACCGCAACAAGCTCATCGCCCGCGGCGTCTCCTTCGCCGTGGAGATGGAGGCGGGCGGCTGGACGCCGGTCTCGATCGGCTCGCGCTGACGTCTTTCCTGTAATAAGCTCCGGCGCATATTTTTTCGCGCCGGCGATCGATTTGGCGTTCAGCCGTCGAGAGGCGGCGCGCCGCGCGGATTTTTCGTCATGAGACCTTTTTTCTCGCTGACCTTGCTGGTCATCGTTACCCTCGCGCTCGGCGCGGCCCCGCGCCTGTGGAATTTCGCGCTGGCCGCGCTCAACGATCCGAAATGGCTGCCCGCGCTCGCCGCCGATTCGCCCGTGCATTTCGAGCCGGCGGCCGAGGGCTGCGCCACCATCGTCGGCCTCATGCTGCCGGAGGCGATTCGCAGCGTCGAGAATGCGCATGGACGCCCTTTCGCCCGAGCGCCCATCGTCGGCGTCTATGGCTCTTACGATAATTACGCCAAGGCCAATGGCGCGGGCGATCCCCGCATCGCCGCTGTCGCCTTGTCCGGCAGCGTCGTGCTCTCGCCGACCCTCTGCGGCGCCGAGAGCGCCCGCCTCGCGCCGGTGCTGACGCATGAGCTCTCGCACGCGCACTTCTTCGGCTGGCGGGGATTATGGGCGGAGCGTCCGCCGAGCTGGTTCGTGGAAGGCCTCGCTGTCATGATCTCGGGCGGCGCCGGCGCAGAGGAGATGAGCGAGGACGAGGCGAGGGCGCGCATTCGCGACGGACATGTGCTGGTCATGAGCGAGCAGGGCGTCTGGCGGGATTTTTCGTCCATCGCCTTCGCCGAGGAGCGCGGCGACAATTTCGCGCGATTCGATCTCGTCTATCGCCAGCGGCTGGCCTTCCGCCAAGCCGCGATGTTCGTGGCTTGGCTGAAGGCGCAGGATCAAGCGGGCTTCGCCGAGCTTTTGCGCGGGCTGGAGGAGGGGAAGGGATTCGCCTCGGCTTTCGCGGCGGCTTTCCGCGCCGATCTCCCGACGCTGTCGCGGAATTATCTCGCGACCATCGGCGGATGAGGCGCGCTCGGCGCGAGCCGAGTCGCTATACCCTTGAAGATCTGTGAAAATTTTGGTCGGAGTGAGAGGATTCGAACCTCCGACCCCCTCGTCCCGAACGAGGTGCGCTACCAGGCTGCGCTACACTCCGATCTGGCGTCCGCGAAGCGGTCGCCGCTGGTCGAGGCGGTTTATAGCTTCAGGTTCTCCGACCTGCAACAGCTGTTTGCGCACTATCTGCAGCCGATCGACCGCTCACCGGCGCTCGAGCCGAATATATTGGAAATCCGCCTCGTCCTCAGCCGTTCGCGGGGGCGTCTCGCGCTCCGTCTCACGCCATTCCGCCGGATCGAGCGTCGGAAACAGCGCGTCGCCGGCGACCGTCAGCGCCACCTCGGTGAGGTGAATCACATCCGCATGAGGCAGAAAGGCGGAGTAGATCTCCGCGCCGCCGGCGACGATGATCTCCGCCGCGCTCATGATTTCCGCCAGCTCGGCGGCGAGGCGGAGCGCCTCCGCCGGGCTGCGCGCCGCATAGGCGCCCTCGGGACGAAAGCGCGCGTCGCGCGACAGAGCGACGGTCTCGCGGCCGGGCAGGGCGCGCCCGATCGAATCGAATGTGCGCCGCCCCATGAGCATAGGCTTGCCCCAGGTGAGCGCGCGAAAGCGCGCGAGATCGCTCTTCAGCCGCCAGGGCGTGCGCTCTCCAGCGCCGATGACGCCATTGCGCGCCACGGCGGCGACGAAGATCAGTTTCGGCGTCACGCGCATCGAGCCTCCAGGTGCCGCGTTCGACGAGCCGCGTTCGAAGAGCCGCGTTCGACGGGCCGCGTTCGAAATTCGTTCTAAATGAAAAATTAGAACAGTTTCTGATTTCATGAGCGCGAAAGCCGATTTCGCCTTCCGGCCGCGCGGCCCTTTGCCGCAAGGTCGAGGCATTCCTATATAGATTGCGCCCGAGTGATTCCTCATCTCTGGGCGAACCGCTCGAGGATAGTCATGTCGACTTGGACATCGCATTCCAAATCTTTGCCGGCGCTCGCGCTCGCTCTGCTCATCGCTCTCGCCCCGGCGCTCGCCGAGGCCAAGATGGGCGGCGGGGCCAGCTCGGGAAGCCGCGGAACTCGGACCTTCTCCGCGCCGCCCGCGACGACGACGGCGCCGCGCCCTGCCGCCCCGATGGAGCGCAGCATCGCGCCGCAGCCGCAAGCGCAGCCTTCGCCCGCTGCGCCGCCGCGCCCGGCCGCCGCTCCCGCCGCCAGCCCGCTCGGCGGCTCCTTCGGCCGTGGATTGCTCGGCGGCCTCGCCGGCGGCCTGCTGGGCGCCGGCCTGTTCGGCCTTCTCTCGGGCAATGGCCTGATGGGCGGCCTCGGCGGCCTCGCCTCCATCATCGGCCTGCTGGTGCAGATCGCGATCATCGTCGTTCTGGCGCGGCTCGCCTTTCAATGGTTCGCCAATCGCCGCTTCGCCGGCGCGATGGGCGGTGCCGGGGGCGGCTCGCGTCCGGGCGCCTTCGCCTTCACCGGCGGCGGCACGGGCTTCGGCGGCGGCGCTCCCCAGCACCCGAAGAGCGAGCCTCTGAATCTGCGTCCAGAGGATTTCACCGCCTTCGAGCGCGTGCTCGCCGACGCCCAATCCGCCTATAGCCAGGAGGATATCGGCCGGCTGCACGATCTCGCAATGCCGGAAATGGTCTCCTATTTCTCCGACGATATTCGCGCCAATGCGCGCGAGGGAGTCATCAACCGCATCTCCGATGTGAAGCTGCTGCAGGGCGACCTCTCCGAGGCCTGGCGTGAGGGCTCGGACGACTATGCGACCGTGGCGATGCGCTTCTCGCTGATCGATCTCTTCATCGATCGCGCGACCGGCAAGATCGTCTCCGGCGACGCCGCCCAGCCGACGCAATCGACCGAAGTGTGGACCTTCCGCCGTCCCGCCGGCGAGGGACCGCAGGCCTGGAAGCTATCGGCGATCCAGCAGACCGCGTAAATCGCGCCGCTGCGCGAATGAGAAAAAGAAAAGCGCCCCCTCGAAAGGGGCGCTTTTTTTTATGGGGCTCGCCTCGAATTTCCACGGGCGAAGCCGTCTATCGAGCCGCACGGCATGCGTGTGGTCTCGAATTGAGACGCTGGCCCAATTAGCCAAACTTGACCAGAACATAGCTTCGATGCAAAACGCTCGCGCGGCGTCGACTCTCTTTCCGAGAGGCGGCTACGCGGCGCGGCGCCGGCGGACACGCTTTCGACGGAGCCGAGTTTTTCCAAGCCGCTTCCGCGCTGATTTCCTATCGAAATGCTCGCGCCGTGAGAAGGCGGGCGTCATGCTCGCCATTCGACGTCGGGGTAGATGCGCGCTGCCAGGGTCACGCGATGAAGATACTGATTGATCTGCAATGCTGTCAGACTGAGGCGCAATCCCGAGGCATGGGGCGCTATTCTCTCTCTCTCGCGAAAGAAATCGTCAGAATTGGCCGTGAGCATGACTTCATGTTTCTGCTCAACCGGCATTATCTGGACAAGTCCGCCGATCTGATCTCGGAAATCGCGAAGCTCGACGATCTCGGCAATCTGATTCTGCACGACTATCCCAGCGTGCAATATGATTGGCACGAACGGCAGAGGCGCGAGCAGGTCGCCAATGTGCTGCGCAATGATCGCATCGAGACGGTCAGTCCCGACGTCTATCACATTTCGAGCGTCTTCGAAGGCGAGAGCGTCTATGGCGCGGCGGCGGCTTTCATCGAGTTTCCCAAGCCGCCGATCATCCGATCCGCCACGCTCTATGATTTCATTCCGCTCCTCTATCCAGACAAATATCTCACCGACTGGCAGGTCGCCCTCTGGTACAAGCGCACGTCGAGCCTGGTCCCGCAGCTCGATGTCGGATTGGCCATATCGGATGCGACGAAGAAGGACGCCGAGCGGCTCTTTCACCTGAAGCCGGAGCGTGTCGTCAATATCTTCGGCAGCGTCGCGGATCACTTCCGCATCCTCTCCGCCTCCGAGGCGCATCGCGGGGCCATTTGGCGCCGCTTCGCCCCCGGGCAGAAATTCATCCTCTATGTGGGCGGGCCGGACTTCCGCAAGAATCTCGATGGGACTCTCGAGGCTTTCGCCATCGCCAACAAGGAGCTGGCGGATAAATACAAGCTCCTGATCGTTTATGACATCAAAAGCGCCGAAGCGCTCGCTCTACGCGAGAAGGCGGCGCGCCTCGGCGTGGCGCCGCTCGTCGTGACGACGGGCTTCGTGTCGGATGACGAGCTCGTCGAGCTCTACAACGCCGCTTCGCTCTTCGTCTTCCCCCCTCTCTATGAGGGGCTCGGTCTTCCGGTGATCGAAGCGATGCGCTGCGGCGCGCCCGTGCTCGTCGGCGACAATTCCAGCCTGACGGAGATCGTCGACGATCCGGCCTATCGCTTCGATGCGGAGAAGCCGGCGGATATGGCGAAATCAATGGTTCGCGCGCTCACCAAGGAGGGCGAGCTGCAGCGCATGCGCGCCTATTCTCGCGAGCGCGCCGCGCTCTTCACCTGGGAGAAGAGCGCCCGTCGCGCCCTCGACGCCTGGGAGGAGACCTTCGCCACGCGCAGCGGACGCAAGACGCCGAGCGTGGCGGGGCGGGCGCCCCGCATCGCGATGTTCACGCCGCTTCCTTTAGCGAAAACGGGGGTCGCCGATTACAGCGCCGAGTTTCTACCCGCGCTCTCTAAATTCGCGTCCTTCGAGATTTTTGTCGACGATGTGGCCGAGGTCGAGACCAATTTCGACGACATGCCGATCTGGCACCATTCGCAATTTCCGTTCAAGGCGCATCTCTACGACGCGATCGTCTATCAGCTCGGCAATTCGCCGTTTCACCACTATATGCTCCCTTATATCGAGAGCTTTCCGGGCGTCGTCGTCATTCACGACGCCTATCTCGGCTATTTGTCCTATGACCCCGGCAATCCCGACGCCTTCATCCGTCGCATGATCCAGGAGCATGGAGGTCCGGCGCGCGCCATCGTGCTCGCCGGCGAGGGCGGCGACCGCACGGCGCGCGCGCTCGTCGACGCTCTGCCTTGCAGCGCCACGGCGACGCATCGCAGCCTCGGCGTCATCGTTCACTCGCGCTTCGCGCATGATGTGCTGGTCGCCGCCTCGCGCCGCGCCGCCGCGCCCAAAATCGTCGTTCTGCCGCAATATCGCGCCGGGGTGGCGCGCGAAAGCGCGCCGAGCAGAGCCGAGGCGCGGGAGGCGCTCGCGATCCCGCCGGAGGCGCTCGTCATTATCTCGCTCGGTCACGTCGCTCATACGAAAGGCGTGCTCGAACTGATCGAAGGGTTCAAGCGGTCGATAGCGGGCCGATCTGGCGACGCACGGTTGCTTCTCGTCGGCGAGCTCGAAGGCGGCGTGAATCACGACTCGCCGTATGCGCGCGGGGTATTGCGCGCCATCGGCGGGCGGTCTGATATCCAAATCACCGGCTATGTCGAGAAGGAGATCTACGATCTCTACATTGTGGCCGCCGATATCGGCGTTCAATTGCGGACGCTGACCCGCGGCGAGACCTCGGGAGCGATTCTCAATCTGCTCATGAATGGGGCGCCTTTCATATATAATCGCATGGGGCCGTCTGCGGAGCTGCCTGCGCAGGTGGCTGTCGCGCTCGACAATTACCAGCCCGAATCCGTCGTCGAGGCGCTCGATGCGCTCGCGGGCGATCCTGCGCTGCGGCAGGCTTACGGCAAAGCGGCGCTCCGCTACTGCGAGGAAGTGCTGAATCCCGAAAAGATCGCCGAAAAATTCGTGCGATCCGTTGTCGCGATGACCGAGCACGCCGAGACTTGCGGTCCGAAGAAGGTCAGCAAGACGATCGCTCGTCTCTTGCGGGACGCGCCGATCACGCAGGAGTTCGTTCAGGAGATCGCGCGTTCTTATGTTCGGCAAGAGCGCTCCGAGCTCGCGCCGAGGCTGCTGATCGACGTGACCCATATCAGGGAGGGCGATCTCAAGACCGGAGTTCAGCGAGTCGTGCGTGAAATCACGCGCGCCGCGTATTCCTGGGACGATGCGCGTCTGCGGCCGCAGGCCTTCGCTTATACCGAGGCCGGCCTGATCTACGCCGACGACTATGCGCAGAGCTGCGGCGCTCGCGCTCCGGTCGAAGTAGAGGATGTGCGGTTCGGCGTCTTGGATCTTCGTCCTTTCGATAAAATTTTGATGGCCGACGGGACTTGGCATCTCGCCGACTGGATGCGAGAGCCGATCGATCGTCTCGATCAGATCGGCGGCGCGGCGTTCGGACTCGTTCACGACATCTTGCCGCTGCAACATCCCGATTTGTTTCTCGACCATGTAAAAATTTCGGTCACGAACTGGCTGACGCTGCTGCTCGAGAAGGGCGCCGGGCTGATCTGCACGTCGCAGAGCGGAGCCGATGGCCTCATCGAGTGGATCGAAGGCAGCGGGATCACGCCACGGTCGGGGTTGCGCATCGGCTACGCGCGGCTCGGCGCCGATTTCGCCTCGAAGGCGCAAGCGTCGGCTCCGGTCAAAGCGGTCACCGCCGATCTCGCCGACCGCGAGAATTTGTTCTTGATGGTCGGCACGATCGAGCCGCGCAAGGGGCACGATTATGTTCTCGACGCTTTCGAGCGGCTATGGGCGTCGGGCGTCGATGCGACGCTGGTCTTCGTCGGAAAGGCCGGCTGGAGCGTCGACGAGCTGCTGCGACGCTTTGACAGCCACGACGAGAAGGGAAAGCGCTTCTTCTACCTCGGCTTCATGCCAGAGGCCGACGTCGCGCGGCTCTATCAGAGCGCGACGGCGACCATTGTCGCCTCGATCGCGGAAGGTTTCGGCCTGCCGATATACGAGGCGGCGCATTTCGGCTCGCCTCTCCTGCTCAGCGACCTTCCGGTCTTCGCCGAACTCGGCGGCGAGCATGCGCGCTATTTTTCGGCCGGCTCGGCCTCGCAGCTCGCCGCCGCCGTGCGCGAGCAGCTCGCGAGCGGGCCTATACCCTCGAAAGGAATTGCTATGCCGTCGTGGAACGATTGCGCGCGCCGCATTTTCGAGTTCTTGGATGGCGAGCACACCTATCGGCAGTTCTGATCGCGCCCACGCGCAATCTTGACTGTCTCTGGCAAATTCGTTTTTCATTCGCCGAGAGCTACGGAGAGCGGCATGACATTGATCGAATGGCTGGGGCGGATGATTGCCGTTCGTACTTTTCGCGACAGGGAAGTCGCCGCGCATAGTCTTCGTTTCGGCGGCAGTCTCGCCGGCGTCGTCGACGAGGTGAGCGCCAAGCGTGTCCGTGGCTGGATCTATGACGCCAAACAGAATGAGCCGGTCGTGCTCGAAATTCTGCTCGACGGCGAGGTGGTTCAGAGGACCAAGGCAAATCTGTATCGGGACGATATCGCCCAGCGGCTCGGCGGCAATGGGCTTCATGGTTTCGACTGCGAGGTGGCCGCCTTTGCGACGCCGAGCGCGAAAATGCGTTCGGTGCAGGTGCGGGTGGCGGATCGGCCGCAATATCAGCTGGGGACTTTCGACCTCGAGCCGAACAGATCGCCTTTGGAAATGCCGTCGCCGGACGTCCCGCAGGCGCTGCATGATCGGCTCCAGCATATATTCAGCCATATCACCGCGGCGCACGAACACTCGCTGCGCCGTTTCGACGCGATTCAGGCGTCCTTCGACCGGCTGCAGTCGACGCCACGCGTCGCCTCGACGAGCGGGGGCGGCGGCGACGCCGACGGCGCTTCCTTGCTCTATCAATACCCGCGCAGCGCGATTTCGGGCGTCGGCCAATTCCGTCTGCCGCTCACCGACGACATCGAAACCACGCTGTTCCAAGCTCGGCTCGAGGTGGATTTGATGAAGGAGCGGCATTTTTCGTGAGGTCTTTCGCTGCATCGCAGCAAGCTGCCGGCTCCTTTATGAAGTCTCATCGCCGAGAGGGTTCTCTTCTCAGCGCGTTTGCGCCGTGATATTCAGGCGCCGATAGATGCAGCCGCTCCAGTGGCGAGCGCTCCTCCCCAAGTGGACGAAGGACATTCGGTAGATGGCCAGAACCGCAGTCAATTTGGGAGAAATCGATGTCTGCTTGATTGTCTTCAATGAGGAGCTTTTCCTGGAAAAGTGCTTGTTGAGGCTCGCGCCGTATTTTCAGCGAATTCATGTTCTCGACATGGGGTCGACCGATAGGACGATCGACATCGTTCGCGATATCTATGGCGACAGGGCGCAGGTCGTCGTTCAGCCCAGGAGCGATTTATTCGACAATGGCTTCGCCCATGCGCGCAACCGGGTGACGGAGGCCACGACCCGTCCTTGGGTGCTCCATATCGACGCGGATGAGCTTCTCGCTCCGCTCGACGCCGATGTGATCTCATTCGAATCGGCGCCGGAAGCCGCCACCGCCGCCAAGATTCTCCGCCACAATCTGATCGGCGACGTTCCGGCCGATTACGAGCCGGAGACATTGCGCGGCATGGCCAAGAGCACGACCGAGCACCAAGTGCGCTTGTTCAAGAAGCAGCCCGACGTTCGGTGGGAGAGCTTTCTGCACGAAGAAATTTGGATCGGCGATCGTCGCGCCCATGAAATCGTGGGCGAGGCCAATCTGGTCATCGATCATCTGTCCGCATTCCGGCCCCACGCCGACCGTGATGAAAAAGAGCTTTTTTACGCGTGGATACTCATGCGCGTTCACGACAATCCCGAGCTGCAGCGGCATATGCGCGAATTTTATACGCAGGAATACATTCCTCACAACCTCGAACGATTTCGCGCGATGGCGAAGATTTTCGCAGAAAAAAAGGGCCTTTGAGCTTTTGCTTCCTCGCGAGGGGGAGACGCGCATGGCGTCCCGGAAGGGATTCGAACCCCTGACCTACGGTTTAGGAAACCGTTGCTCTATCCTGCTGAGCTACCGGGACTTCGCCTCGATATCTACAAGAGCGCGGGGCGTTTGAAAAGGCGGGGCGTCGCTCACATGCGGCCGGCGGGCAGTCCTTGCCGGCGCGAGAAGATGCGGTCGATCTTCGTCGCCATGATGACGTCGTTCTCGTGCAGGCCGCCGATCTTCTTCGTCTGCAACGAGATCGTCGCATAGCCCCAGCCGAAGGCGATGTCCGGGTGATGGCCTTCGGCCTCGGCCAATTCGCCGATCTGGCGCACGAATTCGGCCGCCTCGCGGAAATTGCCGAAGCGGAAGCCGCGCTCGATGCGGCGCGCCTCGTCCATCAGCGTCCAGTCCGGCGCCGCGGCGAGCAGCGCCTCGGCCTCGGCGCGTCCGAGCGGCGGAACGCCGCCGCGGCAGGGCGTGCAGGTCTTTTCTGCGAGGGATGTTTTTTCTGCGAGGGTCGGCATTTTCATCCTCCTTGTCAGCGGTCGATTTCCCCGAAGACGATGTCCAGCGAGCCGACGATGGCGGCGACGTCGGCCAGCATATGGCCGGTCGAGAGCCGGTCGGTCGCCGCGAGATGGGCGAAGGAGGGCGGGCGCAGCTTGCAGCGATAGGGCTTGTTGAGCCCATGGGAGACGAGATAGACGCCGAACTCGCCCTTGGGCGCCTCCACCGCCGCATAGACCTCGCCGGCGGGCACGTGGATTCCCTCGCTATAGAGCTTGAACTGCTCGATCGTCGCCTCCATCGAGCGCTTCATCTGCTCGCGCCGCGGCGGCGTGATCTTGCCGTCGAGGACGGCGACGGCGCCCTGTCCGTCCGCGGCGCGCAGCTTCTGAACGCATTGCCGCATGATGCGGATCGATTGGCGCATTTCCTCCATGCGCACGCAATAGCGGTCGTAGCAATCGCCATGGCGTCCGACCGGAATGTCGAAATCCATCTCCTCGTAGCATTCATAAGGCTGCGCCTTGCGCAAATCCCACGGCGCGCCGCAAGCGCGCAGGAACACGCCGGAGAAGCCGAGGCCCCAGGCCTGCTCGAGCGTCACCGCGCCGATATCCACATTGCGCTCCTTGAAGATGCGATTGTCGGTGAGCAATCCTTCGAGATCGTCGCAGCTCTCGAGGAAGGGATCGCAAAAGGCCTCTATGTCGTCGATCAGCGCCGCCGGCAGATCCTGATGCACGCCGCCGAAGCGGAAATAATTGGCGTGCATGCGCGCGCCGGACGCGCGCTCGTAGAAGACCATCAGCTTCTCGCGCTCCTCGAAGCCCCAGAGATTGGGCGTCAGCGCGCCGCAATCGGAGGCCCAGCTGGTGATGTTGAGGAGATGCGAGAGCAGCCGTCCGATCTCGCAATAGAGCACGCGGATGAGCTGCGCGCGCCGCGGCGGGACGAGGCCGAGCAGGCGCTCGGCGGCGAGGCAGAAGGCGTGCTCCTGATTGATCGGCGCGACATAATCGAGGCGGTCGAAATAGGGCAGCGCCTGCAGATAGGTCTTGTCCTCGATCAGCTTCTCGGTGCCGCGATGCAGAAAGCCGATATGCGGATCGGCGTGGACGACGACCTCGCCGTCGAGCTCCAGCACCAGCCGCAGCACGCCATGCGCGGCCGGATGCACGGGGCCGAAATTCAGGGTGAAGCTGCGCTCCTCGCCGGGCCGGGGGCGGGGCTGCGTTCTCTGTCCGAGACTCATCTGCGCCTCCTTTCGGCGGGAAACCGGATCGGCGCGGCGGCGTTATCACCCATCATCCTCGGTTTCGGGAGAAAGAGATGAGCGATCTTCTGCGTTGGGCCGTCGTCTTTCTGGTGGTCGCGCTGATCGCGGCCTTCTTCGGCTTCGGCGGCGTCGCCGGCACGGCGATCGACGCTGCGCGCATATTGTTCTGGGTGGCGATCGTGCTCTTCATCGTCGCCCTCGTCGGCGGCGTGCTGCGGCGCGGCGTCTGAGCGGGCCGGCGGCGGCGCGGGAGCGTCGCCGCCGCTTCCCATCGTCAACGTGCCGCGGCGGCGAAAGTTGCCGCCTCGCGGATCGCGCGGCGCTATATTCCCTCGCGCGATCAGCGCGGGGAGCCGGCGCCTTGGACGATGTCGAGAAAGCCGTTTTCCAGCGCGCCCTCGGGCCGCTCGCCCCTTGGGCGGCGCGCCTGCCCGCGTTGCTGCGCGTCCCGCTCGACGCCTTCCTGCATTTCGTCGAGCGCGATGGCTTCGCCATTGCGAGCCATATCGCGCTCTCGACCTTGATGTCGCTGTTTCCCTTTCTCATCGTGGTGACGGCCTTCGCCGGCCTCATCGGCTCCAAGAGCCTCGCCGACGAGGCGGGGCGTCTGCTGCTCGACGCCTGGCCGCAGGAGGTCGCGGCGCCGATCGCGCGAGAGATCAAGCGCGTCGCGACGGAGCCGCAGGGCGGCAATCTCACCTTCGGCGCGCTCTTTGCCGTCTATTTCGCCTCCAGCGGCCTCGAGAGCCTGCGCATCGGCCTCAATCGCGCCTATGAGGCGCAGGAGACGCGCAGCTGGTGGCTGCTGCGGCTCGAGTCGATCGTCTATGTCGTCGGCAGCGCGGCGGCTCTGCTGGCGCTCTCCGTTCTCGTCGTGCTCGGACCGCTCATCACCGACGCCGCAGCGCGCTATCTCGATTGGTTCGCGCCCTTCGAGACGATGGTCACTCTGGCGCGCTATGGAGTCGCGACGCTCATTCTGGCGCTCACGCTCTTCGCCATACACGCCTGGCTGCCGGCGGGGCGTCGGCGCTTTGCGGACATGCTTCCCGGCGTGCTGGCGACGCTGCTGCTGTGGCTCGTCGCGGGCGCGGCCTTCGGCCGCTATCTCGCGGCCTTCTCGGAGCGCTATGCGCTGACCTACGCCGGCCTCGCCTCGGCGATGATCGCGCTCGTCTTCCTCTATTTCTCGGGAGTCATCTTCATCTATGGCGGCGAGCTCAACGCCGCCATCGTCCGCGCGCGCCGCGGCGCTAGATGAGAGCGCGAACAGCAAAGGGTACGACCTCATGGCTCCACGCGCGCGCGCTTATTGGCAAGGCTATCTGCGGCTTTCGCTCGTCTCCATCGGCGTCGAGCTCTATGCGGCGACATCGAGCGCCCAGGCGACGACGCTACATCAGATCCATAAGCCATCGGGCAAGCGCGTGCGCTATGAGAAGGTCGTGCCCGGCGTCGGCCCCATAGACACGGCCGATATCGTCAAAGGCTTCGAGATCGGCGACGATTCTTATGTCGTGCTGGAGCCGGACGAGCTGGACGAGATCAAGCTCGACAGCGGCAAGGCCATCGAGCTGGTGCAATTCGTCGGACGCGAGGAGATCGATCCGTGTTACTTCGACCGGCCCTATTATCTCGCGCCGGAAGGCGACGTCTCGACCGAAGGCTATGCGGTGATCCGCGAGGCGCTGCGCCGCGCCGGCAAGATCGGCATCGGCCGGCTCACCATGCGCGGGCGCGAGAGCATCGTCGCGGTGACGCCGCTCGGCAAGGGCCTGCTCGTCGAGACCTTGCGCTACGCCAATGAGCTGCGCGCCTATGAGCCTTATTTCGCCGAGATCGGCGAAGGCGAGAGCGACGCCGAGATGGTGGCGTTGGCGTCCGAGCTGATCGAGCGCAAGAGCGCGCCTTTCGACCCGAAAGCGTTCAAGGATTCCTACGCCGAGGCGTTGCGCGATCTCGTCGAGCGCAAGCGCGAGGGACAGGCGATCGTCACCACGGGCGAGGAGGAGCGTCGCGGTCCAGGCAAGGTGATCGATCTCATCGAGGCGCTGAAGCGCAGCGTCGGCGAGAGCGCGGCGCGGCCGGCGCACAAGGCGCGCGCCGCCGAGCCGGCGAAGAAAGCGAGCCGCGCGAAGCAGGCGGCGGCCAAGACCGCAGCAAAGACGGGAGCGGTCAAGAAGCGCGCGTGAGCGTGAAAGGAGCGCAAATTTGGGTCGATCGGCGCGCTCATCATCGGCTCATCCCGCTTCTCCCCGCGCGCGGCCGCTCGCGGCGAAGGACGAACGGCTCGCAGCCTATCGCGACAAGCGCGATTTTCACTGCACCGCCGAGCCGGAAGGCGCCGTGCGCGCGCAAGGGCAGGGCGCCTATGTCGTGCAGAAGCATCGCGCGCGCCGGCTGCATTTCGATCTGCGCCTCGAGCTGGATGGCGTGCTGAAGAGCTGGGCCGTCACGCGCGGCCCCAGCCTCGACCCGACCGAGAAGCGTCTCGCCGTGCGCACGGAGGATCATCCGCTCGATTATGGGAGCTTCGAGGGAACCATCCCCAAAGGCCAATATGGCGGCGGCGAGGTGATGCTGTGGGATCGCGGCCGCTGGGCGCCGAAGGGCGATCCGCATCGCGGCCTGGCGGATGGGCGTCTCGAGTTCACGCTGGAAGGCGAGCGGCTGAGAGGCGGCTTCGCGCTGGTGCGCATGCCGCGTCGCGCGAAAGAGCCCAAAGAAAATTGGCTGCTCGTCAAAATGAAGGATGGGCAGGCCGACGTCGATCTCGATCCGACGCGCGAATGGACGCGCAGCGTGACGACGGGCCGCAGCTTCGCGGAGATCGCCGAAGGAGAGGCCCATGCGCCGCGCTTGCCGAAATTTCGCGCGCCGCAGCTCGCGACGCAGGCCAACGAGCCGCCCGCCGGCGAGGACTGGCTGCATGAGATCAAATTCGACGGCTATCGCGCGCTCGTCGCGACGGCGGGCGGCGTGTGCCGCGTCTACACGCGCTCCGGCCTCGATTGGACCGCGAAATTTTCGGGTATCGCCGAAGCCGCCGCGCAATTGCCGATGAGAAGCGCGCTCATCGATGGCGAGATCGTCGCGCTGGAGGAGAATGGCCGCAGCGATTTTGGCCTGCTGCAGAAGACGCTGGAGGCGCGCCCGCGCGCGCTCGTCTTCTACGCCTTCGATCTGCTGGAGCTCGATGGCGAGGATGTTTCCAATGCGCCATTGCTCGAGCGCAAGAATCATCTCGCCGCGCTGCTCGCCGAGCCGCCGGCGGCGATACGCTACAGCGGCCATGTGATCGGCGCCGGAGCGCGCTTTCTCGCGGAATGCCGACGCATGGGGCTCGAGGGCGTCGTCTCCAAGCGCGTCGATCGCCCCTATCTCTCGCGGCGCACGCGCGCTTGGATCAAGGTCAAATGCCTCGGCCGCGACGAGTTCGTCGTCGGCGGCTATCGTCCTTCGACGAAGAAGGGCCGCGACTTCGCCTCTCTGCTGCTCGGTGAATTCGTCGATGGAGAATTGCGCTATCGCGGCCGCGTCGGCGCCGGCTTTTCCGATCGCGATCTCGCGCAGATCGGCGCCGCTCTGCGGGCGCATGCGCGCAAGACCGCGCCTTTCGCCGCCGTGCCGGCAGAGATCTCGCGTCATGCGCGCTATGTGGCGCCGCGGCTCGTCGTCGAGATCGATTACACGGAGCGCACCAAGGAGGGGCTGCTGCGCCATCCGACCTTCATCGGTCTGCGCGAGGACAAGCCGGCGAATGAGGTGAGTTCTCCAACGCCTCGCGAGCCGAAGCGAGGCCGGCGATGATCCGCCTCACCAACCCGGACAAGCCGCTCTATCCGGCGGCGCTTCATGTCACCAAGCAGAGGCTGGTCGATTATTGGCGCCGCGTCGCGCCTTTCGCTCTGCCGCATATCGCCGGGCGGCCGCTGTCGCTGCTGCGCTGTCCCAATGGCGCGGCGCATGGCTGCTTCTTCCAACGCCATCATCGGCGCGGCCTGCCCGCGGGACTCAAAGCCGCGCCACTCGCCGGGAGCGACGGCGAGACGGAAGAATTTCTCTTCCTCGACGATCTCTCCGGCCTGGAAGGCGCGGCGCAGATGGATGCGCTGGAGCTGCATATCTGGGGCGTGCGCTTCGATGCGCTGGAGCGTCCCGATCGTCTCGTCTTCGATCTCGATCCTGATCCGTCCGTGCCCTTCGAGGAGGTGAAGCGCGCCGCGCGCGATTTTCGCGCTCTGCTGGAGGCGGCGGGGCTCGCGAGCTTCGCGCTGCTCACCGGCGGCAAGGGGCTGCATGTCGTCGCGCCGCTGGATGACGCGCTCGACTGGCCGACCTTCACCGGTTTCGCCAGAGGCGTCGCCAGCCGCCTCGCCGCGGATGATCCGGCGCGCTTCACCGCAATGGCGACCAAGGCGCGGCGCCACGGCCGCATCTATATCGATTATCGACGCAATGATCGCGGCGCGAGCGCGGTGGCGCCTTTCTCGCCGCGCGCGCGGGAGACGCCTTCCGTGGCGACGCCCGTCTCCTGGGACGAGCTCGGCCGCATCGAGCGCGCCGACTTCTATTGCCTCGACAAGGTGGAGCGCCGCCTCGCCGCGCTGCGCGCCGATCCCTGGGCCGGCTATTTCGATCTGCGACAAGGCGTCTCGCCGGCGGCGCTGCGCATGTTCGCCGGAGCGCGAGTATAATTGTGAAGTTCCGCTATTCGGGAAGGCCGGCGCATGGAGACGACCGAATTGTTCCGCCGCCTGACGGTGGCGCTGGCGATCGGGCTTTTGATCGGCCTAGAGCGCGGCTGGCAGGCGCGCGAGGACGAGGAGGGCGAGCGCGCCGCGGGCTTTCGCACCCATGCGCTGGCGGCTTTGCTCGGCGCCGTCTGGGGCGCGATCTGCAATCAGACCGGCATTGGCGGCGCCGTCTCGCTCGGCCTCGCCTTCATGGCTTTCGCTGGCGCGATCGTCTTGTTTCGCTATCGCGAGATCGTCCATGACGAGACCTTCGGCGCGACCACGGTCGTCGCGGCGATGCTGGCCTTCGCGCTCGGCGCTTTCGCCGTCGTCGGCGATGTCGAGGCCGCGGCCGCGGCGGGCGTCGCCACTGCGGGATTGCTGGCGCTGAAATCCGTGAGCCATGGCTGGCTGCGGCGCCTCAGCTGGGAGGAGCTGCGCTCCGGCCTGACGCTCGCCGCCATGACGGTCATTCTGCTGCCGCTGCTGCCGGACCGCGCCGTCGATCCGTGGAATTCGGTCAATCCGCATGAGATCTGGCTGCTGACCGTGCTGATCGCGGTCATCAACTTCCTCGGCTATGTGGCGATGAAGGCGGCCGGCGGCGCCGGCGGCGTGGCGCTGACGGGGATAGCCGGCGGCCTCGTCTCTTCCACCGCGACGACGATGACGTTGGCGCGCCTCTCGCGCGAGCAGCGGGATGCGGCGCCGCTCTTCGCCGCCGGCGCTCTTTTCGCCAACGCCACAATGGCGCTCCGCGTGCTAGCGGTCGTCGCGCTGATCGACATCGAGCTCCTCGGCGTTCTCGCGCCGCCTTTCGCAGCCGGCGGCGTCGTCATGCTCGCCTTCGCGCTCTTCTTCATGCGCCGCGCCGTCGCCTCTTCGACCGATGTGAGCCATGCGTCGCAGAACCCTCTCGATCTCGGCGCGGTGCTCCAATTCGGCGCGCTGCTCACAGTCGTCGCGATACTGGCGCGTCTCGCCACCCGAATGGCGGGCGGGGCCGGCGCGCTGGCTGTCGCGGCGATCTCCGGCGTCGTCGATGTCGACGCCATAACATTGTCCGTCGCGCGGCTCGATCGCGCGACGCTCGCGCTCGATATCGCTGCGGCGTCGATCGGCCTCGCCGTCGCCGTCAACACGCTCTCCAAGGCGGCGCTGACATGGTGGATCGGCGGCGCCGGCCTCGGCTTTCGCGTCATGGCCGCTTCCGCGCTCGCGCTCGCCTGCGGCCTCGCGGTCGCGCTGCTCGCGCGCTGAAAAGCGCGGAACCTTCGCCGGCCCCGCAAGTTTCCAGGGAAAACACGGAGTCGAACGATGAAGATCAAGGACATCATGACGCGCGAGGTCTGTCTCGTCGAGCCCGATCAGACGATCCGCGACGCCGCCAAACGAATGGCCGATCTCGACATCGGCCTTTTGCCGGTCGGCGAGAACGATCGTCTCGTCGGCATGATCAGCGATCGCGACATCGCCTTGCGCGCCATCGCGGCCGGCAAGAGCGCGGAGACGAAGATACGCGACGTCATGACCAGAGACGTTCGCTATTGCTATGAGGATCACGACGTCGAGGACGTCGCGCAGAACATGGCCGAGCAGCAGCTGCGTCGGCTGCCCGTGCTCGATCGTGGCAAGCGCCTCGTCGGCATCGTCTCGCTCGCCGATCTCGCAATGGATCGCGACGCCGGCCTCAGCGGCGCGACATTGCGCGGCGTCTCCCAGCCCGGCGGCCACCATTGCCAGAGCGCGCGCGCCGCCTGAGCGGCGAGAAAAGCAAATCCGCCTATTGGTCGGCCGAGGTCGGGCGCAAGAGCAATGCGCTGGACCTCGAGCCCGACGTCTTCACGCAGGACGATCCCCGCGCCATAGCGCGCTCGCTGAAGCGCTCGGCGGAAAAGAGCCAGCGCCGCAAGAGCGCGCCCTTCCGCTCGGCGATGTCCATGCTGACTTTCTACATCAATCGCGCCGGCCGCGGCCTGCCGGCGGAGCGCCGCCGCATATTGGAAAAGGCCAAGACAGAGCTGCGCCGGCTCTTCGGCCGCGTCTGAAGCGTCGCCGCATTATCGCCACGCCCGCGCTGTTAAACACATTGTAGAAAAACTTCATACACGAAACGGCAAATCTATTGCTGGCCCGCGCAGCCGCCTCTAGCCTGCCGGATCGAGCGCAACAGCGTTGGAATTGAATCCATGACGGATATTCTCCAGGACGCCGGCGACATTCTCGCTTATCGCTCCTCGTCGCAATCTCGCGCGCAATCGACGCGTCTGCGCCTGCGGGAGCTCGATGGCTTGCGCGGCTGGGCGGCTTTCTCCGTTCTGCTGTTCCATTCCATCTGGCAGACCTTCGGCGAGAATTTTCCGATGTTGCGCAATGGCTGGACGGCGGGGCTCATCGACGGCCCGCTCGACGTCAGCGTCTTCTTCGTCGTCTCCGGCGCCGCGCTCAGCGCGCCCTTTTTCTCGGGCGGCGGCGGCGACTATATTCTCTCGGCGGCGCTACGCCGCTACATCCGCCTGACGACGCCGATCGTCGCGACCGTGCTCCTGCTCGTCGCCGCGGAGCGCTGCGGTTTCGTGCGGCTCGGCGAGGCCGCGCAATTCGCGCCGGGCCTCACCGCCATCGCCGGCGAGACCGGGCTGAGCTTCGCGCAGGCGTTGAAATGGTCGCTCAGCAATGTCTACACCAAGCCCTCCGAATGGGGGCCGGTGCTGCCCTTTCTCTGGACCATGCCTTGGGAGATGGTCGGCTCGCTGGCGCTGTTCGTGCTGCTCGCCTGCTATCCGTCCATGAAGCGGCCGGAGCGCTCGATCGCCATCGGCGCGTCATTCCTGATGCTGCTGTTTCCCTATCTCGCGGCGTTTCTCTTCGGCGCGCTGATCGGCAAGGCGAAGCTCATCGGCGCGCTCACCGCGCCGGCGCCGGGGCGTCTGGCTCTGCTCGATTCGTCGCCGGCAAAAATAATCGCGGCCGCGACCCTCTATGCGCTCGCCTGCTGGACCATGACGGCCGGCGCCGTGTCACATGTCCACGTCATCCTCGCCGTCGCGATCGTCGCTCTGGCGCTGCGCTGGCGCGGTCCGTCGCGCTTCCTCTCCGAAAGCGTCGTCTCGCGCTTTCTCGCGAAAATCTCTTTTTCGCTCTATCTCGTCCATTATGTGGTGATCGTGACAGCGAGTTCCGCGGCGATCACGCTTATCGGCGACAGGCTCTCACTGCCGCTCGCTCTGGCGATTTCGGCGGCGACGATCCTGCTCTCGATCGTCGCGGCCATGCTCTTCGCGCCGGTCGAGCGCTTCGCCCATGCGGCGAGCCGGCGCTTCGCCGTGCTGGTTCTGGGGTGATGCGGCTCAGCCGGGAAACGGGCCGAGCGCGGCTCTGATCTTCTCCGCCTGCGCCTTCAGCTTCTCGCCATCGGCCATGGTTCCCGGCGGGCGCAGCGCGACGCCCTCGAAGCGCGGCAGAATATGGAAATGCAGGTGGAAGATCACCTGTCCGCCGGCGCTCTCGTTGAACTGCTGCAAGGTGAGGCCATCGGCGCCGAAGGCGTCCTTGGCCGCCTTGGCGACATGCTGAACGCGCGGAATGAGCGCCGCGAGCGCCGCAGGGTCGATGTCCAGCAGATTGCGTGCGGGAACCTTGGGGATCACCAGCACATGGCCCTCGGCGCGCGGCATGATGTCCATGATCGCCAGCGCCACGTCATCCTCATAGACCTTATGCGCCGGGATTTCTCCGCGCAGGATTTTGGCGAACACATTGTCATTGTCATAGGCTGCGGCCATGGGCTTCTCCCGTCTGAAAATGTCCTGCTGTCCTACGGTTTCCAGGATGATCGAGCCGTGCGGCTTCTCCCTCTCCACGCTTGCGGGGAGAGGGCCGGCTGAAATCGCGCGTCGCTAATCGCCATACTCGAATGGACGCTTGTTCTCGAGGCGGAACCGATGCGCCGGATAGACGCCGATGATCTCCAGCTCCTTGGAGAAGAAGCGCAGCTCGTCGAGCGCGCGGGCGAGCGGCGGCTCCTCGGGATGGCCGTCGACATCGGCGAGGAAGCGCGTCGCCGCGAACTCGCCGTCGACCATATAGCTCTCGAGCTTGGTCATGTTCACGCCGTTGGTGGCGAATCCGCCGAGCGCCTTGTAGAGCGCCGCCGGCACATTGCGCACGCGGAAGACGAAGCTCGTCATCGTCGGTCCATTGCCCGGCGTCGCCCATTTCGCGGTCTTGGACAGAATGACGAAGCGCGTCGTGTTATGCGCGGCGTCCTCGACATTCTCGGCGAGAATGTCGAGACCGTAAATGTCCGCGGCGAGGCGCGGCGCGAGGGCCGCTTTGCTCTTGTCCTTCCACTCGGCGACTTCCCGCGCGGCGCCGGCGGTGTCGCCCGCCGTATGGGCAGTGAGGCCGAGCTCGCGAATGATCCGGCGGCACTGGCCGAGCGCATGCACATGGCTGTAGACGCCGCGCAGCGTCTCGCGCGTCGCGCCGCGCGGCGCCATCAGCTGAAAATGGATCGGCAGAAAATATTCGCCGATGATGTAGAGCCCGGCGTTGGGCAGGAAATGATGGATATCCGCCACGCGGCCGGCGATCGAATTCTCTATCGGGATCATGCCCAGCGCCGCGACGCCTTCGGTCACCGCCGCGAATGCGTCCTCGAAGCTGGCGCAGGGCAGGGGCTCGCAGTCGGGGTAGGCGTCCCGGCAGGCGATGTCGGAATTGGCGCCGGGCTCGCCCTGATAGGCGATTTTCGGCCGCTCGCTCATCGACGGCTCCGTTCGTCTTTGTCCTGCGCCGCGCGCAGTCGTTGCAGATCGGCGCTGGTATCCACCCCACGGGCGGCTTTGTCCAGGATCATGGCGTCGATGCGCATCCCGGCCTCCAGCGCCCTCAGCTGCTCCAGCCGCTCGCGCAGCTCGAGCGGGGAGGGCGGCAAAGCGATGAAGCGCGCCAGCGCCGTCCGGCGAAAAGCGTAGACGCCGATATGATGATAGTCCGGCCCCTCGCCATGCGGGGCCGGGGCGCGGGTGAAATAGAGCGCGCGCATCCGCCGCGGCGTGATCTCGGCGCCGATCAGCTTGACGACATTGGGGTCGTCGCGCTCGCCAGCCGCGGCCGGAGCCGCGAGAGTCGCGATATCGACCGAAGGGTCCGCCATCGGCGCCAGCGCGGCCGCCAGCGCGTCTGGATCGATGTCCGGCTGGTCGCCCTGCAAATTGACGATGACGTCATGGGCGCCTTCGGGATCGAGCGTCGGGAGCGCCTCGCCTATGCGGTCGCTGCCGCAGGCGTGGTCGCCGCGCGTAACGGCCACGCGCCCGCCGGCCGCCGAGACGACGCGCGCGATCTCGTCCGAATCCGTCGCCACCGCGACCGGGCCGATGGCGGCGGCGAGCGCCTTCTCCAGCACATGCAGGATCATCGGACGGCCCGCGATGGGCGCCAGCGCCTTGCCCGGAAGGCGCGAGGAGCCCATCCGGGCGGGAATCACGACGAGCGGGCGGCTCAATAAGCGTTCTGGTCTTCGCCGACCCAGCCCTTGTCGGATCGCACGAAATGGAGCGTGCCCTCGGCCTTCAGCACCTCGCCTTTCTGGAAGCTCTGGCTCGCCGCCAGGCCGAGATAGGCGCAGCGTCCGCGCTCGCGCTCATTCGAGCAATCGGCCTCATAGGCCTCCGGGAACTGCACCTCGGCCTCATAGAGGAATTCGTAAGCCTCGGCGCTCGGCGTCTTCAACGCGCGGCCGTCGATCTTCTTGAAGGAGATCAGCTTGCCGTTGACGCCCTGCTTGGAGAGCAGATTGCGCAGCACCTTGGCGCCGACGGCGTCATTGGGCTCGCGGCCGCCGCTGCAGGCGGCCAGCGCCAGCGCCGCCGCGCCGGCGAGCGCCAATCCGAGACCTCGAAACTTCATCGATTTTCCTCCCGCGCCGCTGACGGCGCTTCTGCTTGGCGGCGGATGGCGCATCCATTCCGACGGCCCCCGGCCGGGTGGGTTTGCCACAAAGCTCGATCCCGAGCAAAGGCGTCGTGGAAGGCGGCGCTGGCCAAGCGCGGGGCGGTGTCGGGGCTATTCCGTAATAGGCTGTTTTTATGGGCGTATTTTGAAACTTGTAGAAAATTTTGCCAGATGGTTGCATTTTTATGCAGCTGAGCTAACCTCAGCCATGCCAAAACGTGGTGCGCGTCAGGCAGCGTCGGGGGCAAAGAAGAAAAAGAACCCAAGGCGTGCTTTTGCGTTGGATGCGTATCGGCAGACAACTTCGAATACCCTGCGGAGTGCTCAGGTCCGCCGCATCTCCTGGGTCCGTGGGGTTGGCCGGCTGGCGTTGGTTGGAGTGGCCTCCTTAAAGCCAGCGCCAGTCGGCCGCCTTCGTTTCGGGGGAAACGAAGGCGGCCGCAGCCGGCAGGCGTGACGATCGAGGAATAATCTTCTCTCCGCCTGAAACGAAACGAGCCCGGAACGGAGAAATCCGTTTCCGGGCTCGTTTCGTTTCGGAAGCGTCCGAAAGTTTCGGGCGTCTTCGAGCTTCAAAGCCGCGGCGGCGGTCTCGCCCGGCGGCGGAAGAGGCGGGCTGGCCCGCCTCGCCTCACTTGATCTTGGTTTCCTTGAACTCGACATGCTTGCGCACGACGGGATCGTATTTCTTGAACACGAGCTTCTCGGTCTTGGTGCGGGCGTTCTTCTTCGTCACATAGAAGGTGCCCGTGTCGGCCGTCGAGAGAAGCTTGATCTTTATCATGGCGGATTTGGCCATTGCCGTCAGTCCTGAACTGGTGAGGGGACACTCTCGCTCCGGTCCCGATCCTCACGAACCCGGCGGCGAATTGGCCGGCACCATAAGGACGCAGGCGCCTTTGTCAAGGCGGGCGGCGGCGCGCGATCTCGCCAAATTCACTCGTTATGGGGCATTTCGGTTCATATTCGGCGATAATTTCGGCTTCGGAGACGCAAATGCCCGATATTTCGATTTCGACCGAAGCGCTGGACAAGCTCTTCCGAACCTTCGACGCGCTGGTCGGGGTCGGGCGCGCCGACTCCGGCGGCGCCATTCCCGCCCTTCTTTGGGCGAGTCGCTGCTATTCGACGACGGCCGCTGGCGAGACCATCGAGCATGGCGCGGGATTCCATATGCATTGCGCCGAGTCGGACGATGATCGGATGGTGTTCGTCGAAACCGTGCGGGGGCGTGTCGGCGTCGGTCCGGCGCGCTTGTTCGGACAGGGCGTCCATCACATTTTCTTCATCGATGGGCGCTTCGGATGGCTTTCGGAATGATCACCGCCCCGGACAGCCGCCGCCCGCGCGCCAGCGTCTCAGGCAGGCGCTGTCCTGCCGCTGCGTGAGCGGGACGAACCATTGCGCCTGCTGGCCGGCGATCAGCTGGCTCTGATCGATCCAGGTCCCGACCGCCGGAATCTCCGTCTGATGGCGCACATCCGCAGCGCCCGGCGCGGCGGTGAGCGTCGGTGTGGAGACGACAGGCTCCGGCCCATAGATTCCGGCCGCAGTGGCGTCGCCCGCGCGGCGGCCGCCGCTCACCAGCCACAGCTGATTCTGCTTGGCGGCGGCATAGGGGAAGAAATCCGCGCGGCCGGTCGGCGGATCGGCGACGCTGAACAGCGCCGAATCGATCTCGACCTTCAGCGGTGACGGCGCGCCGGCCGGGGCGGCGAGAATGTCTGTCCGCTGGACGGCGTAGAGCGCGCCCAGCTCCGGCGTCGCCAGCTCCTCCGCCGTGGCGAGGCCGATGCGGCCGAGCGGCGTCTCTATGACGGCGATCTCGTCGCCCGGCGTCACCCATCCGCTCGGCGCGGGATGCGTCGCGCGGTAGCGGCCGAGAATGGCGCCGTCCGGTCCGGCGAGCGCGACCGTATGAAAGACGCGCTCGCCGGCGCGCTCGGGATAGCTCCCCGCCACATAGGCTTTGCGGGCGCGGGCGAGGGCGCCGAGGGCGCGCTCGAACGGGCCGTCTCGCTCTTCGGCGCGGGATTTTATCTCCTCCGCCGGCAGGCCGGAGGGGAGAGCGGACAGCTCGGGAAGCACCGTCAGCGCGCCTTTCGGCGGCTTCGTCCGGTCCATCAGCGACGGTCCCTCCGGCCATTGCGCCGCGATCAGCGTCGCCTTGCGCCGCGTCTTTGTGGCGTTGGCGTCGTCGGGGCTGCGGTGCAGCGCCAGCCAGGGCGCATAGAGCTGCGGCCGGCGCAGGGCGAGCCGCTCGGCGCGGGGCGCATCGGCGTCCGTCGGCGCGATCTCAGCGCTATAGACGCCGTGAAGCCCCGGCGGCAGCTCCTCCGGCGGAACGACGGGCGCCTGAACGAGCTTATGGCCTTGCGGCGACCAAATGCTCGAGCCGCCATTGTAATAGAGCCGGCCGCCGGTGAGCGGATTGGTCTCGACGCCGCTGCGGGTAGCCGCGATGACGAAGACGCCGTTCTGCGCGCTCATATATTGGACGTTGGAGACGGTCGAGTGATCGCCCTTGGATTGCGCGGCGGGCGTTCCCGGCATCACGCGATCGGAGACGGAATGCCAGGCGATGATCTGCGCGCCCCGCAGCGCCGCGAGCCGCGCATATTGCCAATAAGTGTCGTCATAGCAGATCAGCAGCGCGATGCGGCCGATCGGAGTGTCGAAGACCGGCACGCCCGTATCGCCGGGCGCGAAGACTTTCTGATCCTGCGGATTGAGCCCGTTCTTGCGATATTTGCCGATTATGCCCTGCGGCCCCAGCAGCACGGCGGCGTTATAGGCGAGGCCGGTCTCGGCGTCGCGCTCTGCGATGCCGACGCTCATATAGAGTCCCGTTCTCGCCAGCACGGGAAGCAGCGCTTTCGTCGTGTCGCCGGGGATGGTGTCGAGATAGGGCGCGATCTGCGAGGGATCGCTGAACAAATAGCCGCTGATCGCGGTCTCCGGGAAAACCGCGAAGCCGACGCCCTGCCGCGCGACCTCCTCCGCCGCATCGGCGAGACGACGAATATTGGCGTCGAGCGAGCCCCAGGCGGGAATGAAATCCACCGCCGCGACCTTGACGGTGCGCGCGGGCGGCGTCTGCGCGGCGGCGGCGCCCGCGCAGAAGAGAGCGAATAGAATAGCGACGAGATTCCTCCACCTCATGCGCATCCCCGAAGATGTGACCGGCCGCGACGGCTGGTCCTGCGCATGAAATATCGGGCGCTATCGCGCTGCGACCGCTGGCGATCTCGCTCGAGGCGAAATTTTCGTCAGCGGCCCGTCCGCCTTATTTGCGGCGCTTCTGCTTCGCGCGCTCGACGCGGCCGCGGCCAGAGAGGCGGCCGCTCTTCATCGGCGCTCCGCGCCGCGAGCCGCTGGCCACCTCGAAGCGCAGGGCGCCGGCGATCGGCGTCGCCTCGACCAGCCGCGCCTCTATGATGTCGCCGAGGCGAAAGCTCTCGCCCGAGCCGCTGGTCAGCGCATGGCCGGCCTCGTCATAGCGGAAATATTCGCGTCCCAGCGTCGCCGCCGGAATGAATCCGTCCGCGCCCGTGTCGAGCAGCCGCACGAACAGCCCGGCGCGCGTGACGCCGGAAATGCGCGCCGGAAAACGCGCGCCGATCTGCTCGGCGAGATGGGCGGCGATGAGACGATCGATGGTCTCGCGCTCCGCCGCCATGGCGCGCCGCTCGGCGCCGGAGATGCGCGCGGCGATCTCAGCCAGCTCGCCGGCGGAGATTTCGGGCATGGCGCCGGGGCCGAATTTCAGCGCGCGAATGAGCGCGCGATGCACGACGAGATCTGCATAGCGGCGAATGGGCGAGGTGAAATGCGCATAACGGCGCAGATTGAGGCCGAAATGGCCGTAATTCTCATGCGTATATTCGGCCTGCGCCTGTGTGCGCAGAATGATCTCATTGACGATATTCTCGTGCTCCTTGCCGCGCACGCGCGCGAGGATGACGTTGAAATGCGAGGGCCGCAGCACCTGGCCCTTGGCGAGCTTCACGCCGATCGTCGCGAGAAACTCGGAGAGCGCCGCCACCTTCTCGCGCGAGGGCTCGTCATGGGCGCGATAGATGAGCTGCTGCCGGTTCTCCTCGAGGACTTCCGCCGCCGCCACATTGGCGAGGATCATGAACTCCTCGATCAAGCGGTGCGTCGAGAGGCGCGGCGGCACGACGATACGATCGACCGTGCCGTCCGCCTTCAGCAGGATTTTGCGCTCGGGCAGCTCCAGCTCCAGCGGGGCGCGCAATTCACGCGCCTGATCCGCTGATTTATAGGCGCGAAACAGCGGCTCCAGCACGCGGTCCATCAGCGGCGCGCATATCTCGTCCGGGCGTCCGTCGAGCGCCTCCTGCGCCTGCGCATAATTGAGCTTGGCCTTGGAGCGCATCATCACGCGATGAAACGTGTGGCCGAGCTTATGGCCCTTGTCGCTGATGCGCATGCGCACGGCGAGCGCCGGCCGATCCTCGTTCGGCTTCAGCGAGCAGAGGTCGTTGGAGATGCGCTCCGGCAGCATGGGCACGACGCGATCGGGGAAATAGACCGAATTGCCGCGCTCCAGCGCGTCCTTGTCGAGCGCCGAATGCGGGCGAACGTAATAGGCGACATCGGCGATGGCGACGGTGACGATATGCCCGCCGGGATTGTCGGACGCGGTGTCCGGCTCGGCGAAGACGGCGTCGTCATGGTCCTTGGCGTCGGGCGGATCGATGGTGACGAGCGGCAGCTCGCGCCAATCCTCGCGATGCGCCTCGAGCCGCGCGGGCAGAGCGGAGGCGGCCTCCGCCACGGCCTCGGCGCGGAACTCGTCGGGAACGCCATGGACGCGTAGAGCGATCATGCTGATCGCCTTCTCGGTGGCGAGCGAGCCGAGCGTCTCGCGCACGCGGGCGCGCGGCGCGCCGAGCCGCGTCTTGCCGATGAGATCGACGGAGACGAGATCGCCGTCCTTGGCCTCGCCGCGATCCTCCGCCGCTATGACCATCTCGCGTCCGGCCTGCTTCTTCTCGACGGGCTCGATATGCGCCACGCCATTGGCGGCGACGCGCAGCACGCCGACGATGCGCGCCCGGGCCTTGGACAAGAGCTTCACCACACGCCCGGCGTAGGGCGGATCATTCGGGCCGGCGTCGCGGTCCGGCTCGGCGCGCACCAGAGCGCGGTCGCCGACGCCGGGCAGGGGCTCGCCGGGCTTGGGCCGACGCGGCGCCGAGATGCGGATGCGCGGCGGCGCGCCGAGCTCGTCGGAATCCCATTCCGCCGGCGCGGCGATCAGCTCGCCGTCGCGGTCGCGGCCCACAATGTCGGCCAGCACCACGGCGGGCAGCGCGCCAAGCTTGGCCAGCCTCTTGCCGCGCCGCTCCACCGCGCCCTCGGCTTCCAGCTCGGCCAATATTCGCTTCAGCCCGATTCGATCGGCGCCTTTGACGCCGAAAGCGCGCGCGATCTCGCGCTTGCCGATTTTTCCCGCATTGCCGGCGCGGCTCATCGCCTCGCGCTCTCGCGCGATGAAGGCGAGAATGTCCTCGCGGGAGGGAAGGGCGGCGGGAGGCGCGCCGAGGTCGCGGATTTTTTTCGTCAAAGTCGATCTCGAAGGCCGCGGAATTGTCCGGGCGGCCGGCGCCGGCATGTCGTCATATACACTCCAATAGGCCCCGCGTCGCCGAAAGCGCGTCGAGCGTCGCCGCCTCCATTCGGCTCCGTTTACGCTTTCTCGAGGTTATCGAACGTCAATTGCAATCATTCGGTTCGGTTTAGAGCCGAATGAGAAATTTGCCGTAAGCGTAGCCAATCTGATTTCCACACGAACCTCGAGAGTTTCAAATGCGGCCAATATGGACGTCGGGGCGGTCGGCTCTCGCCTTCTCGCGCGATCAGCGCGGCAATGTCGCCATCGTGCTCGGTCTGACCTTCGTGCCGGTGGTCATGATGATCGGCGCCGGCATCGATTACGGCCGCATCGCCGCGGCGCGCGGCTCGCTGCAGCAGGCGGCGGATGCGGCCGTGCTCGCGGTCGCCAAAGGCATTGTCAGCTCCACCACGGACCAGCAGGCGCGCAGCCAGGCGCAGGTCTATCTCACCACCAATTATCGCAACGCCACGGCGACAGTGACGTCGGCGTCCATCGCCACCGATCGGCTGTCGCTCTGCATCTCGGCGCAGGCGCAGGTCGCGACCACGATCATGCACATCACCGGGCAGGCCTCCATGTCGACGCAGGTGACCTCCTGCGCCGCGCTGCAAGGCGGCGTCAGCCCGACCGACACCTACGAGATATCGCTGGTGCTGGACAATTCCGGCTCCATGACCCGCAGCACCAGCGGCACGACGAAGATTCAAGCGCTGCAATCGGCCGCGACCAGCTTCGTCAACACAATGTTCACCAAGGCGCCGAACCGCGTGAAATTCGCCATCACGCCCTTCGCCGCGGCGGTCGTCGCCGTCGATCCGACCAGCGTCTCGACGCGCAATGTGGCCTGGGTCGACAAGAAAGGGGCCAATTCTCAACATTGGATCGCCTTCGGCGGGCAGACGGCGGCGACGGCTGCGGGATTCAGCAGCCGCTTCGATATCTTCACCAAGCTCAAGGCGATCAATTCATATTGGGATTGGGGCGGATGCTTCGAGCAGCCGGTGTATCCGCTGAATGTCTTCGACACGACGCCCAATCCTTCGGATCCCGAGACGCTCTTCGTTCCCTATCTCGCGCCCGATGAGCCGGATGCGGGATATGATAACGACTATATCGATGACGACGGCTCGGTGACGACGACGACGCGAACGACCACCAGCAAGGGCAAGGGCAAGAAGACGACGACGACCACCACCACCTGCTCGGATGTGGCGAGCGGCGACTGGAACGAGCTCACCCATGTCTGCAAATACAATGTCGCGGCCGCCGCGGGCGGCGGCGACGGGCCGAACAGCTATTGCCCGGATTATACGACGCAGACCGTCATGCAGCTGACCTCGACGCAGTCCACAGTGACGTCGAAGATCAGCAACCTCGTCGCCAATGGCAACACCAATCTCCATGAAGGCTTCATGTGGGGCTGGCGCACGATATCGCCCAGCCAGCCTTTCGCCAGCGGACGCCCCTATTCTGTGGCCAATAATCACAAGGTCATCGTGTTCATGACCGACGGCTTCAACAATTGGGCGAGCGCGCCGGGAACCGTCACCGGCTCCGATTATGAGGCGGCGGGCTACTACAGCTACAACGGTGTGAAGAACAAGCGCTTTCCCGACGGATCGAAGGGCAATGGCGTCGATTATCAGACCGCTCTCAACGCCGCTTCCGGCAGCTGGTCGGATTATCACGACAAATCGCGCGAGATGCAGGACGAGCTGACGCTCGAGGCCTGCACCAACGCCAAGGCGGCGGGCATAGAGATCTTCACTATCGGCTTCTCGATCCCGAACGACCCGATCGACGACGAGGGCCTGACGCTGCTGAAGAATTGCGCGACCAACAAGGATCACTATTTCGCCGCGACCGATGCGGCGAGCCTCAACCTCGCCTTCTCGACGATCGGCACAGGGCTCGGCTCGCTCAGGCTGACGCAGTGAGATCGGCGCGGCCGCCGTTTCGGCGGCCGCCTCCCGCTCACTTCCCCGAGGCGGCCTTTTTCGTGGGCTTCTTGGCCGGCGCCTTGGCGGCGGCGGCTTTTTTCGCCGGTTTCGAATCCGCGAAGGGAACCTCGTCGCTCTCTTCTATGTCCTTCTTGGCGGCGGCTTTTTTCGCTGGAGCCTTGGAGGCGGGGGCTTTGGCCTTGGCGGCGGGGGCCTTTTTGGCCGGCGCCTTCTTGGCCTTCACCGGGCCGCCCTTCTCCTCGATCAGGCGGATCGCCTCTTCCAGCGTCACATCCTCCGGGCTCATATTCTTCGGCAGAGTGGCGTTGACCTTGCCGAGATTCACATAAGGCCCATAGCGGCCGTCGCGCAGCGTGATCGCGCCGCCTTGCGGATGCTCGCCGAGCACGCGGCCGCCGCCCGAGGGCGCGCCATTGGCCTTGGCGGCCAAAAGATCGACCGCCTGCTGCACCGTCAGGCTCTCGGGATCGGTTCCCTTGGGAAGAGTGGCGTTGACCTTGCCCCAATTCACATAGGGGCCGAAGCGCCCGCTCTTCACCGAGATCGCGCCGCCCTGCGGATGGTCGCCGAGGGCGCGGCCGGGGTCGGAGGCGCGGCCGAAGCGCGATCCGCCGCCGCCGCTCTCCTTGGTGACGATGAGATCGATGGCGCGATTGCCGCCGATCGTCAGAATATCGTCGTCGCGGCCGATATTGGCGTAGGTCTTCCCGTGCTGGACGTAAGGCCCGAAGCGGCCGATGCCGGCGACGATCGGCTCGCCGCTCTCGGGATGCTTGGCCACCTCGCGCGGCAGCGACAGCAACCGGATCGCCTGCTCGAGGGTCAGCTCGTCGGGCTTAATGCTCTTGGGGATGGAGGAGCGCTTGGGCTTCTCGCCGTCCTCGGTCGCCTCGCCCTCCTGCACATAGTCGCCGAAGCGCCCGCCGCGCAGCGTGATCTCGGCGCCGCTCTCCGGGTCCTGGCCCAGCACCTTCACGCCTGGACGCGCCCCCTCGGCGGCCTCGCCGGTGGGCGGCGAGAGCGTGCGGGTGAAGCGGCATTCGGGATAGTTGGAGCAGCCGATGAAGGCGCCGTATTTGCCAAGCTTCAGCGACAATTGGCCGGCGCTGCAGGCCGGGCAGGCGCGCGGATCGGAGCCGTCGGGCTTGGCCGGGAAAATATGCGGCCCCAAGAGATCATTGAGGCTGTCGAGCACCTGAGTGGTGCGCAGCTCCTTGGTGCCGTCGACGGCGCCGGAGAAATCGGCCCAGAAGTCGCGCAGCACCTCTTTCCAGTCGATCTCATTATTGGAGACCTTGTCGAGCTTCTCCTCGAGGCCGGCGGTGAAGTCGAACTCCACATAGCGGGTGAAGAAGCTCTCCAGAAAGGCCGTCACGATGCGGCCCTTGTCCTCGGGGACGAGGCGTTTCTTGTCGAGCCGCACATAGTCGCGCTCGCGCAGCACGGCCAGAGTCGAGGCGTAGGTGGAGGGGCGGCCGATGCCGAGCTCCTCCATGCGCTTGACCAGAGTGGCCTCCGTGTAGCGCGGCGGCGGCTCGGTGAAATGCTGGCTGGCCTCGATCTTCTCGCGCGTCGCCGGCTCGTCGGCGGCCATCGTCGGCAGGCGGCCGCCATCCTCGTCCTGATCGTCGTCGCGGCCTTCCTGATAGAGCTCGAGAAAGCCCGAGAAGCGCACCACCTGGCCGGAGGCGCGCAGCTCGAGGCTCCGCTTGCCGACGAGCGCGTCGATATCGACCGTGGTGCGCTCCAGCTCGGCGGATTCCATCTGGCTGGCGATGGTGCGCGTCCAGATCAGCTCATAGAGCTTGGCCTGCTCCGGCTCCAAATGCTTGGCGACATGCTTGGGCAGGCGCGAGAGGTCGGTCGGGCGGATCGCCTCATGCGCTTCCTGCGCGTTCTTGGCCTTCACCGTATATTTGCGCGGAACCTTGGGCACGAAGCGATCGCCATATTCCTTGGCGATCACATTGCGCGCCGAGGCGATGGCCTCCGGCGCCATGTCGACGCCGTCGGTTCGCATATAGGTGATGAGGCCGGCGGTCTCGCCGCCTATGTCGACGCCCTCATAGAGGCGCTGGGCGATGCGCATGGTCTGCGCCGGGGCGAGGCCGAGCTTGCGCGAGGCTTCCTGCTGCAGCGTCGATGTGGTGAAGGGGGCGTAAGGGTGCCGCTTGACCGGTTTCGCCTCCACCGAGCGAATGGTGAAGGCGGCGGTCTCCAGCGCCTTTTTGAAATCCTCGGCCTCCTGGCCGGAGCCGATGTCGAGGCGCGTGATCTTCTTGCCGTCGGCGCCCGAGAGGCGGGCGGTGAAGGGCTCGCCGGCCTTGGTTTTGAGATGCGCGACCAGCGACCAATATTCGCGGGTAACGAATTTCTCGATTTCGAGCTCGCGGTCGCAGACGAGGCGCAGCGCCACCGATTGCACGCGGCCGGCCGAGCGCGCCCCCGGCAATTTGCGCCACAGCACCGGGGAGAGCGTGAAGCCGACGAGATAATCCAGCGCCCGGCGGGCGAGATAGGCGTCGACCAACGCCTGGTCGATCTCACGCGGATGCGCCATCGCGTGCTTGATCGCGTCCTTGGTGACGGCGTTGAAGACGACGCGCTCGACGCGCTTGCCGCCGAGCGCCTTCTTCTTCTTCAATATGTCGAGCAGATGCCAGGAGATGGCCTCGCCCTCGCGATCCGGGTCGGTGGCGAGGATGACCGTGTCGGCGCTCTTCACGGCGTCGGCGATGGCGGAAATGCGCTTCGCCGATTTGGCGTCGCTCTCCCATTTCATGGCGAAATCTTCGGCCGGATCGACGGAGCCGTCCTTGGGAGGCAGGTCGCGCACATGGCCGTAGCAGGCGATCACATTGAAATCGCGGCCGAGATATTTGTTGATCGTCTGGGCCTTGGCGGCCGATTCGACGATGACGACGTTCATCGAGCAGTCCTTCAGAAATCCGGTCGCGGGCGGCTCGCCTCATGGCTTCGCCGGGGGAGCCCGGCCCGCGTCGGGGCGCGAACATGGGCAAAAGGGGGGCGTCCTGTCAAATTGGGGCTGAGACGCCCCTCCAGCTTCCTCTACAGGCGCCGACATGGGCTCGAGCATGCGGCAACGCACATTTTCGTCCCGATTGGAGCGCTATGCAGGGGCGAATGCGGGGCGAAGCGGCTATAATCGGGGCGCGAGACGGCGCAGCCGAGGTCGCGTCCGGCCCCGAATGATTTTCTTGGACGGAAAGAATTCGCCATGGCCCGATCGAAATTCACCTCGGACGATCTCGGCGCGGCGCTGGAGGCAGGCGTCCTAGACGCCGACGCCCATCGGCGGCTCGCGCAATTCCTCGCCGAGCGCGGAAGCGCGGGGGAGGGGGCGCCGCGCTTCGATGTCGTCAATGTGCTCTGGTATATGGGCGCGCTCATCGTCATGGGCGCGATGAGCCTGTTCAGCACCACCGCCTTCGGCCTCTGGGGGCCGCGCGCGCTGATGATCACCTCGCTGGCCTATGGCGTCGGCTTCGCTGCGGCGGGCGGCTGGCTGTGGCGTCGGCGCGGGCTGCGCACGCCCGCCGGCCTGCTGGTGACATGCGCTGTCTCCATGGCGCCGCTCTTCGTCTTCGCGCTCCAGCTCCTCGGCGGGCATGATCCGACAGAAGCCGTCCCCTATCACGACTTTTATGTCTGGGTGCGCGCGAGCTGGCTGCCCATGGAGCTGGGGACGATCGCCGCGGCGGCGCTGGCGCTCGCGTTTTTTCCTTTTCCTTTCCTCACCATGATTATCGCCTTCGCTTTGTGGTTCATGTCGATGGATCTGACGCCTTGGCTGGTCGGCAAGGAGTCCTTCACCTTCGAGCAGCGCGCCAATGTGAGCCTCGCTTTCGGCGCGCTGGTCATCGCCGCCGCCTGGCTCGTCGATCTCGTGCGCTGGCGGGGCGGAGATTTCGCCTTTTGGCTGCATCTATCCGGGCTCCTCGCCTTTTGGGGCGGGCTGACCGCGCAGCACAGCGGCGACGAGATCGGCAAGGCGCTCTATTGCGCGATCAATCTCGGCCTTCTGCTGCTGTCGCTCGTGCTGATGCGCCGCGCCTACGCCGTCTTCGGCGCTTTCGGCGTGACGCTCTATCTCGGCCATCTGGCGTCCGAGGTGTTCAAGGACTCGATTCTTTTTCCTTTCGCCCTCTCGGGCATAGGAGTCGCCGTCATCGCCGCCGGCCTGCTGTTTCATCGCCACGGGCCGCGGCTCGGCGCGGCGATCGGCTCCGCTCTGCCCGAATTCGTGAGGGGATTGCGGCCCGCCCATGCGCGGGAAGGCGCTCGATGACGCGAGGCCGGCATCGGCGATTGCGCTTCGCCGGCGGCCAGTCTATATGGAGGTCATCCCCCGCATGGTAATCCGTAAAAATCGCGGCTTCGGCCCCGCGGCGCGGGATCGGCTTATCTGGCGCATCTGAAGGAGAATCGATCGATGAGCACCGCTCCGCTCATGCCCAAGGCGACCGCCGTCTGGCTCGTCGAGAACACGTCGCTCGCCTTCGACCAGATCGCCGATTTCTGCAAGCTGCACCCGCTCGAGGTGAAGGGCATCGCCGATGGCGAGGTCGCGGCCGGCATTCGCGGGCTCGATCCCATCACCTCCGGCCAGCTGACCCGCGAGGAGATCGGCCGCGGCGAGCGCGACCCGGCCCATCGGCTGTCGCTGTCCGTCTCCAAGGTCAAGGTGCCGGAGGTCAAGCGTCAACGCGGGCCGCGCTATACGCCGCTGTCGCGCCGCCAGGACCGGCCCAATGCGATTCTGTGGCTGGTGCGCAACCATCCCGAGCTGAAGGACGCGCAGGTCATGCGCCTCGTCGGCACCACCAAGAGCACGCTGAAGGCGGTGCGCGAGCGCACCCATTGGAATTCCGCGGCGCTCGCGCCGATGGATCCCGTGACCTTGGGCCTGTGCTCGCAGATCGATCTCGATTTCGAGGTCAATCGCGCCGCCAAGGATCGTCCCGCCGCGCTCGAGGAGCAGGGCCAGACGCTGCAGCCGGCCGAGATCACCACCGCGCCCTATCACGAGCCGACGACGACCGAGGATGTGTTCGGCAAGCGCCCGGCCGCGCCGCCTGTCGAGGAGGAAGATCATTTTGACGCCGACCGCGTGTTCGGCCGGATGAAGAACCTCGATTTCGACGATTGAGGAGGGGCGCGACAATCTGGCGCATTTACCGCAGGCGGCGGCCTGTGCTTATGTGCGGACAGGTTCAGCCCCAGCCGGCGCGCGGACGAGCGTTCTGAGGGTCGGCCAAAAAAGTAACGCCAGCGACTGGCGGTCGCCGGCGTTACGTTAGGACGATTGGTCAGGAAGCCCGCGGACAGAGATTCCCGGCTTTTCGCCCGGTCAGGGGGAGACTAGAGCAGTTCGGCTTATTTGAAGTAGAAGCCGAGGATGCCGCCGGCGAGAGCGCCGACAACAGCGGCGGAAAGCGTGTTCGCGACGCCGCCGAGGCCAGCAGCGCCGAGGCCGCCGAGCAGAAGGGCGCCGACGCCCGCGAAGATGTAGACGGTGGTGTTGATCTCGAAGTCTTTTTCAGCCATCGATGTCACTCCTCTGGTTTCCGGAACGTCCCGCCTTATCGTTCATGCGGTGGCGGGTGCGCTCTTGCCCTTCTCTACGGGGCTGTCTTTTCGACGATGGTCAGCCTAACATAACCTTGTCGACTGTCCAGCGCGCTCGGAGCGCGGATTTCCAGTTTTTGCGGCCTTTTTTCCCTCATCGAAGCAAATCAAGCGCTTGGCGCTTGGCCTTCTGATACGGCCAAAATCTCGAAAAATGGCGCAGCGACACGATGCGGCTTGGAATGTCAACGCTCGCGCGCTTATATCCGCTCGCATGACAGCCGAATCCCCTTCTCGTGACTTTCGCTCGCGGCTGCGCGCCTTCGACGCGCTGCGGCCGCTTTTTCCCTATGCCTATCGCTACAAGGGTCGAATCGCGCTCGCGCTGATCGCTCTCGGCGTGGCGGCGGTCTCCACGCTCACTCTGCCGCTCGCCGTGCGCGGCATGATCGATCACGGGTTTTCCTCTGACGATCCTTCGGCCGTGAACGCCTATTTCGGCGCGATGGTAGGCGTCGTCGCGATTCTCGCGCTCGCTTCGGGCACGCGCTATTATCTGGTGATGACGCTCGGCGAGCGAATCGTCGCCGATCTGCGCGACGATTTTTTTCGCCATCTCACCTCGCTCGACGCCGGCTTCTACGACCGGACCAAGACCGGGGAGCTGACCTCGCGCCTCACCGCCGACACGACGCAGCTCAAATCCGTGTTCGGCTCCTCCGTGTCGATCGCCTTGCGCAATCTCTTCATGTTCGCCGGCGCGATCGTGATGATGGTGCTGACGAGCCCGAAGCTCACCGGCGTCGCGCTGGCGGCCATTCCCTGCATCGTGCTGCCGCTCATCGCCTCCGGGCGGGTGATGCGACGGCGCTCGCGCCATGCGCAGGACCGGCTGGCCGCGGCCAGCGCCTACGCCACGGAGAATCTCGCGGCCGTGCGCACCATGCAGGCCTGCAATGCGCAGCAAGCAGCGGCCGAGCGATTCGGCGCCGCTGCGGAAGGCGCCTATACGGCCGCGCGCGACGCCACGCAGACGCGGGCCATCGTCACTTCGGTGACGATCTTTCTGGCCTTTGGCAGCGTCGTCGCAATGTTGTGGCTCGGCGCGCAGGATGTGCTGGCAGGCCGCATCACCACCGGCGTTCTCTCGCAATTCGTGCTCTACGCCGTGCTGGCGGCGAGCTCGCTCGGAGAATTGTCGCAGGTCTGGAGCGAGGTGTCCGCCGCCGCCGGCGCCGCGGGCCGCATCGGCGAGATTCTCGCGATAGCGCCCGCCGTCGCCGCGCCCGCCGATCCGCTCCATCTGCCGAAGCCCGTGCGCGGTCGGATCGCCTTCGACGATGTCGGCTTCTCCTATCCTGCGGGTTCTGGACGGGCGGCCTTGGATGGCCTCAGCTTTTCCGTCGCGCCGGGCGAGCGCATCGCCATCGTCGGCCCATCCGGCGCCGGCAAATCCACCGTGTTCCAGCTGCTCGAGCGCTTCTACGACGTCTCCTCGGGCGCGATCACGATCGACGGCGTCGATCTTCGCGCGCTCGATCCGATCGAGCTGCGCAGCGTCATCGCGCTCGCGCCGCAGGACCCCATCGTCTTCGGCATGAGCGTCGCCGAGAACATCGCCTATGGCCGCGAGGGCGTCTCGCGCAGCGCGATCATCGAGGCGGCGAAGCGCGCGCAGGCGGCGCAATTCATCGAGGCGCTGCCGCAGGGCTATGACACGCAGATCGGCGAGCGCGGCGTCACGCTCTCCGGCGGCCAGCGCCAGCGCCTCGCCATAGCGCGCGCCATTCTCGCCGATGCGCCGATCCTGCTGCTCGACGAGGCGACCTCGGCGCTCGACGCCGAGAATGAGGCGCTGGTGAAAGAGGCGCTGCATGATGTGATGCGCGGCCGCACCACGCTCGTCATCGCCCATCGGCTGGCCACAGTGCTCGAGGCCACCCGCATTCTGGTGATGAGCGAAGGCCGCATCGTGGAGCAGGGGACGCATGCGAGCCTCGTCGCCGCGGGGGGCCTCTATGCGCGGCTGGCGCGGCTGCAATTCGACACGGGCGCGGAAGCGGCGGCGCTGGAGATGGCCTGACTTTCCCGTCCGCGGGCGGCTTCGATCGAGTTTTCCACCGCGGGCGCTCGTCGATTTTGCCTTCCGTCATATTGGTGCTATGAGCACGCGCCAACCCGGAAGACGGCCCAAGTCGCCGTCTTTTCGTCGTCCGGCCTCGAGCATGGCCGGTTTTTGCGCCCCCGAGGGAGTTGGCTTCATGACATCATACGCACGACCGCCGTTGCACGAGGCTCTGACCTTCGACGATGTGTTGCTGCGTCCGAGCCATTCGCTGGTCATGCCGTCGCAGGTCGACATATCGACGCGGCTGACGCGCGACATAACGCTCAACCTGCCGATCATCTCCTCCGCCATGGACACGGTGACGGAGGCGCGCCTCGCCATCGCCATGGCGCAGGCCGGCGGATTGGGCGTCATCCACCAGAACCTCACCCCCGCCGCCCAGGCCGCCGAGGTGCGCAAGGTCAAGCGCTATGAGAGCGGCATGGTGGTCGATCCGATCACCATCTATCCCGACGAGACGCTCGCCGATGCGCTGTCGCTGATGGCGCGCTATGGCATTTCCGGCATTCCGGTGGTCGAGCGCGGCCATGGCGAGAGGCCCGGAAAGCTGGTCGGCATTCTCACCAATCGCGACGTGCGCTTCGCCGACAATATGCGCGAGCCGGTCGCCGAGCTGATGACCAAGCAGCTCATCACCGTGCGCGAGGGCGTCGATCAGGAGGAGGCGCGCCGCCTGCTGCATCACCACCGTATCGAGAAATTGCTCGTCGTCGACGAGGACTACCACTGCGTCGGCCTCGTCACGGTGAAGGACATAGAGAAGGCGACGCTGCATCCCCATGCGGCCAAGGACGCCGAGGGGCGGCTGCGCGTCGCCGCCGCCGCCACGGTCGGCGATCGCGGCTATGAGCGCGCGCTGCAATTGATCGACGCGGGCGTCGATCTCATCGTCATCGACACGGCCCATGGCCATTCGCAGGCGGTGCTCGATCAGGTCGCCCGCATCAAGAAATTCTCCAACAAAGTCTCTATCGTCGCCGGCAATATTGCGACGCGCGAGGCGACCAAGGCGCTGATCGACGCCGGCGCCGACGCCGTGAAGGTCGGCATCGGCCCCGGCTCCATCTGCACGACGCGAATCGTGGCGGGCGTCGGCGTGCCGCAGCTCACCGCGATCATGGACGCCGCCGAGGAGGCCTTCAAAGCCGGCGTGCCGGTCATCGCCGATGGCGGCGTCAAATATTCCGGCGATCTCGCCAAGGCCATCGCCGCCGGCGCCTCGGTGGTGATGATCGGCTCGCTGCTCGCCGGCGCCGAGGAGGCTCCGGGCGAGGTGTTTCTCTATCAGGGCCGCTCCTTCAAATCCTACCGCGGCATGGGCTCCGTCGGCGCGATGGAGGCCGGCTCCGCCGCCCGCTATTTCCAGCAGGATGTGAAAGAGAGCCTGAAGCTGGTGCCGGAGGGCATAGAAGGTCGGGTGCCGTATCGCGGGCCGGTCGCGCCGATCCTCTATCAGCTCGCCGGCGGCTTGCGCGCCGCTATGGGCTATGTCGGCGCGCCGACGATCCCCGAGTTCCAGACCAAGGCGGAATTCGTGCGCATCACCAACGCCGGCCTGCGCGAGAGCCATGTCCATGACGTGACGATCACGCGCGAGAGCCCGAACTATCCGACGGGCGGCGCCTGAGATGCGCGCGCTCATCCTCGGCGCGGGGGCCGTCGGCGGCTATTATGGCGGACGGCTCGTCGAGGCGGGCGCGGATGTGACTTTTTTCGTGCGCGAGGCGCGGGCGCGGCTCCTCGCCGAGCACGGGCTGCGGATCGAGAGCGCGCTCGGCGGCGCGCGGCTCGATGTCAGAACGGCATGCGATCGACAGGCGCTCACGCCTTTCGATCTCGTGATCCTCTCCTGCAAGGCCTATGACCTCGACGATGCGCTGGAGACGATCGCCGGCGCCGTCGGACCGCAGACGGGCGTGCTGCCGCTGCTCAACGGGCTGGTCCATCTCGATCGCATAGCGGCGCGATTTCCGCGGGCGACAGTCTTCGGCGGCGTGGCGCGCATCAGCGCGACGCTCGGCGGCGATGGAATCGTGCGGCATTTCGGCGTGCTGAACCGCATCGATTTCGGCGCCCGCGACGGCGGCGCGGATGCTCGCCTCGAGGCGTTGCGCGACTTTTTCGCGCGGACGCCCGTCGATGCGCGGTATACCGCCGAGATAGAGCAGGAGCTGTGGGACAAATTCGTGTTTCTGGCGACGCTCGCCGGAATCACCACGCTCATGCGCGCGAGCGTCGGGACCGTGCTGGCGACGCCCGCCGGCGAAAGTCTGATCCTGCGCCTGCTCGCCGAATGCGAAGATATCGCGCGCGCCGAGGGCCATGCGCCGGCGCCGGAGAAATTCGCCGATTTCCGCGCCGAGCTGACGCGGCCGGGCTCGCCGCTCAAAGCCTCCATGCTGCGAGACATGGAGCGGGGCGGCTCGACGGAGGGCGAGCATATTCTCGGCGACATGCTGGCGCGAGCGCAGCGCGCCGGCGTCGCGGCGCCGGTGCTGGAGATCGCCGCCACCAATGTGCGCGCCTATGAGGCGAGCCGAGCGTCCGCCGGCTGACGGCACAAATTTCGCGTAAATCTCGGCCTGTTCGGCGAAAGGCGCCGCAGACCGGGGAATTGAGACATATGAGCGATCCGAGCGCGAGCCTCGCCAAGGCGGAAGAACAGGTGATCGCCGCCGCGCGGCGCAATTTCGACAGCTTCTTCCGTTGGGTCGCCTTCCTCGACGAGTCGATCAAAAAGGATATCGGGCCGAAATTCGGCGTCGAGCTGGCGCTGAAGGCGAGCGCCGTCGAGCAGAAGGTGATGGGCCTGCTCTTCGTCTCGCGCCCGCTGAAGGAGCCGCTGCCGCTGCCCTTCGAGATCGAGGGAACCTCGATCCGCTTCGGCCATCCGAAATTCGAGCGCGACGACGAGGCCACCGGCGAGAAGACGACGCGTTACGACGTCTCCACCATAGACGATGTGAACCGCATTCTGGGCGATGTGGTGCAGGACTTCATCGGCTGATCTGGGCCGGCGGGGGCCGGCCGGCCGCTCGATGGCATGTCGATTGCTATCTAATTCTGAGACAAGCAATCACGCGGGTCCTGGTTCTTTCGCCGGGATCCCGGCCTTTTGTCGGAGATCGGACATGCTGCCGCAAGTCGTCCTGGTCGATGGCGTCCCCAGATGCGTTATTCGCCCGACCGATCAAAAAGCGCTCGACCGCTTCGTGCGCAATAGCAGGAAATGGCTCCAGGCCGGCAACGCCGAAGCCAAATGCACCTACCGCCCGGCCGATGACACGGAGAGGGCCGTGTGGACGGACGCGTTCGAGCTGCACAAGGCCGCCGGCTCGGATGAGGAGAGCTTTTTCGGCATTCCCCTCGTCGGCGCCGCGGCATTGGCGGCGGCGCCGTCCGAATAGCGGGATTCCGACGATCTGATCGGTTCGCGTGGCGCTCGTCACATTCCTCGTCCCCGTTTGCCGTCGTTTGCAGGGAGAAGGAATGCGGCGAGCCGTGCGAACCGATCAGCCAGAAATCATAAGAGTTGCGCGACGCCGATATCCGCTCGATCGCCTCCTGCGGGGAAATCATCTAGAGAGAGATCGAACGGTCCGCGCAGCGCGAGACGAGCATGACTCGCCCGATCTATTAAGAGGGCGAGCTGGAGCATAGACGAGTGAGGCGTGGCGGTCGCTGTGTCGGCCATTTAGTCTCGAACCGGCTCATGCTACTGATCACTCGTAGCAGCTCAGGGCTTTCGGTTCATGTCCTTCTACAGATTCATTGCTCGCGCGGCGATGGGCACGGCGCTGTGTCTCGCCGCAGTCTTTCTCGGCGACCAAGTGATCGAGCGTCAGGCTTGCGCGGCTACTGGACAGCAGGCGTCGCAATTGCTCGACGCTTGCTCTCGCGTTCTTCTCGTCGGCGGTTTGGAAGCTTGGCCTTATATCAACCGTAGCATCGCATTTTTGCGTCTGCGCGAATTCGAGCGGGCGCTCGCGGACGCGCAGCGCGCGGTGGCGCTCGGCGGCGGTTATGAAGCCTATGTCGGCCTCGGCAATGTCCGTGCAAGTCTCGGAGACTTTCCTTCAGCGATAGCGGCGGCGACGAAAGCCATAGAAATCGACCCGAAGTCGAGCGTTGCTTTCTATAATCGTGCGAGCTACCGCTATTTGTCCGGGAGTCAGGCCTCGGCTCTCGCCGATTACGGCGCTGCAATCGCCGCGAGCGCGAACTACGACCCGCACATGCGAGGGGCGTCATTCAACCAGGCGGTCGATATGGGGCAACATGGCCCCGTCATTGCGGATATCAAGGTCGATCCACGGCTCGGGCTGGCCAGATACAATCGGAGCGTGATTTTTTTCGAACTTGGAGAATTCGTGCGCGCGATCGAAGACCTCGATGAAGTGATCAAGCTCAATGATCGATTTTCGCCAGCTCTTTCGTTGCGTGGCCGGGCCCACTTGAAAAAGGGGAATCTCGATATGGCGATCGGCGACTTCACCGAACTCGCCAAATCGACTCCCGCCGCAGGATATTTGTGGCGCGGTCGCGTTTTCGCGAAAAAAGGCGACTGGGATCGCGCGATCGCCGACTACGACCAAAGCGCGGCGGTCGAGGCGACCGCGGAAATCTTCGCATTGCGAGCGACGGCCTATTTGGAAAAACACGCGTTTGATCAGGCGATTATCGACTTCGGTGCGGCGCTGGAGAGGGAACCGAATCGCTTCGGCGCTCGTCTCGACCGAGGCGTCGCTCTCTATCGAAAAGGCGATTTCGCGCGCGCGATCGAAGATTTCGACAAGGCTCTGGAAATCGACCCGAAAAGCGCCGACGCGCTATACGATCGAGGATTGGCGCATGAGCGCCTGCGCCGAGCCGGGCGTGCGTTCGCTGATTACAGCGCGGCTCTCGCGCTCGATCGATCTTTGACCGGGGCCGAGGAAGGAATGCGTCGAACCCGTTCTCGACCTTGAGCTTTCGCTCGCGCGACCGAGAGGATGCGTTATTCGTCGCATTCTGCTAAACCCCCGGCCGCAATCGCCCTCGGCCCGGACATTCGATGAACATCTTCTCCGACTTCCACGTCGCCATCGCCGCCATTCTCGATTCGATCAAGGCCTCCGGCCGCCTGCCGGAGACGCTGGATTATTCGCGTTTCGTCGTGGAGCCGCCCAAGGACGCCACCCATGGCGATCTCGCCACCAATGCGGCCATGGTCTTCGCCAAGGAGGCCAAGGCCAATTTCGCCAATCCGCGCCAGCTCGCGGTGGAGATCGCGGCGGCGCTCGCCGATCTGCCCAATGTGGCCGAGGCCGAGGTGGCGGGGCCGGGCTTCATCAACATCCGCCTGAAGCCGAGCCTCTACGCCGACGTGCTGCGCGCCGTGCTGAACGACTGCGAAGCCTATGGAAGGCCGCAGGGCAGGGGAGCGCTCGCGGGCAAGATCAATGTCGAATATGTCTCGGCCAATCCGACCGGGCCGATGCATGTCGGCCATGGCCGCGGCGCGGTGTTCGGCGATGCGCTGGCCAATCTTCTGGCCTTCGCCGGCGCAGAGGTCACGCGCGAATATTACATCAATGACGCCGGCGCGCAGGTCGATGTTCTCGCCCGCTCGGCCTTCCTGCGCTATCGCGAGGCGCTCGGCGAGACGATCACTATTCCCGAGGGGCTCTATCCGGGCGATTATCTCAAAAGCGCCGGTGAAGCCATTGCGAAGCAATATGGCCGCGAGCTCTTGGACAAGAGCGAGAGCGAATGGCTGGAGCCGGTCAAGAGCGCGGCCATCGACGCCATGATGGCGATGATCCGCGACGATCTCGCCGCGCTCGACATCACCCATGAAGTCTTCTTCTCCGAGCGCACGCTGCATGAGAAGATCAATGGTCTGTCGCAGATCGACAAGGAGATAAACGAGCTGCGCGCGCGCGGCCTCGTTTATGATGGCCGCCTGCCGCCGCCCAAGGGCCAATTGCCGGATGATTGGGAAGATCGCGAGCAGACCTTGTTCCGCTCCACTGATTTCGGCGACGACGTCGATCGTCCGCTGAAGAAATCCGACGGCTCCAACACTTATTTCGCGGCCGATATCGCCTATCACAAATCCAAGATAGACCGCGGCTTCACGACTCTGGTCGACGTCTGGGGCGCCGATCACGGCGGCTATGTGAAGCGCATGACCGCCGCCGTCGCCGCGCTTTCGGACAATAAGGTCACGCTCGACGTGAAGCTCTGCCAGCTCGTCAAATTGATGCGCAATGGCGAGCCGGTGAAAATGTCGAAGCGCGCCGGCGATTTCGTCACTCTGCGCGAGGTGGTGGACGAAGTCGGCGTCGACGCCGTGCGTTTCATGATGCTCTATCGCAAGAATGACGCGCCGCTCGAATTCGATCTCGCCAAGGTCATCGAGCAGTCGAAGGACAATGCGGTCTTCTATGTGCAATACGCCCATGCGCGCGCCAAATCCGCCGTGCGTCAGGCGCTCGGCGCTTTTCCCGATCTCGACCTCTCGCCCAAGGCGCTCGCCGCCGCGCCGCTCGATCTGCTGCAGGACGAGGGAGAGATCGCGCTCGCCAAGGCGATTGCGCAATATCCGAGGTTGATCGAATCGGCCGCCACGGCGCATGAGCCGCACAGAATCGCCTTCTATCTCTACGATCTCGCCAGCGTCTTTCATTCGCATTGGAACAAAGGCAAAGATCGGCCACAATTACGCTTTGTTAATGCAGATGATAGAAATTCGACCTATGCGCGGATGGCGTTGGTCGTTTCTTTGACTTGCGTCCTGGCGTCGGGTTCGAGACTCCTAGGCGTGAGCGCCCCCGACGAGATGCGGTGATCGCGGCCGGCGCTTTGCATGAGCGTGGCGCGCGCTCGCGTCCGGGAATGGCGACGTTGCGTCCGTCGGGTAGTGAGCAGGAAGGTGCATCATGCGCGAGGCGACGGCCCGAGGGCCTTCCATCGACATCAGCGAATTCGAGCGGCGCCTGCGTGGCGGAGAGCCGCAGGAGAATCAGCCGGGCAGGGGCGAGGCGAAGACCGATCCGCTCGCCGAGCTGGCGCGTCTGCTGCACGGCGATGAAGCGGCCGCCGCGGCCGACCCTTACGGGCGAGTCTTCGCCGACCAGCAGCGCCGGGAGCCGTCCTTGAGCCAGAGAGACAGAGACGTTTTCGATACGGCCGAGCTGCGCGGCGCCTTGCCGCCGGTCTCGCCGTCGCAGAGGTCGCCTTCGCCCATGTCGCCGCCGCCGCTGTCGCCGGCCGCGCAGCAGCAATCGCAGCCCGACGATTATTACGCGGTGCGCTCGCCCGGCGAGGAGGGGCAGTGGGCGCATCAGGATCAGCAGGATTATCTCGACTATGGCGTCGAGGACGAGCCCTATGACGAGCCGCGCGAGCGGAGAGGCTTTTTCGGCGCGCTGCGCGATCGGCTGCGGCCCTGGCATGCGGTGGTCGCGCTCGCCGGCGTCGGCGCGGTGAGCGTCGGCCTCGCCTTGGGCCATCGCGGCGGCGTCGTGGCCCCGCAGGAGCTCGCCACCATCAAGGCGCCGGAAGGTCCGGCCAAGGTGCAGCCCTCCACCGTCGCCGAAGCCGCTGCGCCCCAGCGCGGCGCGGCCGTGCTCGATCGCAATCAGACCGCTCCGGTCAAGAAGGTCGTCTCCAAGCAGGAGCAGCCGGTCGATCCGGCGGCGGCGGTGCGCGTCGTCAAGCTCGGCGACGGACCGGTGGACGCGCCGCATGAGGCCGCCCCGTCCGGCGGCCCCAATAATCCCTATGGCGCCGAGCCGCGGCGGGTGAAGACCGTCTCGGTTCGACCCGACGGCACCGTCATCGATCATGACGCGCCGACGCCGGCGATCGCGCGTCCCGCCAATGTCGCGCCCCCGGCGCGGCCGCCGTCGCTCGCCACCCGGCCGACCGCCGTCGACGCCGCCGCCGAGCCGCCGACCGCGACGCCCAAGGGGCCGGCCAAGCCGGCGACGACGCCCAAGGTCGCGCAGCCGCCGCGCCCCACCAAGCCCGCCGCCCCGGCGGCCGCCGCTGTTCCCGAGCAGACCGCCGCCATAGAAACCGCGCAGCCGGAGGCCGCGACCGGCGGCAATGGCGGCTTCGCTGTGCAATTCGGCGCCGCCGGCTCCGAGGACGAGGCCCGTCGGCTGATGCAGACGGTGAACTCCAAATACAGCGCCCAGCTCGGCGGCAAGCGGCTCGGCTTCCGCCTCGCCAAGGTCGGCGAGAAGAGCGTCTATCGCGTCCGCGCCGCCGGCATGAGCCGCGAGGCCGCGGTCGGCGTCTGCGAGAAGGTCAAGGCCTCCGGCGGCTCCTGCTTCGTCGCCGCCAATTGATGGAGACAGCGGCTCCGTGACGCGCGCTTTCATCTGCGGCTGCGCCGGCCTCGCCCTCTCGCCGGAGGAGAAATCCTTCCTGCGCGAGGCGCAGCCGTGGGGCGCGATCCTGTTCAAGCGCAATGTCGCCTCGCGCGAGCAGGTTTTTGCCCTCACGGCGGAAATTCGCGATGCGCTGGGAACGGACGCCCCCATTCTCGTCGATCAGGAGGGCGGGCGCGTCCAGCGCCTCGGCCCGCCGGTCTGGCGCGCCTATCCCGCCGCCGCCGCCTTCGAGCGGCTGGGGCTCCGCGCCGAGGAGACCGCCGCTCTCGTCCGGCTCGGCGCGCGGCTGATCGCCCATGATCTGCGCGAGGTCGGCATTGACGTCGATTGCCTGCCGGTTCTCGACACGCCCGTGGACGGCTCCCACAATATCATCGGCGACCGCGCCTATAGCCGCGTTCCCACCGAGATCGCGCGGCTCGGCCGCGCCGCGGCGGAGGGTCTGCTCGACGGCGGCGTGCTGCCTGTCATCAAGCATATCCCCGGCCATGGGCGGGCGCGGGCGGACAGCCATCTCGAGCTGCCCGTTGTCGAGGCCTCCCGCGCCGAGCTGGAAGCGCAGGATTTCATTCCCTTCCGCGCCGACGCCGATCTGCCGCTCGGCATGACCGCCCATGTCGTCTATCGGGCCATCGATCCCGAGGCTCCGGGCACGCTCTCCAAGGCCGTCATAGAGGGGATCATTCGCGGCCTCATCGGCTTCGACGGCCTGCTGATGACCGACGATCTCTCGATGAAGGCGCTCTCCGGCGGCTTCCGCGCGCGCGCCGAGGGGGCTGTCGCCGCCGGCTGCGATGTGGTCCTGCATTGCAACGGCGATCTCGCCGAGGCTCGCGCCGTGGCGGAAGGGGCGGGCGATCTCGCCGGCCGGGCGCTGGAGCGGGCGCGCGTCGCCAAGGCGAAAATCGCCGCGCCGAAGGAATTCGATCCTGTGGACGGCGCCCTCCAGCTCGACGCGGCTCTTGCGGCCGGCGTCTGATCGGCCCAATCTCTCGCCTTCCCGATGGGCGGAGGCGTGAGACGACGCCGTGAGGCGAGATGGCGCAGGATTTGGCTTTCGACATTGCCGGAGAACATGAGCGCGCGGAGGCGGAGCCCGCCTTCCTCGTCGATGTCGACGGCTTCGAAGGCCCGCTGGACCTGCTGCTGGAGCTCGCCCGCCGGCAGAAGGTCGATCTCGCGCGCATTTCTATTCTTGCGCTGGCCGAGCAATATCTCGCCTTCGTCGAGGAGGCGCGGCGCGTCCGGCTGGAGCTCGCCGCCGATTATCTGGTGATGGCCGCCTGGCTCGCCTATCTGAAATCGCGCCTGCTGCTGCCGGAGCAGCCCAAGACGGGCGAGGAGCCCTCCGCGGCGGAGCTGGCCGCGGCGCTCGCCGATCGCCTGCGCCGGCTGGAGGCGATCCGCGCGGCCTCCGACAAGCTTCAGGAGCGCGCGCGGCTCGGCCGCGACATGTTCCTGCGCGGCGGGCCGGAGGGCATAGAGACCAAGACGAACTCGACCTTCACGGCAAGCCTCTATGATCTTCTGTCGGCCTACGCCCGCCAGCGGCAGAAGCAGGCGATCTCCAAGGTCACTCTGCGCCAGCGCAACGTCTGGTCGTTGGCCGAGGCGCGCGAGACGCTGGAGCGGCTCGCCGGAATCGCGGCCCAATGGACTGCGCTCGACGATTATCTGCTGGATTATTGTGTGGATATTCAAACCGCGCGCACCGTTCGCGCCTCGTCTTTTTCCGCTTCGCTGGAAATGGTGCGGGAAGGGCGGTTCGACATTCGCCAGGACCGCGCCTTCGCGCCGATCTGGCTGCGTCGGCGCGATACGGAACTGGACCGCGAGCCTTCGGGCTCTTTGAGCGAAGCCTCGGAGCCGTGAGCCAAAAGGGCTCATGATCCAAAGGCGAGGGAGAGAAATTTGGCGCGAGCCTTGCGACCCGTCGAGCTGTTCCAGGACGACGCCGCCCCCGATGAAGAGGCGGCGGCGCTGCGCGAGGCCTCGCGCATCGCCGAGGCGCTGCTTTTTGCGGCCAGCGAGCCGCTCGAGGAGACGGAGATCGCCCGCCGCCTGCCGGACGGTATGGACGTCGAGGCGGTGCTGACCAGGCTGAAGCAGGATTACGCCGACCGCGGCGTCACGCTGACGCGCGCCGGCCGCAAATGGTTCTTCCGCACCGCCGCCGATCTCGGCTGGGTGCTGGCGCGCGAGCAGGTGGAGCAGAAGAAGCTCTCCCGCGCCGCGCTGGAGACGCTCGCCATCGTCGCCTATCACCAGCCGGTGACGCGCGCCGAGATCGAGGACATAAGAGGCGTCGCCGTCGCCAAAGGCACGCTGGACGTGCTGCTGGAGACGGGCTGGATTCGCCTGCGCGGCCGTCGCCGCGCGCCGGGGCGTCCGCTCACCTATGGCACGACCGACAGCTTTCTCATGCAATTCGGCCTCGAGCAGATCGGCGATCTGCCCGGCCTCGACGAGCTGAAGGGCGCCGGCCTCTTCGACGGCCGCCTGCCCAAGGGCTTCGACGTGCCGCAGCCGACCGACGACGCCACGCTCAAGGAGGACGAGGATCCGCTGGAGGGCGACGCCGAGGCGGCGCTCGAGATGGATTTTCTGCAGGAGCCCGACGCGCCGGAGGAGCCGGAGCCGATCGAGGACTAGGGCGCTCTCGCCCCGTCTCGCGCGGGTCCGCCGAAATCCTACCTGAAGCGTCGGAGAATTCGCTCATCCAACTTGTTTTTGCGCGTCCGGCGTCCTAGGTTCCGAGAAGTTTCGGCCGGCCTCGCCGGTCCACGAAAGACGAGTGGGAGGTTCGCGCCATGGGCGGTCTGTCGATCTGGCATTGGATTATCGTCGGCGGCGTGGCCTTCATATTGTTCGGCGGCCGCTTCAAGATTTCCGACGTGATGGGCGACGTCGCCAAGGGCATAAAGGCCTTCAAGAAGGGCCTCGCCGAAGACGAGACCGAGGCCAAGGCCGAGGAGCCGGCGAAATCGCTGGAGCATCAGCCGCTCGCGAGCCAGACCACGCTGCACGCCGACAAGCCGGCCGAAGCGAAAAAGGCCTGACGCCACCCTTGTTTCGCCTGCCGCAGGCAGGCTCTCGAGAAGACCATGTTCGATCTCGATCCCGGAAAGCTGATCGTCATCGGCATCGTTGCGCTCGTCGCGATTCCGACCAAGGATCTGCCGCGCGTGTTGCGCCAGATCGGCCAGATCACCGGGCGCATGCGTCGCATGGCGTCCGAGTTCCAAGGCCAGTTCATGGATGCGATGCGCGAGGCCGATCTCGCCGAGGTTCAGAAAAATTTGAAGAGCGAGGTCGATTCGGCCTTTACGGGCGTCGGCGATGTCGCCTTCGATCCGCTCAAGCAGGCCCGCGAGCAGATCGTCGGCGCGATCGAAGGCCCGCCCGCTCCGCCGCAAGAGGGTGAGGCCAAGGCGGCCGAGAGCGACGTCGCCGCCGAGAGCGTCACGGCCGAGAGTCATGCGGCCGCGCCGGCGCCCGCCGTCGAAGCGCAGGCCGAGGTCCACGCCTCCAGCGAGCCGGCCGCGAGCGAGAGGGCGACCGCGAGCGGGGCCGAGACGACGCCCGAAAGCCAGCCGATATGACCGACGCCGATATCGACGCCACCAAGGCGCCGCTCCTCGAGCATCTGATGGAGCTGCGCGAGCGGCTCATCCGCGCGCTGATGGCGTTTCTGGGCGCCTTCATCCTGGCCTTCTTCTTCGCCAAGGACATTTATAATCTGCTGGTGGTCCCCTATACGATCGCCGTGGGTCCAGATGCGACGCTCATCTATACCGCGCCGCAGGAGTATTTCTTCACGCAGATCAAGGTGGCGATGTTCGCCGCCGCTTTCGTCTCCTGTCCGATCGTGTTCGGGCAAGTCTATGCTTTCGTCGCGCCCGGCCTCTACAAGCACGAGCGGGCCGCCTTTCGGCCCTATCTCTTCGCCACGCCCATTTTTTTCGCGCTCGGCGCATTGGTCGTCTATTTTCTCGTCATGCCCAATCTGCTGCATTTCTTCATCTCGATGCAGCAGGCCAACGAGCCCGGCAAGGCGAGGATCGAGCTGCTGCCGCGCGTCTCCGAATATCTCTCGCTGATCATGACGCTGGTGCTCGCCTTCGGCGTCGTCTTCCAGCTGCCGGTGGTGCTGACGCTGCTCGGTCAGATCGGCATCGTCTCCTCGCAATTCCTGGCCGAGAAGCGCCGCTATGCGATCGTCCTCGTCTTCATCGTGGCGGCGGTGCTGACGCCGCCGGACGTGTTCAGCCAGTTGGCGCTCGCGATACCGGGGCTGCTGCTCTACGAGGCGTCGATCATTTCCGTGCGCTGGATCGAGAAGAAGCGGGCGGCGGCCGAGGAACAGCAAGCCGCGGGTTGACCCTTCGTTCCGCTCGAGGGACAAGGGCCCTCATCCGACCCTCGCTGACGCGAGGGCCACCTTCTCCCGCAAGCGGGAGAAGGAATCGCGCCCCTGTTTCGCGCAACGTTGGCCGCTCCCTTCTCCCACTTGTGGGAGAAGGTGGCCCGGCGTAGCCGGGTCGGATGAGGGCACGCACCAGTCGGCGGATCGATTCTCATGCATGACATCAAATTCATTCGCGATAATGCGGAAGCTTTCGACAATGGCCGCCGCCGCCGCAATCTCCCGCCTTTGTCGGAAAGCCTCTTCGCGCTCGACGACGCCCGCCGCGCGGCGATCGCGGCCTTGCAGGCGGCGCAGGAGCGTCGCAACGCGGCCTCCAAGGAAATCGGCCTCGCCATGCGCGAGAAGGACGCCGCCCGCGCCGAGGCGCTGAAGGCGGAAGTCGCGAAGCTCAAGGAAGACTTCCCGCAGCTCGAGCAGGCCGAGCGCGAGGCGAGCGCCGCGCTCGACGAAGCGCTGTTGAAGATTCCCAACACGCCGCTCGAGCAAGTGCCGGAAGGCAAGGACGAGCACGACAATGTCGAGGTTCTGCTCTGGGGCGAGCCGCGCAAATTCGACTTTCCGCCGAAAGAGCATTTCGACATTGGCGAAGGCCTGAAGCTCATGGATTTCGAGAGCGCGGCGAAGCTTTCTGGCGCGCGCTTCGTCGTGAACAAAGGCGGGGTCGCTCGGCTGGAGCGCGCGCTCGCGCAATTCATGCTCGATCTGCATACGGATCAGCACGGCTATACCGAGGTCGCGCCGCCGCTGCTGGTGCGCGACGAGGCGATGGTCGGCACGGCGCAACTGCCGAAGTTTAGAGATGACCAGTTTAGCGCAGTGACTCATCATGCATTGCGACTCAACGAGATCGAACGCCTAGTCGCTAGATGGTTGCCGGAACTGGAACACACATTTCTAACGCAGATGGCCAACGCGGATGAACCCGCGCTGGCGTTTTTGATGGGGGGGCTAACAGACAAGTTCGAGGCGTTACAAAATTATGTTTCTAGTCTCAGCCAAGAAGCAAAAGAGATTAGGGAAAATCATCCTTCCATTTCCAAAAATCTTTGGCTCATCCCCACCGCCGAAGTCCCGCTCACCAATCTCGTCCGCGAATCCATCCTCGACGAATCGCAGCTGCCCCTGCGCTTCACCGCCGGCACTTATTGCTTCCGCGCCGAGGCGGGCGCGGCGGGGCGCGACACGCGCGGCATGATTCGGCAGCATCAGTTCTACAAGGTCGAGCTCGTCTCCATCACCACGCCCGAGCAATCGCTCGAGGAGCATGAGCGCATGACCGGCTGCGCCGAGAAAGTGCTGCAGCTGCTCGAGCTGCCCTATCGCAAGGTGACGCTCTGCACCGGCGACATGGGCTTCGCCTCGCAGAAAACCTATGACCTCGAGGTGTGGCTGCCGGGGCAGGGGAAATATCGCGAGATTTCCTCCTGCTCGGTCTGCGGCGATTTCCAGGCCCGGCGCATGAACGCGCGCTACCGTCCCGCCGAGGGCAAGGCGACGCGCTTCGTGCATACGCTCAACGGCTCCGGCGTCGCCGTCGGCCGCGCTTTGGTCGCGGTGCTGGAGAATTATCAGGAGGCGGACGGCTCCGTCACAGTGCCGACGGTCCTGCGCCCCTATATGGGTGGGCTGGAGCGAATCGCCGCGGCGCGGTAGCTGGGGCGTGACCCTTCTCCCGCGTGCGGGAGAAGGTGGCCCTCGCGTTAGCGAGGGTCGGATGAGGGTCCCTTCGCTTTGCGCATCGCTTCGTGTCCTTCGACTCACTGAAGGCATGGACCCTCATCCGACCCCGCTTCGCGGGGCCACCTTCTCCCACGAGTGGGAGAAGGACTTGCGCCCGCCGATTGCTATAGTCCTTCGAGAATGAGTGACGATGCGCATCCTCATCACCAATGACGACGGAATCCACGGCGCCGGCCTCGCGCTGGCCGAGCGCGTCGCGCGCAGCCTCACCGACGATGTCTTCGTCGTCGCGCCGGAGAGCGAGCAATCGGGCGTCGCGCATTCGCTCTCCATCAATGATCCGCTGCGTCTGCGTGAAATCTCCTCGCGGCATTTCGCCGTCAAAGGCACGCCGACCGATTGCGTCATCATGGGCGTGCGCAAGCTGCTCGCCGACAGACCGCCGAATCTCATTCTCTCCGGCGTCAATTCGGGCCAGAATCTCGCCGAGGACGTCAGCTATTCCGGCACCATCGCCGGCGCCATAGAGGGCACGCTGCTCGGCATTCCGTCCATCGCGCTGTCGCAGGTCTATGATTTCTTCGCCGGGCGGCGGCACATCCACTGGGATTGCGCCGAGACGCATGCGGCGGACGTCATTCGCAAGCTGGTCGCGGCCGGCATTCCGCCGGGCGTGCTGATGAATGTCAATTTCCCCAATTGCACGCCGCAAGAGGTGAAGGGCGTCGCCGTCACCATGCAGGGCCAGCGCTCCAATGATCTGATGCATATAGAGGATCGCAAGGACGGTCGCGGCATTCCCTATTATTGGATATGCTTTCGGCGCGGCAATTTCACGCCGGGGCCGGGCACCGACCTCGAGGCGGTGGAGGCGAATAAGATTTCGGTGACGCCCCTGCGCCTCGACTTCACCGACCATCCGACCTTGACGCGGCTCTCCGCCGCTTTCGAATAGGAGCCAAATGGAGGAGCGCGCGGACGAGGGACCATCGATCGAGGCTCGCGCGGCGCTTCTTCTGCAATTGCGGCGCGCCGGCGTGCGCGACCTCGCCATCATGCGCGCCTTCGAGACGATTCCGCGCGAGCTCTTCGCCCCGCATCGCTTCCGCGATCTCGCCGCCCGCGACATGTCGCTGCCGATCGGCTGCGGCCAGATCATGCCGGCCGCCGCCGCTCTCGCGCGCAGGCTCGAGGCGCTGCGAATCGAGCCGCATCATCGCGTGCTGGAAGTCGGGACGGGCTCCGGCTTCGGCGCGGCGGTGCTGTCGCGGCTCGCGCGCGAGGTGGTGACGATCGAGCGTTACGAGACCTTGGCGATAGAGGCGCGGCGACGCCTCGCCGAGCTCGGCTGCGCCAATGTCGAGGCGCTGTTCGGCGACGGGCTCGCCGCCGATGAGACGCGCGGATATTTCGACCGCATCATTCTCCATATGTCTTTTCGCGAGCAGCCGCCGCATGCGGTCATGGCCGCGCTCGCGCCTGGCGGGGCGGCGATCTTCGGACGCTATGCGCCGCCGGCTTCCGAGGATGCGCAGCCGTCGGAGCGGCTCTCGCTCTCGCATCGCGACGGCGAGGCGCTGTGGACGACGAGCGATCTTTGGCCCTGCCGGCTCGGCGCGGCGCTCAATGGGCGCGCGAAAGCTCTGTGAAGGCTCGAAATTTACCTAAAATCCGCGTCGCGTCGCTGAACCCGCATTCATCTTAAACGCTCCCTTAACCGGGCTGTGGCTAAATGACCACAGTGAGGATAGCGTTCGAGTGTAGGTCGCGTCATGGCAATTGAGCGTCGTGTTTTTCTGTCGCGAGTCGCAAAGCGGCTCATGTTCGCCGCCGGCGCCGCCGGCCTGCTCGCCGGTTGTTCCGACGCTTCCCGTTTCTCCGATCCTTTCACCAATCCTTTCCAGGATTCCGCGCCGACGAGCCGCGTCGATCGCGCCCCGACGGGCACGATCTCGCAGCCCGTGCGCCGCAGCGTCGTCGAGCGCCAGCCGCTCGCCCCGCCGCCGGCCGTGAGCCAGCCCGCGCCCGTCGCCGCCGCTCCTGCGCCGGCTCGGGCCGCTGCGCCGGCGCCTGCGCCCGCCCGCGTGGCCGGCGCCTATAATCATTGGAGCGCCGAGGGCGGCACGCCCGTGGTCGTCGCCGACGGCGAATCGGCCGGCGTGATCGCGACCCGCTATGGCGTACCGCTGGACGCGCTGCTGCGCGTCAATGGCTATGGCAAGCCGGCGGAGTTGCATTCCGGCTCGCGGCTGGTGATCCCGATCTATCGCGCTTCCGCCGCTCCGGCGGCGCCCGTGGCCGCCGCGCCGGCTCCGGCGCCCGTCCATGTCGCCGCGCAGCCGAAGCCCTTGCCGCAGCCTGCGGCCAAGACGGCGGATGTGCGCGATCGCAAGACGGAGAAGAAGGCCGCCGCTCCCGTCGAGCCGAAGAGGAAGACCTCCAGCGTCGAGGCCGAGCAGGAGCCCGCGCGCCCCGTCGTGGCCGAGCGCCCGCATGCCGCGCCTGTCCGCCAGGCGCAGGTCGAGGCGAAGCCGGCCAAGGCGGCTCCGGTCAAGCAGGCCGAGGCGCAGCCCGTGCGGCTCGCGCCCAAGCAGATGGTCGCTCAGGCGCCCGCGCTGAAGGCGACGCCCGCGCAAAAGCCGCAGGCCGAGGCGCATCCGGCCCGCGCGCAGCTCGCGCAGCGGACCAAGGAGCCCGAGCCCGTAAAGGCGAAGCCGGAGCCGCAGCGCAAGCTCGCTCAGGCCGAGCCCGCGCGCAAGGCGGAGCCCGAGGTCCGCGCCGAGAAGATCGCCAAGAAAAAGCCCGAGCCGGCTCAGCCGAAGGAGATCGCCCGCGCGCCGCAGGCCGAGAAGCCGCAGCGTTTCGCCGAAGCCGCGCCGGCCCCGCAGCCGCAGGCTCTGCGCAATATCGACAAGACGCCGACCGCCTCGATCCCGCCGCAGGCGCAGCCGGCCGAGGAGAAATCCGCCCCCGCGGCGGCCTCCGCCGATGCGCGGCCGGAGTTCCGCTGGCCGGCGCGCGGCCGCATCATCCAGGGCTTCAGCTCGGGCGGCAATGACGGCATCAACATTTCCGTGCCGGAAGGCACGCAGGTGAAGGCGGCCGAGGGCGGCGTCGTCGCCTATGCCGGCAGCGAGCTCAAAGGCTATGGCAATCTGGTGCTGATCCGCCATCCCAACGGCTTCGTCTCGGCCTATGCCCATAATGGCGAGCTCGATGTGAAGCGCGGCGATCAGGTGAAGCGCGGCCAGACGATCGCCAAATCCGGCCAGTCGGGCAATGTCGGCTCGCCGCAGCTGCATTTCGAGCTACGCAAAGGCTCGACCCCGGTCGATCCGACCGGCTATCTCGCCGGGCTGTGAGCTAAAGGAATCTCGGGCGTTCGCGAGACACTTGCGCCGGAGTGGGGCGACGGGCGGCACGACGCGCCCGTCGCCCGTTTTCTTTTCCGACGGGAGCCTCTATAGGGACGTGAGGGTTGGGCGATAGGGGAAAATTCGGCAGTGAAACGTCTCATCTCTCTCGCGGCGGCAGCTTTTTTCGTCACGCCGGCGCTCGCTATCGATCCCACCGGAATTCCCGTCTGCGACGTATTCTTGAAGCGCTATGAGGAATGCACGGTCGAGCTGCCGCGCGCCAATATCCACGCCGCGCAGAAGGAGCTGCTCGAGGGCGCGATGAGCCTGCGCGCCAACGCCTCCAATCCCGAGCTGCGCCCGACATTGGAGAAGTTCTGCGCCGACACTTTCGAGGCGATGAAGACCTCGAGCGACATCAAGGCCTGCATGTCGAAGTGAGCCGCCGCTCAATGGATCGGTATGGTGATCGCATTGCGCAGGGCGGATTCGGCGGCAAAATAGCCGTAGCATTCCGCCGTGTGCAGAGCGGTCCAATTGTTGACGGTGAGAAAATTCGCCTTGGTGTCATAGGTGTGGTCGCCGATGCGGTCCGGGCTCTTCACCCCGGGGCCGACGAAATGCGCCAGCTCGTGAATGATCGTCTCGAGCATGAAATTATCGGTCTTCGTCAATAGCTGCCCGACCGGAAAGAAGATCGTGTCCTCGCGCAGATTCTTGGCGCCCTTGTAATTGTCGTCGCCGGAGAGGCGTGGCCTGCCGTCCGGGCGGCGCGCCTGCCAGCCGCCGTAAAAAGTATAGGCGACATAATCGAGCGCGGCGAGCGTGCCGTCGGCGGGATCAGGCTGGAAATAGCCGACGCCCCAGCCGAACATCGGCGCCTGCAGCAGCGAATGGGTGATGACGGTGGTCATCGAATCATAGAGCCGCTTGGCGCGTTGCAATTGCGCCAACTTCGTCGTCGTCGGCTCCTTGTGTGTATGGAAATATTTGTCGAACAGTGCGAGCTGCCCTCTGCCGATGTCGTGCAGGGAGGGCAAGGGATCGTTGCGCCCCGCCGGCGAGCGACGCAAATATTCCGAAGCCATGTCGATATTGAGCTGCGCCATGGAAATCCAATGGCGCGCGCGCGGCAGCAGCGAGCCGATTCGCTCGACGAATTGCGCGTTCTGGTGCGCCGTGGCCTTGGGCGGCGGCGCCTTGGGGCCGGCCTTGGCGGGGGCGGATTGACCGCCGCTCTGGCCGCTCAGCGCATGAATGGTCGGCCCGTCGGGATCGACTCTTCCGTCCGACCAGCCGAGCTGGCGCTTCTGATATTTCTCGATCGCCGCGATGGTGATCGGCCCGACAACGCCATCGACGTCGAGCTTCAATATCGGCCCGCCATCGGCCGGGCAGACGCCATTGAGCGCCGATTGAATCGTTCGCACGTCTTCAGACAGATTGCGGCCGCCGCGGCCGACAGAACCGCCGATCGAAAAGCCCGGCGCGGGCGGCGGATCGCAGCTGGAGCAGCCGCCATTCGACAATTTCATGAGAATTTGCTGGGCCATGGGTCAATTCCCCTCGAGGAGCGCTGAATCGAAATCGGGAGCGGCGCAGACGCAGAGGTCACATTAGCAGGCGGATTTTCGCCTCCTGTGCGCGCGCTCACAGTCGATGCGGCGGCGCCTCCGCGGCGATGCGCCTGCGGACATCTGCGGATGCGCCCTAGCGCCCAGCCCTCGGCGCGCCAGATATGATGGTCATGCGTTCCCTCTGCCTGCGCTGGCTGCCGAATTTCATCACCATCGGGCGTCTCGTGCTGACGCCGGCCGCGATCGACATGATCGTCGGCGATCATTGGCGCGCCGCTTTCGCGATCTTCGTTCTCGCCGGCGCGTCGGACGCGCTCGACGGCTGGCTGGCGAAGACCTTCGATCTGCGCACCGAGCTCGGCGCCGTGCTCGACCCCGTCGCCGACAAGGCTCTGATCGTCTCCATCTATGCGACGCTGGCGATCAAGGGCGTGCTGCCGGCTTGGCTCGCCCTGCTGGTGATCTCGCGCGATGTGATGATCGTCGGAGCCGTGTTCGTCTCCTGGCTGCTCGCTCGCCCCATGGACCTTCGTCCCTTGCCGGTCTCCAAGGCCACGACGGCGGCGCAGCTGCTGCTCGCGGCCATTGTGCTCGCGGGCGAGGCCTTCGCCATTTCGCTCCATGGCGTGGACAGCCTCCTAATGGCCGCGGTCGCGGCATTGACCGTCGCTTCCGCCAGCGTCTATCTCTGGCGCTGGGTCAAGCTCATGGGACCAGACGATGTCGGAGCGTGAGATGGGGGAGGCGCGCGTTTCGAACGCGCTGGACCGGCGGCTCGCCTTCTGGACGGCGACGATTCTTCTCGTCTTCGCGCTGTTCTATTTTCTGAGCGCGGTGCTGGCGCCTTTTCTGGCGGGGCTCGCGCTCGGCTATCTGCTCGATCCGGTCGCCGATCGGCTGCAGACGCTCGGCCTCTCGCGCCTCGGCGCCTCTTTCGTCATTTTGACTGTGTTCGTCGTGCTGGCGGCGGCGATCGTGCTGCTGATCGCGCCGGTGCTCACCCGGCAATTCAGCGAGTTCCTCGAGAGCCTGCCCGGCTATCTCACCACTCTGCAAGGGCTGCTCACGCATGTCAGCCGCGAGGCCACCGGCGATTTCATGCGCAGCGTCTATGAGAAGCTCGGCCTGCCGGTCTCCGACGCCTCGCTCGACACGCAGAAATATGTGAACGACCTCGCCAGCGAGGCGGCGCGCATGGGCGCCGCTTTCCTGAAATCGCTGGTTTCCGGCGGCGCGGCGCTCGTCAATATGGTCTCGCTGGTGGTGATCACGCCGGTCGTCGCCTTCTACATTCTGCTCGACTGGGACGATATGGTCGCGACGCTCGATCAGCTGACGCCGCCGCGCTATCGCGACGATGTGCGCGCCATCGCGCGCGACATAGACCGAGCGCTGGCCGGCTTTCTGCGCGGCCAGGCGCTCGTCTGCCTGTTTCTGGGCCTGTGGTACAGCATCGGCCTGTCGCTCATCGGCTTGAATTTCGGCTTCCTCATCGGCGTCAGCGCCGGCGTGCTCAGCTTCGTGCCCTATGTCGGCTCGATCACCGCTTTCGTCCTGTCGATCATCGTCGCTCTGGTGCAGGGCTGGCCGGATTGGCGGCTGCTGGCCATGGCTGTGGCGGTCGTCTCCACGGGCCTCTTCCTCGATGGCAATGTGCTGTCGCCGCGCCTCGTCGGCGGCTCCATCGGCGTTCATCCCGTGTGGCTGATGTTCGCTCTGCTCGCGGCGGGATCGCTGTTCGGCTTCACCGGACTGCTGCTGGCGGCGCCGGTGGCGGCGGCGCTCGGCGTCATTCTGCGCTTCGCCGTGCGGCGCTATCGTCAGAGCGCGCTGTTTCTCGGTCCGGCCGCGGCGGGGGAGAGCTGAGCCCATGCCGGAAGGCGATTCTCGCCGCGGGCCCGCCCAGCTCTTCTTCGATCTGGCCGGCGAGCCGCGCTATGGCGAGGCGGATTTTCTGATCTCCCCCGCCAATCGCGCGGCCTATGAGATGATCTCGCGCTGGCCGGACTGGCCCGACAGCGCGCTGCTGCTCATCGGCCCGCCGGGATCTGGCAAGACCCATCTCGGCGCCATTTTCGCGCGTCGCAACGACGCCGTTCTCGTTTCTCCGACCGAGATTCCCGAGCCCGGCCGGCTCGCCGGCGCCGCGGCGATGCTCGACGGGCTGGAGGCGGTGACGGATGAGACAGCCTTGTTTCATTTGATGAATTTTCTACGGGAAAGCGGCGGGTCGCTGCTCGTCACCTCGCGGCGGCCTCCGTCTGCGCTGCAAATCGCGCTTCCCGACCTATTGTCGCGTTTACGTCGTGCGCCGGTCGTAGAAATCGGCGCGCCGGACGATTCTCTGATTCGCGCCGTGCTGGAAAAGCTGTTCCGCGACCGTCAGCTGGCGGTCGAGGCGACGCTGGTCGACTATGTCGCGCTTCGGCTCGAGCGCTCGCTCGAGGCGGCTCGCGCCTTTGTGCGCATGCTCGACGAGGAGGCGCTGGCGCGCGGCCGTCCGGTCACGCGCGCGCTCGCGGGCGAGCTTCTCCAGCTCATCGACGCCTCGCGCGGCGCGTGAGGGCTTTCGGATGGCGGAAAATCTGTCAGAATCGCGCCGGCGGGCGAGAGGTGGAAAAAGCATGACGAAGCACATCCAGGACAATCTCGAGGCCGAGCGCACCGGGGCCGACATTCCCGTCATGGACCAGCCGGGCGAGATTCTGGAGCGTCCCGAGGAGCTCGCCGCTCTGCCGCAGCGCTTCATCAATCGCGAATTGTCCTGGCTCGAGTTCAACCGCCGCGTTCTCGAGGAGGCGTCCAATCGCAATCATCCGCTGCTGGAGCAGCTGCGCTTCCTCTCCATCTCCGCCAATAATCTCGACGAGTTCTTCATGGTGCGCGTCGCCGGCCTGCGCGGCCAGGTGCGCACCGGCGTCGCCACTCTTTCGCAGGACGGGCTGACGCCGGCCGAGCAGCTGGTGAAGATCAACGAGCGCGTGGCGCTGCTCACCACGGCGCAGACGCGGCGCTGGCGCGAGCTGCGCCGCGAGATCGAGGATGTCGGCATCGTCATCGTGGAGCCGGGGCATCTCTCCAAGGGCGACCGCGAATGGCTGGAAGACCATTTTCTCTCGCGCGTCTTTCCGGTGCTGACGCCGCTCGCCATCGATCCGGCGCATCCTTTCCCCTTCATCCCTAATCTCGGCTTCACCCTCGCGCTGGAGCTGGTGCGTCCGGGGGATCGCAAGACGCTCCATGCGCTGGTGCGCCTGCCGCCCAAGATCGAGCGCTTCGTGCGTCTGCCGAGCGCGGGCGGGCAGGGGCGCGAGCGCTTCATGCTGCTCGAGACCTTGATCGCCATCAATGCGCAAAAGCTCTTCCCCGGCTATCAGCTCAAAGGGCAGGGCATTTTCCGCCTCATTCGCGACAGCGATCTCGAGGTGGAGGAGGAGGCCGAAGATCTGGTCCGCCTGTTCGAGACGGCGCTGAAGCGTCGTCGCCGCGGCTCGGTCATTCGCCTCGAGGTCGCCTCGGACATGCCGGAGGCGCTGCGCGCCCTCGTCGCCGAGGAACTCGATGTCGGCGATGACGAGATTTTCGTGCTCGATGGAATGCTGGCGCTGAACGATCTCTCGGAGGTGGTCGCGCTCGATCGGCCCGATCTCAAGTTCAAGCCCTACACGCCGCGCTTCCCCGAGCGCGTGCGCGACAATGGCGGCGATTGCTTCCTCGCCATCAAGCAGAAGGACCTCGCGGTCCATCACCCTTACGAATCCTTCGACGTCGTCGTGCAATTCCTGCAGCAGGCGGCGCGCGATCCCAATGTGGTCGCGATCAAGCAGACGCTCTATCGCACCTCCTCCAACAGTCCCATCGTGCGCGCGCTGGTGGAGGCGGCGGAGGCCGGAAAGTCGGTGACGGCGCTGGTCGAGCTGAAGGCGCGCTTCGACGAGGAGGCCAACATCCGCTGGGCGCGCGATCTCGAGCGCGCCGGCGCGCAGGTCGTGTTCGGCTTCATCGAGCTGAAGACGCATGGCAAGCTGTCGATGGTGGTGCGGCGCGAGGGCGGCGGCATCGTCACTTATTGCCATGTCGGCACGGGCAATTATCATCCGGTGACGGCGCGCGTTTATACCGACATCTCGCTCTTCACCGCCGATCCGGCGATCGGCCGTGACGTCTCTCGCATCTTCAATTTCATCACCGGCTATGCGGAGCCCGCGGGGCTCGAGCGCATGGCGGTGTCGCCTATCTCGCTCAAGACGCGGCTGCTCGAGCATATCGAGCAGGAGATCGGCTTCGCCAAGGCCGGCAAGCCCGCGGCGATCTGGGGCAAATGCAACGCTCTCGTCGATCCCGAGATCATCGACGCGCTCTATCACGCCTCGCAGGCGGGCGTGTCGATCGAGTTCGTCGTGCGCGGCATCTGCTGCCTGCGGCCGGGCGTGCCGGGCCTTTCCGACAATATCCGCGTGAAATCGATCGTCGGGCGTTTCCTCGAGCATGCGCGCGTCTATTGCTTCGGCGGCGGCCATGCGCTGCCGCACGCCAAGGCCCATGTCTATATCTCCTCGGCCGATCTCATGCCGCGCAACCTCGACCGCCGCGTCGAGGTGCTGATGCCGATCACCAATCCGACGGTGCATCAGCAGATTCTCGATCAGATCATGCTGGCCAATCTCATCGACAATGAGCAGAGCTATCGAGTCTTGCCGGATGGCTCTTCGTTACGCATAACTCCCCCCGAGGGCGAAGAGCGGTTCAACGCCCATAAATACTTCATGACCAACCCGAGTCTCTCTGGCCGTGGCAAGTCTCTCAAGGAATGGCGCCCGCGTTCGCTCCTCAAGCCGCGTGAGGACTGACGCGGCGGAGGTCGAGGCGGCGCGTGCGGAAGAAACGCAGCGGCCTGTCGCGATCGTCGACATCGGCTCCAATTCGGTGCGTCTCGTCGCCTATTCGGCGTTGGGGCGCGCGCTGACGCCGATCTTCAACGACAAGGCCATGTGCGGCCTCGGGCGCGGCGTCGTCACAACGGGTCGCCTGCCCGATGACGCGATTCGCAAGGCGCTCGCGGCGCTGCGGCGCTTTCGCTCGCTCTGTGAGATCATGGAGATCGGCGACATAGAGGTGATCGCGACCGCGGCCGCGCGCGACGCCGTCAATGGCGCCGCCTTCCTCGCCGCCGCGCAGGAGGCGATCGGCCGCGAAATTTCGCTGCTGTCCGGCCGCCGCGAGGCCGAGCTTTCGGCGCTCGGCGTGATCTCCGCCATCCACGAGCCGGACGGAGTGGTCGGCGATCTCGGCGGCGGCTCGCTCGAGCTCATCGATCTGCAAGACGGCGAGATGGGCGAGGGGGTGACGCTGCCGCTCGGCGGCCTCGCGCTGATGGACGCCGCCAGCCGCTCGACCCGCCAGGCGTCGCGCATCGCCCGCAAGGCGATCGACGAGGCGCTGCCGCTGCAGCGGCTCAAGGGGCGGACCTTCTACGCCGTCGGCGGCACATGGCGCGCGCTGGCGCGGCTGCACATGCGCCAGCGCAATTATCCGCTCGACATGATGCATAATTACCGCATCCCGACCAGCGACGCGGCGGAATTCGCCAGTCTGCTGGAGCGCGTCGACAGCGAGGCGCTGGCCGATATCGCCGCGGTATCGGCGGCGCGCCGTCCGCTGCTCGCCTATGGCGCGATCGTGCTCGACGAGGTGATTCGCAAGGCGCGGCCCAAGGAGATCGTCATCTCCGCCGCCGGCGTGCGCGAGGGCCTGCTCTATGAGCGCCTGTCGCCGCAGCAGCGCGCGGCCGATCCGCTGGTCGCCGCCGCGCGTGAATTGGAACGCGCCATGGCGCGCGCGCCCGGCTATGGCGATGATCTCATCGCTTGGACCGACGCGCTGTTTTCCTCCTCCGGCCTGCAGGAGACCGAGGATGAGGCGCGGCTGCGCCACACGGCCTGCTTTCTGTCGGATGTGAGCTGGCGCGCTCATCCCGATTATCGCGCCAATCAGGCGATGAATGTGATCGCCAATTCCGCCTTCGTGGCCGTCGATCATCCGGGCCGCGCCTTTTTGGCGCTGGTGGCGGTGCTGCGCCACGCCGGGCCGGACAGCGAGGGCGCTCTGCCGGTGCGCGGCCTGCTGTCGCCGCGCTTGCTGGAGCGCGCCCGCGTGCTCTCGGCGGCGCTGCGGGTCGCTTATCTGCTGACGGCGGCCATGCCCGGCGTCTTGCCGCGCACGCCGCTGGTCACGGATGAGGGGAGGCTGATTCTATCGCTGCCGATGGAATTCGCCGATCTCGTCAGCGAGCGGCTGGCCAGCCGCTCCAAGGCGCTCGGCCGTCTCATCGGGGCCGAGGCGGTCATAGAGGCCGCCGCCCCCGTCCTCTGACGGAGGCGGCGCCCTTCATCAATAGGCCGCGCGGGGCGCGACGCGCTCGCTCGTGCTCACCGTGACGGCGCCGGCGTCGGCCGAGCAGGAGAAGCGCAGCGTCTTGGCGACGGCGGTGTCGAGATTGGCGGACGACCCGCTGGAGATCGGCACAATGAAGCGCGTCGTCGCCGTGCTGGCGTTGGCGGCCTCGAGCGTCGGCGCGTCGAAGACGATCACCGTCAGCCGGCAGGCGCCGTCGCCGCCGACGAAATAGCTCAGCACATGTTTCTGGCCCGCGTCGAAGCTGGCCGCGGCGAGCGGCCTCAGCGTCACGGGCGCAGCCGCCGCGCCATAGGGCTCGGCGTGCAGGGCCACGCCCGCCGTGAGGCTCAGCACAGCGGCGAGGGCCAGAGCGAAGATGCGTTTGCCTGCAGTCATCATGGTCTTGTCCTTCCTCGAAATCAGCGGCGGCGCTGGAAAGCGCCTCCTGCGACCGCCGCTCCTCGACCGCGCCGAAGCCGCGTCGAGCTCGCGTTGCGTCGCAACATGATCGTATGTTGCGCCGCAGCAGCAAAAATTCAAGGCGCGGTTTGTCGCAGGGCTGCTTCTATAGAAGCATTCGATTTGGCAATGAATTCAGCTCTAAAGATGAGTTGTGCGTCGCAAAATGGATGGGTTCGTACGGGCTGGATGGGTTGGCAAAGAGCCACCCATCCCTATCCGTCAGAATAGGGATGGGAATGGGTGAAAGAATGGGGAGTCTGCCTACCCTTAGGCGGGCTTCAGCGCGCGGCGCTCTCGTCCAGCTCTTGCCAGTCGAGGGTGACGACCCGGCCTTTTTCGACCGCGAGGGCCAGACGTCCAGCCTTCAGCTGCAGGGCTTTGTCGCCGAAGATCGCCCGCCGCCAGCCGGAGAGGGCGGGGACGTCCGCCCCATCGTCGGCGGCAATGGCCTCGAGGTCTTCGACGGTGGCGATCATCTTGGTGGCGACGCCCGTCTCTTCGGCGACCTGCCGCAGCAGCACCTTGAGCAGCTCGACCGTGGCGCCGCTGGAGCTGCCGCGCTTCTCCCGCTCTATGCGCGGCAGCGTCGCGGGGTCGCGCGCCAGCGCTCTTTCCACGGCGGCGACGATTTCCGCCCCCGAGCGGGAGCGCTCGAGCCCGCGCGGGAAGGCGCGCAAATTGCCGAGCGCCTCCTGCGTGCGCGGGGCGGCGAGGGCGATCTCGATCAGCATATCGTCCTTGAGCACGCGTGAGCGCGGCACGTCGCGGCCCTGCGCCTCGGCCTCGCGCCAAGCGGCGAGCTCCATCAGCACGGCGAGGTCGCGCGGCTTGCGCACGCGATGCCGCAGCCGCTCCCAGGCGTTCTCCGGGCTCTGCTCATAGGTTTCCGGCGTCGTCAGCGTGCGCATCTCGTCGACGAGCCAGTCGAGCCGGTTGGAGCGCTCGAGCCGCGCGCGCAAATGCGTGTAGATCTGCCGCAAATGCGTGACGTCGGCGATGGCGTAGTCGATCTGCGCCGTGGACAAGGGCCGCTTCGACCAATCGGTGAAGCGGGAGGATTTGTCGAGGCTCTCCTTGGCGATGGCTTTCACCAGCTCGACATAGGAGACCTGATCGCCGAAGCCGCAGACCATGGCCGCGACCTGTGTGTCGAACAAGGGCGCGGGAATCAGCCGCGCCAGCCGCCAGACGATCTCGAGGTCCTGGCGCGCGGCGTGGAAGACCTTGACCACGCGCTCATTGGCCATCAGCTCGAAAAAGGGCGTGAGGTCGAGCCCCTCGGACAGGGTGTCGACCGCGAAGGCCTCCTCGGGCGAGGCCAGCTGGATGACGCAGACCTTGGGCCAGAAAGTCGTTTCCCTCAAAAACTCCGTGTCGACGGTGACGAACGGATGTCGGGCGAGACGGGCGCAGGCGGCGGCGAGATCTTCGGTAGAGGTCAAGAGGCTCATCGACATGCAGTCTTAGAGTACTTTTTTGTGGTCCTGAAGGGTCTTTGCGCATGTTTTCTCACTCTCGACGCATGTTTTCGACCGATTTTCCCGCTGAACGCCCGAGCCAGCGCTCGGCGCGACGGCCCGCGCGGCGCATGCGAAGGCGGCCAATCTGTTGAGCCGTTTCGGAAAATCATTTATCCGGGCCATTCTGCGCGCCTCGGCCGAGCGGAGCCTGGGGCGGCGCGCGTCTCGATGCGCAGTTTTTCCGATTGCTCTCGAAGCGGCGAAATGAAATCATAGTGAAATAGTCAACTATACGGAGCCCTCGGCCACATGGCGCGCCACGCTTTCGTCTCCACCTCGTTTCGGTCTCCGCTTCGTCTCGCGCTGGCGGCGGCTTTCTCCCTCGTCTGCGTCGCCGCCGAGGCCAAGGGCGACGCCTGGGCGTCCTGCCGCGCCGCCGATCCCGACAAGCGCATAGAAGGCTGCGGCGAGGTCATCGCCCGCGGCGACAAGGAGACCAAGCCGAACCGCGTGGCGGCCTATGTCAATCGTGGCGGCGCCTATCACGCCAAAGGCGATTTCGAGCGCGCGCTCGCGGATTTCGACAAGGCGCTGGAGATCGACCCGTCCTCCTCCGTCGTTCTCGCCGATCGCGCCGCCGCCTATCGCGCCAAGGGCGATTTCGACCACGCCATCGCCGATTACGACAAGCTGGTCGCCGCGCAGCCGAAATCGGCGGCGGCCTATCTCGGCCGCGGCGGCGCCTATCAGGGCAAGGGCGATCTCGACAAGGCGATCGCCGATTACGACAAGACGCTGGAGCTGGACAAGAAATCGGCCGCCGGTCTGGCGGGTCGCGGCCGCGCCTGGCGCGCCAAGGGCGATCTCGACCACGCGCTCGCCGATTTCGACGCGGCGATCAAGCTCGAGCCCAAATCCGCGCAGGCCTATCTCAATCGCGCTGCGCTCTATCAGGGCAAGGGCGATCTCGACCATGCGCTCGCCGATTACGACAAGGCGATCGCCAGCGACGGCAAGCTCGCCATCGCCTATAATAATCGCGGGCTGACGCTGCACGCCAAGGGCGATTTCGACCGCGCCGTCGCCGATTTCGGCAAGGCCGTCGGGCTCGATCCCAAATATGCGCGCGCCTATCTCAACCGCGCCAACGCCTATCGCGGCAAGCATGATCTCGAGCACGCCAAGCCCGATCTCGAGCAGGCGCTGACCCTCGATCCCAATCTCGCTGCGGCGAAAAAAGGGTTGGACGAGGTGACGAAGCAGCTCGCCGCCCGCGCCGCGGCCGCGCCGGCGCAATAAGCCTGCGACGCGCCCTCGTCGTCAGCGCGACGGCGAGGGCGCGTCGTCTATGGCGAGGAAGAGCCGCTCGACGCCCGTCCCGGCGATCGGCGGCGATCGATGTGGAAGGGCGCGGAGTTCGGCGCTCGCCGCCTTTTCGCCGCGCATGATCGCGACCCAGCCGCGTTCGAGCCGCCGAATCGAATTCTCCGCGAGCGGATCGGCGTCCGGCCCCGGCGCGATCCATTGCGTGCCCGGACCGCGATAGGTGGTCACGAGCCGAAAGCGCACGAAATCGACATGGAACAGCCGGCAGGCGTCGTCGGCGATCGTCTCCAGCCTGACTCGCAATTCCTCCGCCCGCGTCGCCTCACGATAGAGACGCGCGAGACGCATGACGTCGCTCGCCAACCATTCCGCGAGCCACTTCGGCGCGAGGCCGGCGTCTCCAAGAGCGTCGATGACAGCGCGCGGCAGGGTCTCCTCGGCGCCGGTCACGCGCAAGCGCAGAGGCTGTGCGAGACTCATCGCATCCAACGCTTCGGCGATCCGCGGCTCCAATTCTCGCGGCAATAGGCAGATGGAGCGGGATTGCATCAGTCGGCGAGCGGAGCTGGACGGCGGCGCGGTCGCCTCGTCACGCAGCATCGGCGCTCTCCCAAGCGGGGAAGGGATCGACGAGCGAGCGATAGGCGGAGGCGTCGAAGCGCTTCGGCTTTTGCGGCCCGACGAGGCAGGCGTCGAGCGCCGCGCGAATCGCGGCCTCGTCCATGCCGATTCCGATGAAGACGAGCTCCTGCCGGCGATCGCCCCAGACCTCGTCCCAATTGCGTTCGAAATGGCGCTTCCAATCGGGGTGGTCGGGCCAGTGCTGCTTCGGCACGGCGATCCACCAATAGCCCATGGCCGTCACGCGGGCGATCGCGCCGGCGATCGAGAATTCGCCGACCCATTTCGGCCGGGTGGCGAGCCAGAAATGCCCCTTGGCGCGCACCAATCCCGGCCAGGTCGCATTGATGAAAGCGTTGAATTTTTCCGGGTGGAACGGACGCCGCGCCCGATAGACGAAGCTCTCTATTCCATATTGCTCCGACTCTGGCGCATGCTCTTCCGGGCTGTAGAGCGCCTTGTGCCATAGCGGATGGCGCTCCGCCTTCTCCTCGTCGAAGAGGCCGGTGTCGAGAATGGCGTCCATCGGCGCCGCGCCGAAATCTGTCTCGACAATGCGCGCGTCAGCGTTCAGCGACTTCACCACTTTGCGCACCAGCGCCAGCCGCTCGTCCGACACCGCCGAGGCCTTGTTGAGGACGATGACGTCGGCGAATTCGATCTGCTCGACGAGGAGATCGACGAGGGTGCGGTCGTCGTCCTCGCCGGCGACCTCGCCGCGGTCGCGCAGAAAGTCGTTCGATCCATAGTCCTGCAGCAGGCTGGCCGCGTCGACGACTGTGACCATCGTGTCGAGCCGCGCGAGATCGGAGAGGCTGGCGCCATTCTCGTCGCGAAAGGAGAAAGTGCTGGCGACCGGCAGCGGCTCGGCGATGCCCGTGCTCTCGATCAGCAGATAATCGAAGCGGCCTTCCTCGCCGAGGCGCCGCACCTCCGCGAGCAGATCGTCGCGCAAGGTGCAGCAGATGCAGCCATTGGTCATTTCGACGAGCTTCTCGTCGGTGCGCGACAGCTCTGCGCCGCCGTCGCGGATGAGGTCGGCGTCGATATTCACCTCGCTCATATCGTTCACGATGACGGCGACGCGCCGGCCCTCGCGATTATTGAGAACGTGATTGAGTAGCGTCGTCTTTCCGGCCCCGAGAAAGCCGGAGAGGACGGTGACGGGGAGGCGAGGGTCGGGGTTCTGGGCCATGGCGCGCCATATGTTATGTTATAACATATAGACGCGTAGCCGAGCGGGATAGCGGCGTCAAGCGGGGGCGAGGGTGAGCCGGGGGGGCGCCTATGTTTCGTCTATGCACGCTTATGCATGCATGTTATATATGAATATTAGCATGTGATTTTAGGAGATTCACATGGACAATAAGCTACTCGACATGTTTGACGAGGGGTACCGAGAAGCAGGCATATCTCCTTCCGTTCGCGCCGAGGCTTTCGATGATTTCCTGACGATGAAGTCGATCGCCGCCAAGCGGACATGGACCTTCGGGAATGGTCTGGGCGCGAACGCCGGCGCGGTTTGCATGGGAGGCCATTCCAAGGAGCTGGTTCGCAATTTGTGCGTCCGCATCGACGCTCTCACCCTCGCGCAACTCGATGCAGTCACAGACGTGATGGAGTGCTCGAAGCAAGAGTTCGTCTTGGAAGCCGTGTCGAGCGCAATAGCAAAGGCTACGACTAATTTGCGCGCGCAAGGCCTCTCTCAGCCATTGGAGCAATCGCTGCGGACTCAATTAGAGAAAGCCGAGTTGAGCTACGAATATTCCGATGACGCCAAAGGTGGAGCGTTGCGCTATCGTGGCGAGCTTATTCTCAATCGTGATTCTCGAAAGCATGAAAACACGGTCAATGCGGTCAGAAATCTGATCGCGAACGGCGAATAAGTCGCGCCAATTCGCTAGAAGGCGTAGTCCGCGTCATGGCGGAGAGCGGACTACGCCGAATGTTCGAGCCCGGCTCGTCGTGGAAGTCTCGAACCGGCTAGGCCTCAGGCGCCGAGTGGTGGGCGAGGGGCGCTACTTCCCCTTCGCGGCCGCCAGCACCTCGGCCGCATGGCCGGGCACTTTCACCTTGCGCCAGATTTTCTCGATCTTGCCGTCCGGGCCGATCAGAAATGTCGAGCGCTCCACGCCCATATATTTGCGGCCATACATGCTCTTCTCCACCCAGACGCCATAGGCGGAGAGCATTTCCTTGCTCTCGTCGGAAGCGAGCGGGAAGGTCAGCTCATATTTGGCGCGGAACTTGTCGTGCTTGGCCGGCGAATCCGGCGAGACGCCGACCAGCGCGGTCTTCGCCTTGGCGAAATCCGCCTTCAAAGCGTTGAATTCGATCGCCTCCTTGGTGCAGCCGGAGGTGTCGTCCTTGGGGTAGAAGTAGAGCGCCAGCTTCTTGCCGGAAAAGCCGGAAAGAGAGAGCGTCTCGCCGCCGGCTCCCGGCAGCTCGAAAGAGGGGGCGGCGTCGCCTTCGCGCAAGCCTGTGGATTTCTTCGCTTCGGTCACCGCGCCTTCCTTTCGTCTCATCCGCCGTTACAATCGGCAGCATGCAGAGGATGGCGCGCTCCGCAAGGGATTCTGGTGAAAATCCCCAGTTGCGCGCCATTCGAGTTGTGATCTTCTCGACGCCGTGCAGATTCGGCGCCGGCGCGCGCGGAGCGGCGCGGTCGAACCGAAGGGCTGGCGCTTGACGCAGAGGATAGACGAGAGTCCGGCGGTCGGAGCGCGGGCGCCGCGCTTTTTATTGGGATTTTTTCAGCGCGGCTCCACGGCGGTCCGGCTGCGCGGCTTTTGCGTGGTGCGTAGCCTTTCCATCGTGGCGGTGACGGCGCTGCTCGTCATCGTGCTCACTGTCGGCGCTTTTTTCGCCGCGCTCGCCCGCGGTCCCATCGCCTCCGACTGGCTCGCTCCCAAGATCGTCGAGGCGCTCGACGATCTCTATGTGCATCGCTACCAATTCGGGATCAGCTCGGTGGCGATCGCCAGCACGGATCACGGCCTCACCTTCACTGTGAACGGCCTCGCCGTGAAGAGCGGCGAGCGCACCATCCTCGCTGCGCCGCGCGCGCAATTGTCGGTGGACCCGCGCGCGCTGCTCATCGGCCGGCTGACGCCGCGCCGGCTGGACGTGCTGGACCTCGAGCTGAGGCTCGAGGTGCTGCCCGACGGCGTGGTGGCGATCTCTGCGCCGGGCGCCGATCCCGTCGCCATACCGCTCGACACGCCATCTCCGGCGGAGCCCGCCGCAGAGGCGCAGGCGGCGCCTGTCGTCCCATCGCTGCGGCAGGCGGCGGGCGCGTTGCGCGCGGTGATGAATTTCATCGTCGATCCCGAGAGTCCGGTCGCCGCGATCGACAAGATCGGCGTCTCCAACGCCCGCCTCGTGATCGACGATCGCACGCTGGAGAAGACGATCGTCTATGACGATCTGACCTTGAGCTTCGACAAGATCGCCGGCGCGCGGCGGCTACGCCTCGGCGCCACCGGCTCCTCCGGCCATGTCGGCGCCGAGGTGGAGGCCAAGGGCGGCATGGGCGAGCGGCGCACGCTGGACGCGCGCCTGCGCAGCCTCTCAATGGAAGAGATCGCGCTGGCGGCGGGAGCGCGCGCTCTGCCCTTCGACACCGACGCGCCTTTGTCGCTCGATCTGCATTTCGCGCTGGCGGACGACGGCCGCGTCATCGAGGCGAGCGGGAAATTCGCCGTCGGCGAAGGCTTCTTCCGCCTCGAGGAGCCGGACGCCGAGCCTTTCATGCTGCAGGAGCTGTCCATCTCCGGCCGCTGGGACATGGAGCGTCGGCTGCTCGCCATAGAGCCGGTCGAGATTCGCACCAGCGTCGCGCGGCTCAGCTTCAAAGGCGCGCTGACGCCCCCGGCGGAAGGAACCGGCGTCGTCGGCCTCTCATTCGATCTCGCGCGGCCGGGCGCCTTTTTGCCGACGCGCCATGGCGAGGCGCCGCTCGTCGTCGAGAACGCCGGCCTCACCGCGACGCTCGATCTCCTCGCCAAGAAATACAAGGTCGAGCGCGTCTATCTCGACGGGCCGGAGGTGCACGCCACGGCCTCCCTCGATGTCGATGGCGCGCAGCCCGATGGAACGCGTCTCAAATATGCGATCCGCGCGACGCAGACGCCGCTGCGCTCCGTGCTGCGCATCTGGCCGACGCAGGTGGCGGCGCCGACGCGCATGTGGATGGACGAGCACATCACCGCCGGCGTGATGCGCAGCGGAACGCTCACCGCCGATCTCGATCAGCAGGCGATGATCGCCGGGCGTTATGAGCGGCCGCCGCCGGACGCCGCCTTGCGCGGCGATTTCGATCTCGACAATGCGACGCTCGTCGACGCCGTTCCGGGCCTGTGGCCGATCAACGGCATGAACGGCCATATCGCGCTCACCGGACGCACAGTGTCCTTCGTCGCTTCTTCCGGCGTTATGGAGAGCGCGCCGGGCCGCAAGCTCGCCATAACGGAAGGCGTGTTTCGCGCGCCCGCGCTCGGCTTCGATCCGGCGCCCGCCTGGATCGAATTGAAGCTCGCCGGCGGCGTGGAGGCGGTCGCCGACATTCTCTCGCTCAAGAGCGTCGCCCCGGCCGCCAGCCTGCCCATGGACGCCAATCAGCTCAAAGGGCAGATCGAGGGCAAGCTGCGCATCGACTTCGAGCTCGGCCTCGCGGCGAAGGAAGAGCATACGCGCATCGCCGTCGACGCCGAGACGACCAATCTCTCCATGGATCGCTTCATCGGCAAGGAGCGGCTCGAGGGCGCGGCGCTGCGGCTCGTCTCGGATCGCGAGGGGCTGCGCGTCACCGGCGCCGGCCGCGTCTTCGGCGCGCCGGTGACGCTCGATCTGCGCCGCGCCGCCGGCGAGAAGGGACAGGCGCAGGCGCAATTGTCCTTCTCGCTCGACGACGCCGCGCGCCTGCGCGCGGGCTATGGATTTGCCGGCGTCTCCGGCGTCGTCGGCGTGCAGGTGCAGACCAGGCTGCCGATCGAAGATTCCGAGTCGCAATTCGAGATCGACTTCTCCAAAGCCGCGCTCGATCATCCCTTGCCGGGCGTGACCAAGCCGCTCGGCAAGCCGGGCCGCGCCAGCTTCACGCTGGTGAAGCGGCCGGACGGCTCGGCGCTCGAGCAATTGCAGGCGGAGGCGGGGCCGCAGCAGTTTTCCGGCGTGGTGGAGCTCGGCCGCGACGGCGTGCTGCGCTCGGCCAAGCTCAGCCAAGCGAAGCTGTCGCCCGGCGACGACATGCGCTTGGAGGTGACGCGCGGCGGCGATGCGCTGAAGCTCGTCGTGCGCGGCGCCAATATCGATGCGCGTCCGCTGCTGCGCTATCTCTCGCAGCCTTCCGCTGAGCCGCAAGGCGCCGCGGCGGCGGGCAAGCCGGCGTCCTCCGACGATTTCGATCTCGATCTCAAATCGCCGATCGTCACCGGACACGGCAAGCAGATTCTCTCCAATGTCGATCTGCGTTTCGAGCGGCGCGGCGGCAAGCCGCGGCAATTGTCGCTCACCGGCAATTTCGGCCGCGAGCCCTTCGCCGCAATGCTGACGCGCCATCCGAGCGGCGCGCCGCAGATCGATCTCTCGACCAGCGACGGCGGCGCCTTTCTCTCCTTCCTCGATCTCTATCATCGCATGGAGAGCGGCGCGCTGTCGGCGACGCTATTGCTCAATCCGGGCCGCTCCGACGGCACGATGCGCATTCATGATTTCTATCTGCAGAACGAGCCGGCCATTCGTCAGCTCGTCATGCAGGGCGCCGCGCGCACGGATGACAAGGGCGCCGCGCATTTCGATCCAGACTCGGTGAAATTCGCGCGCGTGCAATCCACCTTCACCTGGGCGAATGGCCGCCTCACAATGCGCGACGCGGTGATGTCCGGGACGGAGATCGGACTCACGGTGGACGGCTATATCGATATGGCGCGCGATCGCATCGACGTGTCGGGCTCTTTCGTTCCGGCCTATGGGCTCAATAATCTCGTGTCGAATATTCCGGTCATCGGCTTCATGCTCGCCGGCGGCCAGCACGAGGGCGTCTTCGCGGTGAGCTTTCGCGTGAGCGGCGCCTTCAGCGCGCCGGTGCTGACCGTCAATCCGCTATCGGTGATCGCGCCGGGCCTCTTGCGCAAGGTGTTCGGCATAGTGGACGGCACCGGGACGGGCCGCCTGCCGGAGAGCGCGCCGGCGCCGCGGTAGAGGGCGTCGCGAGCGCGGCGTCATCTCGCGCGGCGGCAGATCGGGCCGGTGGGCTCCGGGTCTTCTCGCAACGTCGCCATCAACGCCGAGGCGCCGCCGCAGGCGAGGAGCAGAAGAAGCGCGAGCCACCCAATGGCGGCTCGCGTGTGGATGGTCGAGGCGCTCCACATGCGCGCGCTCAGTGGTGATGGCCGCCGCCTCCGCCGCCCGCCGCGCCCTCCGCCTCGTCGTCCGACGGCAGCTGGCCGACGCGCTTCAGAAACGCCGCATGCTGCTCGGGCGTATGGTTGGCGTGGATGCCGCCGAGCTTCTTGTAGTCCTCATTGGCGGCGACGGCGGGCGTCGGCGAACTCGTCGAATTGCAGGCGGCGAGCATGAGCGCGCCGCCGATAGCGACGATAGAGAGTGACGCCTTCATCGTTTCTTTTCTCCAGTAATGATTTCATAGCCTCAAAATGTGATCGACGAGGTGACGCCGAATGTGCGCGGCCCCTGCGTCGAAATTCCGACGGTCGTCGGCGCCGAGGACGTGCCGGGCGTCCAGCTCGACCAGGGCCGATTGTTGAAGAGATTCTTCGACCAGAGGGTGAGGCTGTATTTGCGATCGTCGGTGCGCAGCCCGAGGCCAGCGTCGAGCATCACATAGGCGGGCTGCCAATATTGGACCAGCGAGAAGGGGTTCGTATATTGCGCCTTGTTGAACCAGGACGCATTCGAATAGACGAAGCCTGTCACCGGCTGATTGCTCCACTCGCCGAGGCCGGCGAGCGCATTGCCGAGCCTGTGCTCATAATTGAAGCCGCCATTGACCTGCCACCAGGGCACGCCGGTGATCCGCGTGCCATTCATCGGAATGGTCGCCGGGCCGCCGGCGATGGCCCAATCCGCGGGCGCCGGTCCGTCCTTATAGTCGATATAGCGGGCCTCGGTGTAAGCGCCCGACGCGTTCAGCGTCAGCCCTTCGAAGGGAATCCAGCGCTCCACGAATTCGACGCCGCGCAGGCGCACATGTGGGGCGTTGCCGAGATAAGAGACATTGGCCGTGACGCCGGCGCTGCTCGTCTGCACCTTGGTCTGGGTGATCTGGAAGTCGTAGAGATCGTTCCAATAGAGGTTGACGTTGGAGATCAGCGCGCCGTCGAACCAATTGGTCTTCGCGCCGATCTCATAATCCCATGAGGTTTCGGGCCGGGAGAAGGCCGTCTTGAAGCCTTGCGCGACGCCGCCGATGTAGGTCGGCGTGTTTTGCGTGTTCACCGATTGCGGCTTGTCGCCGCGTCCGACCAGGCCATAGATCAGGACATTCTCATTGACCTGATATTGCGGGTTGAAGACCGCCACGACGCCATTGTGATATTTCGTCTCGCCGCCGGAATCCGCCCAACCATAGCCGCCGCCGGCGATGATGGCGGCGTTCTGCTGCCAGACGGTGTAGGGCACGCCGTAATAGAAGTTCGGCCGAAATTTGTTCGCGCTATAGCGGATCTCATAGCTGTCGCGCAGGCCGAAGGTGAGGGCGAGCTTCTCGTCGAAGTGATAGGTTCCCTGGCCATAGGCGGCGAAGGAAATGTCGCCGGTCTTATTGAGCCACCAAGGCGTCAGATCGGGCAGAGCGGCGGGGTTGTTGAGCCATTTCGCCGTGTCGACGCCATATTGGTAATGGTGCATGCGGTCTTCGCCATACTCCAGATAGCCGTAGAGACCGGTCGTCCATTCGAGTTCCTGGTCCTTGGGCGAGGACAGCCGCAGCTCCTGCGAGGTCTGCATGAGATAGGTGTCCATGCTGCCCGAGCCGAGACCGAGCTGCAGCAGCTGATTGTCCGAATATCCCAAATTGCGGAACGATCCATAGCCGATCGCGGAAATGGCGGTCAGCATATTGTCGCCGATCTGATAGTTGAACTCGTTCGACAGCATGAAGACATGCGTCGGGTCGCGACCGCTGCGCGCGAGATAGGGCGTGTTGGGATCGACCGTCCAAATCGGCTTGCCGAGCTTCTTGATGACATTCTGGAAGAAGGTCGTCGACGGACGCGTTCCATCGACATAGACGAGGCTGGTGTCGCCGATCGTGCCCGTGAGATAGTCATTGTGCTCGTTGGACGCGTTGTAGATGAAGCTGAAGCGGTCGCTCCATCCATCGCCGACGCCCAGAAGCTGGAGGTGCAATCCGAGGCGATTGGTGTCCTGATAGGTCGAGCCCGTGGACGGGTCCTTGATCCAGCCGTCGCCGCGATCGAGATAGCCGGCGAAGCGATATGCGAGGGAGTCTTCGATCAGCGTGCCGGTCGTGTTGATCGTCTGCTTGAAGTGATTGTAGTTGCCGAAGGTGGATTTGACCGTCGTCTTCGGCTCGAAGGACGGCGCCTGCGTATGCAGGATGATCGAGCCGACATTGGTGTTCTTGCCGCCGGCCGTGCCAGTCGGGCCGAGAGCGAGCTCCACCGAGCTCAAATCGATGAGATCGCCCCATTGGAAGCCGGCGAAGCTCCAATAGACGTTATCGACGATATATCCGGTGTCCGACGGCGATCCGGTGCCGCCGCCCGCCGCGACGCCGACGCCTCTGATCGCATTGCGGGACTGTCTCGGCGTCGAAATGTTCGGACGATAGCCCGGCACGCGGCGCGAAATATCGGTGACGGAATCGATCTGCTGATCCTCGAGGGTGCGCTGCGTCACCACATTTCCCGCGCGAGGGGTCTTGGTCAGCACCTGCTCCAGTAGCTTCTCGCCGACGGCCTCAGTGCCGCCAGTCACCTGCACATCCTGAATCTGCGCGGAAGCGGCCCCCTCACTCTGCGTCGCCGCCGATGGCGCGGGCGCCGGCGTCTGAGCGAGCGCCGCGCCGCCCGAAGCGCCCGCCGAAAGTCCTATCAGGATGGACGCAACCGACACGCTCGAAGACAGACGCCAATTCGAATTACCTTCCCCGATCCAGACCATTCGACCTATCCCTCACCGTTCGACCCGTGATGGTCCCCCCGGACCATGCCGCCTCGCGCCGCCGCCCCCTCAGGCGATCTGCGCGCTGCACGTACGAAGTCTCGCTTAGTGTAGGGAAAAGATACAGTATGTCTACCGATTTAATATGTTTTAGCGTCGCGACTAGGTCTTCTTTCGCCTCCTATCTTATTGAATCATAGTAATTTATGAGATGGAGCGGAATGCGCCCACGCGCCGCAACGGGATTTTCATCGCAGATGGAACCTAAAAAGTAGGAATTATGGTTCGCCCTTGCCCGGACCGGAGAGACTCTCGTCTCGGCTCCGCAACGGCAGGATGCGCAGCTTTTCGAGGAGCGATGGCGTCGACGCAATCGGGCTCGCCGAATGTCGCCGGAGCGTCGGCTGCGAGAAAAACGGAGGGCGTGTTCGACGGCGAGACGGTCAGCTGCGACAATGGAAGGAAGTGGACCAAGCAATAAGCGGCTCGGGCGCGCGGCGATCTCGTCACGGCGACAGCAAGCCGTCGCTAGGCGCGCGTCGGCGCTTCACATCGAGCGCGGTCGGCTTCTTACGCGCGCTCCAGCAGCACATGCTTCTTCTTGCCGAGTGACAGCTTGGCGACGCCTTCGACGAAATCCGTCTCGCCGAGCACGGCCTTCTCGTCGCCCACCACGGCGTCGTTCACGCGAAGTCCGCCGGCCTTGATCTGCCGCCGCGCCTCGCCCGTGGAGGCCACGAGACCGGCTTTCACAAAGGCGGTGAGCACGCCGATGCCCGCCGCCACCTCGCTCGCCGCGACAGCGACCTTGGGCAGGGAGAGCGCGAGCGCGCCTTCCTCGAAAGTGCGGCGCGCGGTCTCGGCGGCGAGCTCGGCGGCCTCGCGCCCATGCAGAAGCGCGGTCGCCTCGGTGGCGAGAATCTTCTTCGCCTCATTGATCTCGGCCCCGCCGAGCGCAGCGAGCTTCTCGATCTCGTCCAGAGGCAGGAAGGTGAACAGCTTCAGGAAGCGGACGACGTCCGCATCCTCGGTGTTGCGCCAATATTGCCAATAATCGTAGGGCGCGAGCATCGACTCGTCGAGCCAGATCGCGCCGGCCGCCGTCTTGCCCATCTTGGCGCCGGAGGAGGTGGTGAGCAGCGGCGCGGTCAGCGCATAGAGCTGATGCGTCCCGAGCCTTCGGCCGAGATCGACGCCCATGACGATATTGCCCCATTGATCGGAGCCGCCCATTTGCAGGCTCGCGCCATAGCGCTTGGCGATCTCGGCGAAATCATAGGACTGCAGGCACATATAGTTGAACTCGATGAAGGACAGCTCCTGCTCGCGATCGAGCCGCAGCTTCACCGAATCCATCGACAGCATGCGATTGACCGAGAAATGGCGGCCGACGTCGCGCAGAAAGTCGATGTAATTGAGCTTGGTCAGCCATTCGGCGTTGTCGAGCAGAATGGCGTCGGTCTTGCCGTCGCCGAAGCGGAGAAATTTCGCGAAGGTCTTTTGGATCGCCGCCTTATTGGAGTCGATCGTCTCTATGGAGAGAAGCTTGCGGCTCTCGTCCTTGCCGGAAGGATCGCCGACGCGCGTGGTGCCGCCGCCGACCAGCGGCAGCGGCTTGCCGCCCGTGCGCTGGAGCCAGGACAGCAGCATGATCGACAGAAGATTGCCGATATGCAGCGAGGCCGCCGTGCAGTCGAAGCCGACATAGGCGGTGAGCTCGCCGGAGCGCGCCTTTTCATCCAGCCCCTCGAAATCGGAGCATTGGTGCACGAAGCCGCGCGCGATGAGCGTCGCGAGGAATTCGGATTTGGGGCGGAATGCGTCAGACATGGGGGCAGGGTGTTACGGGGAAAGGGGGCGGGGCGCAAGGGAGGGGCGCCGCTCGGCGAGGGCAAGGAAATCGCCCGCCGTCTTTTAGCTGTCGCATAGCCGAAATCGACGATACCGTCGTTGATCGCTGGGCGCGTTCTGGTGTATCGGAGCTAGTTGTCAGCACTTTCCAAAAGGCGTCTCCATGCATCAGATGCTCATCGATCATAATGACATTGGCTATAGTGAATTGATTGCGCATCTGGTCAAGGCGCGCGCGGCGCGAACCTATTTCGAAATCGGCGTTTGTCATGGACAAAACCTCGCGTCCATATCCTGTGACGTCGCGATCGCCGTCGATCCTTTCTTTCTGATCAACCACAATGTCGCGATGGGAAAAAAGGAGCTCTATCTCTTTCAATATCCGAGCGACTCTTTCTTCGAGCGCGGCATTTTGAAAAATATCGCGCCCAATGGCGTAAACTTTGCCTTTCTCGACGGAATGCATGTTTTCGAATTTCTTCTGCGAGATTTCTATAAGACCGAGCGCCATAGCTGCAAAAACTCGCTTATCGCCCTGCATGACTGTTTGCCGGTGAATGCCGAAATGGCAGAACGGGTCCACAAGCCCGAAGCGAGGCAGGACTTGCCGCATGCCGGGTGGTGGACGGGGGATGTTTGGAAGTTGATCCCTATATTGAAAAAATACAGGCCTGATCTTTCGATCAAGGCAACCAGATCTCCGCCGACAGGCCTGCTTTTCGTGACCAATCTTGATCCGAATTCCGATGTGCTCGAAAAAAACTATCTGCAGATCATTTCGGAGTTCAAAGACATAGAAAACAGCAGCGAGAATATTCGAGCGGCGATCGACCAGGTCGAGTTCATCGATTCGCAGGCGTTGCTGGGGCTGGATCACACGTTGTACTTCAGCTTATAGCGCCCACTGGCGCGGCGTTCATCATCCTTTTGGAAAGTTTCCGTTTCTTTGGGGTTGTAGCGAGACAGAAACCGCGCTGTACCGACGTGTCCTTCAGCAGCGCGCCCAGGGTACGCCGCTGTTCTCACTTCAGTATCGCGGCGGTAGAAAAATCGGGAGCAGCGCGCCGCCTGTCGGAAGCGGGCGACGCGCGCTATCGCTGGACTTCATCCAGTCATCGCATCCCAATCGGGGATCGCGACCCAGCCGTCGCCCGAAATCGATCGAGATAATAAGACGGCGCGCCTGACAGGCGCGCCGCGCGTCGAATTTCAACTCGGCCCCACTCACACGTCGAAGCCGCCATCCCCGCCGCCGTCGTCGAAGCCGCCGGTATCCGTGTCGTAATCGGCGCTTTGCACATCGGGGCCGCCGGGGTCGGGGCTGTCATAGCCGGCGTCGGGGTAGGGCTGGCTATTGTCGCCCTGGTCGCCGTAGTAATTGTTGATGATCGTGTCGCCACCGCCGGCGTTGGCGTGCTCATAGCCCGAGCCTATGCCGAGATTGCTCCCGGCTCCGCCGGTGCCGCCATGGAACAGGCCGCGGATCGAGTCGGCGAGCAGCACGCCGCCGGCGACGCCCGCCGCCGTGCCCAGCGCGCCCTTCAGAAAGCCGCCGCCGGGGGCCGCCGCAGCCTGCTGGGGCGGATAGCCTTGCGGGGCGTAGCCGGGAGGCGTGGGCGGAGCATAGGCGGGACCGCCGGCCGGGGGCGCCCCCCAAGGGCCGCCCTGCTGCTGCGGATAGCCGGGCTGCTGGCCATAGCCCGGAGGCGGGGCCGGACGCGGCGGGGGCGGAGCCTGGCGCTGAGCGCCGCCGAACAGACCGCCCAAAAATCCGCCGGACTGCTGCGGACGGCTCTCGAGGTCGCGCACGCGGCCTTCCAGCTCCTGCAGACGTTGATTGGCCGCCTGCAGCGCCTGATCCTGCACCAGAACGGTCTGCGCCAGCAGATAGGGCGCGCCCGGCTGCGACTTCAGCTGCTCGGCGATGAAACTTTCCGCCTCCTGATCGCGCTGAGCGCCGGCGGCGCTGCGCGTACGCTCGAACAAACCGGCGAGCAGTTGGCGTTCTTCGGGTGACATAGGTCTCTCCCAGTTGGAACCAGCCCTCTTCGCGGGCGTGGCGCCCGTGATATGGGAGCGCGATTTCGCTCTGCCAAGGCCTGCCGCTACGTTCCCGCCCATGTTTTACCGGGCCGCGAACGCCCCGAGTCAGTCGCCGGCGAGCGCCATGTCGTCGCGGTGGATGATCTCGTCCGGGCCTTTGAAGCCGAGCAGCCCCTCTATGTCGCGGGACGAGCGGCCGATGATGCGGGCCGCGTCCAATGCGTCATAAGTCACGAGGCCGCGGCCGATTTCGCCGCCCGAAGGATTGCGGATCACGACGCAATCGCCGCGCGCGAAGCCGCCTTCCAGCGCGGTGACGCCGGCCGGCAGCAGGCTCTTGCCGGAGAAGAGCGCGCGCGCCGCGCCTTCATCCACATGCACGACGCCCTTGGGCTCGAGCGAGCCGGCGATCCATTTTTTTCGCGCCGTCACCGGCGAGGAGGGGGTCAAGAACCAGCTGCAAGGGCCGCCCGCGGCGATTCGCGAGAGCGGCGCCTCCACGCGGCCGTCGGCGATGACCATATGGGCGCCGCCCGTGGTCGCGATCTTGGCCGCCTCGATCTTGGTGCGCATTCCGCCGCGGGAGAATTGCGAGGCGGCGCCGCCGGCCATCGCCTCCACCTCCGCCGTGACCCGCGGCACCACCTCGAGCAGCTTCGCATTCGGATCGCTCGCCGGCGGCGCGGTGTAGAGCCCGTCCACATCGGAGAGCAGCACCAGAAGATCGGCGCTCGCCATCGTCGCGACGCGGGCGGCGAGGCGGTCGTTGTCGCCGTAGCGAATCTCGGAGGTCGCGACCGTGTCGTTCTCATTGATGACCGGCACGGCGCGCAGCGCCAGCAGCCGGGTCAGGCATTCGCGGGCGTAGAGATAGCGGCGGCGCTCCTCCGTATCGCCGAAGGTGACGAGAATCTGCCCGGCGGTGATGCCGAGATCGCCCAAAGTCTCCGCCCAGATGCGGGCGAGGGCGATCTGCCCGACGGCCGCCGACGCCTGGCTGTCCTCCAGCGGCAGCGCGCCGGAGGGCAGGCCGAGCACGCTGCGTCCCAGCGCCACCGCGCCCGAGGAGACGACGAGAACATCGGCGCCGCGACGGTGCAGAGCGGCGATGTCCGCGGCGAGCCGTGCGAGCCACTCGCGCTTCACCTTCGCCTCGCGCGGATCGACGAGCAGCGAGGAGCCGACCTTGACGACGATGCGGCGGAAGGAATTGAGGGAGGGACGTTTCACGGGCGATCGGCTCATTCGAGATGCGGGACGGCGGGACTTATAGCCCGTCTGCGCGGAAAGCCCACCCCGCGCCGCACGGCGAGAAGAAACGGGACCGAAACGCGCGAGAGATTTTCCGCCGCGCATCCGACACCGGGCCGTTTCATCCTGCGCGCGCTGACGAAGACCAAGGAAATTCCATGCCTGACAAAATTGCTTTGACGCGACGCGGCCTCGTGGCTGTTGCGCTCGCCGGCTCGGCGACCGCGATCCTGCCGGAACCCGCCGCTCCCGAGCCTGCCCCCGGGCCGCTGACGGCGCCGGCGGAAGAGGGGCCATTCTATCTCGATCTCGATCTCCAGCGTGCGGACATAGCCGAAGGGCTCGCCGGCGTGCCGCTGGACATCGCCTTCGCCGTCCAGGACGAGACCGGCGCGCCGCTGCCGGGCGCCCGAATCGATGTTTGGCATTGCGATGCGCAGGGGCGCTATTCCGGCTTCCCCGGCCAGGGCGAGGACGGGCGGCTCGATCTCTCCGGCAAGACCTTTCTGCGCGGAAGCCAGATCGCGGGGGCGGACGGACGCGCGCGCTTTTCCAGCGTCTATCCGGGCTGGTATCCCGGCCGCACCACGCATATTCATTTCAAGATCATCGACGGCGGAACGGCGCGTCTCACCTCGCAGATTTTCCTGCCGGATGCGCTGAGCGAATTCCTCTACGCCAATCTCGGCGATTATGCGCGTGGCCGGCTGCGCGACACGCTGAACTCGACCGACGGCATAGCGCTCGCCGCCGGCGAGACGACGCGTGGCGAGCTGCGCGAGGCGGCCGGCCGCTATGTCGTGTCGCTGCGCGCGCGGATCGACCGCAAGACGGTGCGCGCCGTGCCGACGCCGCCCTTCATGCCGCCGCGCGGCGATCGTTTCGCCGGACCGCCGCCGGGCGGCCCGCCGCGCCGTCCGGCGCCGCAAGGGGCGGAGCGTCTGCGCGGGCTGCTTCCCAAGGCGTGAGCCGATCGCTCATGGCGCGGCGCGATTGCGCAGAAACACCACATAGCCGAGAAAATTCGGCCGCGTCGCCAGCGCGGCCGGAGGCGTCCATCGCGCCCCTTCGGCGAGGCCGAGCCGGAAGGGAATGCGAAGCCGCGAGAGCCGCGCCAGATAGGCGTCGATATTCTCGACCGTCTGCGCGCCTTTGTAGGTCTGGAAGACCAGCTCGTCGACGCTTCCCGAAAGCGCGTTCAAATCCTCGGGCGAGGCCTGCGACGCCCAATCCATGAGGCCGGTCGCGCCGAGCGCGCAGCCTCGAGGCAGCTCCCGCCGCAGCGCGCGCAGGAAGGCGGCGTAATTCTGCAAGCCGCGCGTCGCCGCGTCGAAATCGATCTGCACGCCGGCGACTCCGCCCGGCTGCGTGCGCCAGGCGTCCAGCCGACGGCGAATCTGGGCGACGATCTCCGGCGGCCAATCGAGGCTGCGGACGCGATAGGCGAGCCAGAGAGCGGCTGTGTGCGGGCCGGGCTCGACCCCGCCTTGCGCCTTCATGCGGACAAAGCCGTCGCGATCCGGCCCGATCTCGCCCGAATGGAGATAGATGGTTTTCGCCGTGGCGAGCTCGGCGCGCCTTTTGACGCCGGCCCATAGCCAGAAAGCGTCATGATCCGCCGCCCGCACGAGCGGCTCGGCCATTGCCCGCGCGGCGCAGAGCAGGGCGCAGAGCGCGAGGAGAAGAGCCCGCGCTCTCACCAGTAATATTGCAGGCCGCGCGCCCATTGCGTCGCGCCATAGCGTGATTTCAGCGTTTGGAACCAGGCCTTTCGCTGCGCCTTGTCGACATCCTTGCCGCCGCAATCATTGCTGCCCGCCGGCGCATAGCAATTGATGGCGCGATAGAGCGCATAGGCTCGGTCGGCGTCCTTGGTGGCCGGATCGGCGATCAGCCGCTGATAGACATCGCCCCGCGAGAAAGGCTCGCCCGGGAAGATGGCTTTGGCGCCGCCCAGCTCGTCCGCCGCCGGACGCCAGGCGTCGAAACGGGCGAAGCCCGAGTGGCGGACGAAATCGCCGAGGCAGAGCAGCCCATGCGCGGAGCGCGGATCGGCGGCGAGCTCAGTGACCACCGCCTTGGGCGCTGGGCATTTATAGGGCTCATTGGCGGGCGAGGAGAGGAAGACCGCCGATTTGGGAAGATCGGAGACCTCCGGCGCCTCGGCGTCGTCCTTGGCGAGGCCTTCGGCCGTAAAATCGCGCAGGAAATTCGCATATTGGCCGCGCGTCGCCTCCTTGTAGAGCAGGAGGAAGCGGGCGAGCTTGCGCTCCTCCGCGCTCCCCTGCGGATCGGCGACGGCCATGCGCAGCAGGATCGGCCCGGCCGTGTGGCGCAGCAGAATCGCGCGAATGCGCGGCGAGGAGAGCCTCGTCTCCGGCAGGAAGACCTTGTTCGCCATGCCGGCGCGCTCATAGCTCAGGGCGAGGCCCAGCTCGATCGCCTCTTTCCACAAGGGATTGGAGACAGCGCCGCGCAGCTTCGCCCAATGCTCGATCGCCTGTGGATATTGGCCCGAGGCCATCAGCGCCTGGCCGCGTAATGTCTCGCGGCTGAAGGCGAGATAGGAGCGCGGCGCCGCGACGGGAGCCCCGAGCGCTTGCAGCGTCGCCGGAAAATCGGCGTCGGCGTAATAGGCGCGCGCGGCTTTCAGAAAGCCGAAGAGATCGGCGCGGCCGGCGAAGGCCTGTGCCTGCGCGTCCAGCTCCGCGGCCGGGAGATGCGTCTCCTTGCCGTCGGAGCGCAGCTTCATCAAATCCTGAGTCGCCAGCAGGATCGGCTCGCGGCTCGCATGGTCTTTGGCGGCGGTCAGATATTTGGCGTCGATCTCCTGCGCCAGATCGACGCCGTCGAGGCCGACCTTGGCGCCGCTCCCCTGCGCGATCTGCCGGCCATATTCGGCGGCGAGGCGCTCGTCATCCGCCGCCAGCCAATAGACGCGCCGCAGCAGTCCCTGCGCCGAGGCGGCGTAGCGCCCTGTGGAATAGGATTTCAGATAGGTCTGAAAGGCGGCCTGCGCCGCCGTCAGCGTCGCGCGATCGGTCACATTGGGCGTCGCGGTCGCGTCGAAATCGGCGAAGGCGCCGATCTGCGCCTTGTTGAGCAGAGCGCGGGCGGTCATGTAGCGCGCCGCCTCGCGCAGCCAGGCGTTGCGCGCCGATTCGAGCTTGCCGAAGCGCTCCAGCGCGCGATCGAAATCGCCTTCGTAGAAAGCGTCGGCGCCGATCAGATAGGACGCGAACTCCTGCCCGGCGGCCGAGGGCGCGACTTGCGCGAGCGCATTGCGCGCGGCCGCGTCGGCTTTCTCATTGCGGCAGGAGGGAGCGATCTTGTCCCGCGCCGCCGTCAGCGCCCGCCGCTCTTCGGCGGAAAGCGCGGGCTCCGCCTCGACCGCGGCCGTGAAGGCGGCCCGGCCGGAGTCCAGTGAGACGCAGCGCGTTCCCTCGCCGAAGCCAAAAGCGAAAGCGCTCGCAGCCTGGTCTTTTCCTTCGCGCGCGCTCGCGGCCTTTCGGCACGCGTCCGTAAAGTCCGGCCATGCAAACAGCACAGATGAATAGAAGTCGATCTTCTCATCGCCCTTCGAGATGGCTTCGTCCTGTGGCCGCAGCTTTGGATCGCCATCGATCATCAGGAAAAGCAGATTAAGGCGGCTGTCATTGCCCGGGCCGAGGAAAGGCATGCCGTTTTGTTGGGCGTAGCTCTTAAAATCGAGGGTCCAGCGCCCAGGAGAGCCGCCGTCGGCGCATGCGCGCGCCGCACTAGCGGAAATCAGAAAAGCGAGAATGGCGGCTCCGGCGAGCATGGAACGCATCGAAACATCCCTATCACGAAATGCGCTTCGATATCGCGCTCCGCTGAACGCCCGGCTGCGCGATCTGTGTTGGGCTGAATTCTGGGAGAGGCTGGCAGGAGTGGAGGGATTTGCCAACCGTCAATTGCGGCCTTCGACGTCGGCGCGGGCCTGTTCCTCTTCTAGCAAAGATAATCTCGCCATTTGCAAGAAATATTCGACCATTGGTTCTGATTGCTTGGCCTCGACAATCAGATAGTCGATCAGGCTCAACATGGTCGATAGGCGATCGAATTCGGCGACCGCCGACTGCTTCGACGGTTCCATGGGATTTTTTCGAATCATGAGCCTCAGCCCGGCGCCGATTCCGTATTTTCACCAATCGGACCAGGGTTCAGGGGAGACCGCAACGAAAAAGATGCTGGCGGCGAAGAAGCGCGCGTCAATGACCATGCTTGCGCCGCCACTCTGCAAATTGCTTCTCGATCCATTCGCTGTGCTGCGGGTAGCGAGTGGCGAGGTCCGCAATTACCTTCTCGACGCCTTTCCTGGCGACGTCCCAGGAGGTTTTTTCGTCCTCGAGAAGCCGATCGGTGTTCTCAATTGTTCGCGCGACGAGGCGCGCGAGGTCTGGATCGACCGACATGTCGATACCTCGTTCGACGCCAATCATTGGCGCGCCGGTCCGATAGCAACGAACGGTTGCGGACCACCTAAATCAATCGCTCAAATTTCGTTAATGCAGAAAAAGTCCCGCCGGCGATGCGTTGGCGGGGCTCTTGGTCCATTCGACAAGGCCGAGGTGGCGCGCAGTCCGCCGTCCGGCGGCGCCGGGGCGCTCGACGGCTGGACGGCGTTAGAGCTGGCCCTAGACCTAACATTGTAGGAGAAACGCAAACGCCTCGCATCGGGCGCCGTAAGGCTGATCGGGGAAACGTCCGGGGAACAAAGTGTCCCACCTATTGGGACGGATGTTGTCCCACATGATGGAACAGACTGACTTTATTGCATGATTTTCGGAGCTGGCAGGAGTGGAGGGACTCGAACCCCCAACCCCCGGTTTTGGAGACCGGTGCTCTAGCCGATTGAGCTACACTCCTGCGGTGACGGCGCGCCGTCGTGGCTCTCATGCCGCATCGCGGCCGAGGATGCAAGCGCCGGGGAGGGGCCTCGGCGCATTTTGCGGGTCAAGAATTGCCGCCGGACAGCACGGTGACGGCGCGGCGGTTCTGCGACCAGCAGGAAATATCGTCGCAGACGGCGACCGGACGCTCCTTGCCATAGCTGATCGTGCGGATGCGGCCGGCGGAGAGGCCGCGCGAGGCGAGGTAGTTCTTCACCACCTCGGCGCGGCGGGCGCCGAGCGCGAAATTATATTCGCGCGTGCCGCGCTCGTCGGCGTGGCCCTCCACGGTGAAGGAATAGCGGCCGTAGCGCTGCAGCCAGTCGGCCTGCTTGTCGAGCGTCGCCTGCGCGGTGGTCGTCAGCTCGCTCGAATCGGTCTCGAAATAGACGCGGTCGCCGACATTGACGACGAAATCCTGCGGGCTTCCGGGGGCGGCGTAGCCGCCGCGGCCATTGGCGCCGGCGCCGCCGGCGAGCGCGGCGTTCTCATCCTCGGCGTTTTTGGCGCAGGCGCCGAGCGAGACGGCCGCCAGAACGGCGACGGCGAAGCGCAGGGCGCGCGCGGCGGAAAGCAATGCCATTTCCTCTAAGCTCCTCTGACGACGGGTCTCTGCTGTCGCCAGTCCTATCTGCGCAGGGGTTAAGCGAAGGTTCCGTCAACCTTGACGAAAGCTTTGCGCGCCCCGATGCGGCGCGCGAAAGCGCGGTAAGGTTAACGTGAGCTTGATCGTCGACGCGGTCCGTGGCGGCAGTGAGGCGAAAAGGCGGCGCGAAAGGCGATGCGCCTTGTCCCACAGGGAATTGCGTATGGGGAATGCGGGGGCTGGACCGCCGCCCGGATCATTGTTAGCACTTTCTTCATCATGAGGCGGAGGGTGCTGGAGACGATGCGCGATCTGAAACGCTGCGCCCTTCGCTTTTTCGGGCCGTTCTGCGCGGCGATCGGCGCGCTGACGCTCGCCGGCTGCGTCGATACGGCGGTGGAGATCGGCCATCCGCGGGCCGAGCAACTCGCTCAGCGGCAGCGCCCGACAGCGCGGCCCGGCGTCAGCCCCCATGGCGCGCCCGTGGCGCTCATCAGCCTGGAAGGCGCGCCGGAGGATGCGCTGGCGCGCTTCCGTCCGGCCTTCGCCCGCGCGACGGAGAGCCGCGACATCGCCGCTTCCGAGGAGCCGGCGGCCGCCTATCGGCTGCGCGGCTATCTCACCGCCTATGCGAGCGCGGAAGGGGCGACGCGCTTCGCCTATGTCTTCGATATTTTCGACCGCAACGGACGACGCGCCCGCCGCCTCACCGACGAGGTGGCCGTGACCGGCGCCGGCGATCCCTGGACGCTGCTCGACGATCGCGCGCTGGCCGCGGTCGCGGCGCGGGGCGCCGACGAGCTCGCCGCCTTTCTCTCCGATACGCCGGAGGCCATAGCCGCCGCGGCGGGAGCCGAATCGGGCGTGACGATCGCAGCCGCGACGCGGGGCGAGCCGACCGCCGCCAAGCCTCTGGGCTTCGCCGAGATCAAGTGAAATTGCCGAGCGCCGCCGCGCCCAGCGCGCCGAAGAGGACGACGATCCAGGGCGGCGTCCGCCAGAAGACCAGCAGCAGATAGGCCGCCGCAGCGAGGCAGAAATCCGCCGCCGAGAAGATCGCGCTGGTCCAGACCGGCGTGTAGAGCGCGCCCGTGAGAATGCCGACCACCGCCGCATTGACGCCGGCGAGCGCCGCGCGCATGGCGGATCGGCCGCGCACCGCATCCCAGAACGGCAGCACGCCGAGCAGCAGCAGCAGGGACGGCAGATAGATGGCGACGAGGCACAGAATCGCGCCCTCCCAGCCATTGGGCGGCTCGCGCATCGCCGCGCCGAGAAAGGCCGCGAAGGTGAAGAGCGGGCCGGGGACGGCCTGCGCGGCGGCATAGCCGGCGAGAAAAGCGTCCGGGCCGATCCAGCCCGGCGGAGTCACCGCCTGCTGCAGCAGCGGCAGCACCACATGGCCGCCGCCGAACACCAGAGCGCCCGAGCGATAGAACGCCGCGAAAAGGGCGAGCCAATGCGCGCCGGTGGTCGCGGCGAGAATCGGCGCGCCGATCAGCACGAGGAGGAAAAGCGCGAGCGAGGCGAGGCCGGCGCGCCGACCGATGAAGCCGGTGGAGATCGGCGACGAGGCGGGCGCCGCGCGTTGCGGGAGCAGCAGCCATCCGATGAGGCCACCGCCGACAATGGCGCCGATCTGGCCCATAGCGGAGGGAAGCGCCAGAGTGAGGATCATGGCCGCGAGCGCGATCGTCGCGCGCTCGCGATCCGGGCAGAGGGATTGCGCCATGCCCCAGACCGCTTGCGCGACGACGGCCACGGCGACGATCGCGAGTCCGTGCAGCCAGGGAAGATGCGCGACATCGCCGAGCTGCGAGACGCCATAGGCGAAAAGGACGAGGGCGACGGCCGAGGGCAGGGTGAAGCCGAGCCAGGCCGCGAAGCCGCCGAGCAAGCCCGCGCGCGACATGCCCAGGATAAAGCCGAGCTGGCTGCTCGCCGGTCCGGGAAGAAATTGGCAGAGCGCGACGAAATCGGCGAAGGCCGTCTCGCTCAGCCATTTGCGGCGCTCGACGAATTCGGCCCGGAAATAGCCGATATGGGCGATCGGCCCGCCGAAGCTGGTCAGTCCCAGCTGCGCAAAGGCGAGAAGCGTCTCGAGCGCCGAACGCCGTGGAGAGCTGGAGCCGATGGTGTCGTTCTCGTCGTTGCGCGTGAGCATTTTGGTTTCGTCCTCGCGGCGGCTCATACGCTCGCGCGCGGGATCGCGAAAGCCGTCCGCTGCGCGCCGCTCGCCGGCGCATTGACGGCCCGGCCGGCTTTAGGTATCGAATTAGCTACATAAGGCCGCGAGGGCGATAGCCCGCGCGCCAGGGGATGGGGTGCCCCCTATAACCGCCGAAGAGGCTGATGACTCCTGCTCGATGCCCGATGATCGCAAGATCATCGAAGGAGGGCGCTCGCGCGCTCATAAAGCAGGAGGAAGCAGATGAATCAGGATCTCTCGGTTTTCGTCACCCCTTTCGCTCTCGTCATCGGATGCGCGCTGATCGCCGCCGGCGGGCTCTACTTCATCGAAATTCAATTTCTGAAGTCGCGCTTCCAGGCGATCGCCGCGCTCGTCGCGGGCTCCCTCGTTCTCGCCGCGCTCGAGGTCGTGCTGGCCGGCAGCAGCGTCTCCTTCTTCAAGGCGCAGCAGGTGCAGACTTCCGCCTGCGAGCTGGAAGGAGAGTCGGCGCATCCCGAGGCGCGCCTCGGCGTCGACGTCAACATCATTCACAAGCACATCCTCGGCTGCATGCAGGAGGCCGGCTATGAATGGTCGCCGACGCATCGCAACTGCAAGGACGCGCCGGTCGCCACCAATCCCTATTGCTACCTGCCGACCGCCGGCTTCGATCGCACCATCACCGCTTTCCAGCTGCGATTCGAATAGTCTGAGCGCTGCGGCGAGCTCGAGCGCTTTCGAGCGAAGGGGGAGCCGGTTCGCGTGAAGAAAACACGACCGAACAAGGGAAACCACGAGTCATTCCGGTTCAATCCGAGCCGGAATGACTCTAAGCTCGCCGCTGGTCCCCGCGGGGCGCTTGCCGGTTGGAGGACATGCTCCATTTGACCTCGAGACTGAGGGGAAGGCGGCGCCCCGTCGGGAACAGACGGGAGACGTGCCGATGAATGAGGATATCTCCGCCTTCGTGGCTCCGCTGACGCTCATGCTCGGCGGCGGATTGCTGGCGCTCGGCGCTCTGTCCTTCATCGGCATCGATTATTTCGACAGCAAGTTCAAGGCGCGCGTCGCCTTCGCCGTCGGTCTCGCCTTCATCGTCGCGACCGAGCTCGTCTTCGTCACCGGCAGCAGCAGCGGGCGCTATTTCGCCGGGCTGAAGATCGACGTCACCGATTGCGAGCTCGACAGCGAGAGCAAGCTCCCAGAGGAGCGGCACAAGAACAGCAGAGTGCTGCACGATCATATCGTCGCCTGCATGGAGCGGCTCGGCTATGAGTGGAACGCCGAGCACGAGCACTGCAAGGAGGCGAAGATCGCCACCAATTCCTTCTGCTATCTGCCGACGCGGCCGGTTGCGCGGGCGATCGTGCGCTTTCAGACCGCCTTCGAGTAAAAGCGCTCAGGCGCTATCCACCGCCTCGCCGGGAACGAAAGCGTCGAAGGCCGCCCAGAACTGCTCGCGCAATTCGTCGCGCTCCATCAGCAATTCGTGACGCGCGCCGGGAACCTCTATCAGGCTCGCGACCGGCAGCCGCTGGGCGAAGCGCTCGATCGCGCGCGAGGAGACGATGCGGTCGCGCCCACAGAGAAACGCCATCACCGGCGAGCGCACGGCGCGGGCGTATTCGGGCGCGGCGAACTGCTTCATCAGCCGGAAAGCGGCGTTGACCCAGCCGACCGTCGGATCGCCGATGGCGAGATGCGGCGCGGCGCGCACAATGTCGGCGTTGCGGGAGAAGCGCGCGGGATCGGAGGTCAGACGATTGTCCTCGAAGGGCAGCTCCTCCAGCGATTTAGGTCCGCCGCCCGGCACATACATGGCGCCGAGGCCGAACATGTCGAGCGTGTCGGCGATGGCGCGCGCGCCGATCGGGAAGCGCAGCCCTTCGAAATCGACCATTGGCGCGGCGACGATGACGCGATCGAATGGCGAGCGCGCCGAATGGACGCGATCGAGCAATATGGCGCCGCCCATGGAATGCGCTAGTGCATGCCAGGGGGAGGGGCATTCGAGCGCCAGGACGTCGGTGATGAAGGCGTCGAGATCGCGCTGATAGAGCGCGAAATCATCGACATGGCCTTTGCGTGGATCGGAAAGATCGCGCTCCGAGCCGCCCTGTCCGCGCCAATCCAGCGTCACCACATGAAGGTCGCGGGCGAGCAGATCGTTGATCGTCTCGAAATATTTCTCGATGAACTCGGCCCGGCCCTGAAACAGCGCCACTGTGCCGATCGCCCCACGTGGCGGCGTGAAGCTCGCCGCGCGCAGGCTGCGTCCGTCCGCCGTGCGAATGGCGAAGACCTTCGCATTGGGCGGCACGGGATTGTCGGGCGTTCCGATGAGCTGCGATTCGGTGAGCGGCATGTCGGGCGATCCTGCTGCGGCGGGAACGAAAGGCGCTGCCCGCGCCTCTCGTCCCGTCTATCGCATGTCTCGCCCGAGCGCGCAAAAGGCGAAGCTCAGAACTTCACTGTCAGCCCCGCATAATAGGAGCGGCCCTGTCCCGGCACGGCGCCGAAGACGCTCGTCTTCTTGTAATTCGTGTAATCGAAGCCGCCGAGCGGCGAATAATAGCGCACATCGGCGACATTGGTGACGCCGAGATCGATTCGGAACGCGTCCCATTCATAGGCTGTGCGCAGATTGACGAGCCCGTAGGAGGGCGTCTTCAGCTCGTTGCGCGCCGTGCTCACATGCGTCTTGCTGTCGACCAGCTGCAGCTCGACGGCGCTGCTCCAGCCGCCGAGCTTGTGCTCGAGCGCGAAGCGGGCGTTGAGCGGCATGATGTGATAGAGCCCGTCGCCGCGATCGAGATTCTCGCCATAGACATAGCCGATGACGCCGGAGAGCGTGAAGCTGCCGACATCCGGCGCCTCATAGAGCTTGCCGCGGCCGGAGAGATCGAAGCCATAGAGCTCCGCCTTGTGATTGCGGAACTGCAGAATGGGGAACCAGCTTCCATTCTTGTCGCTGAATCCGCCGATGCGATCGGCGTCGATGAAATTCTCGACATAGCTGAAATAGGGCGTCGCCTTCACCTCCCAATCATGGGCGACGGGATCGCGCCAAGCGGCCGTGAAGCTCACCGTATGCGCGACCTCGGGCTTCAGATCGAGATTGCCGACATAGCCATTGGCGTCGCCGAACCAGCCGATCATGCTGCTCGCCATGCCGCCGACGCCGAAGGCGTAGCGCTCGTAGAGATTGGGCGAGCGCGTCTTGCGCGAATAACCGAGCTCGTATGTGCTCGTCTCGTCGGCCTGGTAGCGGACGAGCGCGGTCATGTCGAAATTCACGTCGGTGCGCGCATGGCTGCGGGCGTTGAAGAAACGCGCCGCCGTCGCGTCTGGATTGGCCATGCCCATGCCCATTCCCATCATGCCCATGGGGATGGGATTGCGCGGGTCATAGGCCTGCGCGTCGCCGGCGTTCGTCCACACGACATCGTTGCGCACGCCGAGCGACGTCGTCCATTGCGGCGACCATTTCGCCTCCCATTCCGCGAATGTGCCGATGCGGTCGCGCTGGCCGCCATTGATGTTCCAATAGGTTCCCGGACCCATCATCATGCTGCCGACGATCGGCGGCCACCAATCGTTCAGATGATTGCCGTGGAACTCGTTGCCGACGCGTAGAAGATTGGAGGGGTCGAGCGGAATTTCCGCCTTCAGCGAATAGCCGTAATCCGTTCCCGACGTGTTCATCGGCATGTTGGCGGGCTGCTTGTCATAGAGAAAGCCCATCTCATGCGCGGTATGGTGCCAGTAGGCGCGCGCCTCGAGCTTGCCCCATTCGAACGCGCCCTCATAGCCGGCGTCGACGGAATAGGCGCGGTTGGCGGTCATATCCATGCGCTGATTGACGAAGCCCTGATAGGGAATGTTCTGATAGCCGCCCTTCAGCGTGAAGAGATGTCCGTCGTTCTGATAGGCGAGAGTCGCCGAATGATTTTCGGAGATGAAGCCGGTGGAGAGGACCTTCGGGCCATTGTCGCCCGCGTGATAATCCGAGCCGCGCGTGTAGCCGCCATTGTAGAGCAGGCTGAAATGCTCGGTGGCGACATTCGCCGTTCCCGAGACGCCGAAGCTGCTGTTGGAGCTGCGGAAGAAGCCTGAGATCGATCCCGAGGCGAGAACGCCGGGCGCGACCGATGGAACGAGGCCGGGCGCCGAGGCGACGCTCGGATTGGCGAAGATCGGCGGCTTGGGCGTGACCGAAATCGTGCCCGCGATCGAATCGCCGCCCTTGCTCACCGGCGTCACGCCGGAGAGCACCTCGATCTTTCCGACATTGTTCGGATCGATATAAGAGAGCGGCGGATTCATGTGATTGGCGCAGGCCGAGGTGATCTCGACGCCGCCGAGCAGAATCTTGATGCGATCGTCGGCGAGGCCATGCAGCGCGGGAAGCCGCGACACGCCGCCCGCCTCATAGAGATCGACGCCCGGAGCCGCGTAGAGCAGCTGCGCCGTGTCGCTGGCGTTGGGACGCTGAGCGTCGAGCGCCGCGCCGCTTATGTCCGTCGCGCCGATCGGCGTGAAGGGGCCGTCGGCGTGGCGCGCTGCGGCGCGCAGAGCGCGCGCGCGCTCCGCCGCCACGTCGATCGGCGGCAGCGGAACCGCGCCGGCGTCATTGCGCGTGGTCTCGTTCTGCGCGAGCACGATGGCGACGCTGCGTCCATCGCGCGTGAGGCGATAGCCTATTCCCGTGCCGGCGAGCAGACGATCGAGAGCGTCTTCCAGCGTGAAGACGCCGGTGAGTCCGTGCGTCGTGAGATCGCGCGTCAGCCGAGATTTGTAGACGAGCTGCGCGCCGGTGGCGTCGGCGAGGCGATTGAGCGCGGCGGCGATGGAGCCCGCCGGAATCTCATAGCTGCGCACGGCGGCCACGAGCTCCGCCTCCGGCATTGCGACATGCGCTATGGCCGGCTCTTGTCCGAGGACGAGAGCGCTCAGAGCCGTCGCTATCGCCGTCGCGCCCATGTTTCTATTCTCGAGACGAAAAAATCGCCGCTGCATCCGTCCTTCTCCGAGTTCTCATCGGGAACGAAAACGTCCCTCTATGAACTCTGACGAATGGAGCGCGCGAACACGCACGTCCGTGCGACGAAAAAATGCGGGCGCATGATGCGGCGTTCTGTCTCATCCGCGCAGCGCCACGAGATAATCGCCGATATGAATCGCGTCGAGAGCGAGCGAAGCCTCGATCGCGCGCAGAGCGCCGATCGGATCGGCGGCGTCGAACACGCCGGTGACGCGCAGCCGCCGCGTGGAATCGCTCGCCACGATTATGTAGCCGCGGTGATAGCGTGACAGAATATCGACGACTTCGCCGAGCGGACGATCGACGAAGATGAGCTTGCCGCGCCGCCAGGCGGTGGCGTCCGGCACGGCGACTGGGATGGGCGCGCTCGTCGGCGCCGCCGGGCCGAAGTCGCATTGGCGACCTTCCTCGACGATCATTCTCTCGCCATGGCTCGCGACGGCGACCTTATGCTCGGCGACCGTCACGCGGGCGCCGTCATTCTCGAGCGCGACGTCGAAAGATGTGCCGAGCGCCGTCACCGATCCGCCCGCCGCCGTGACGACGAAGGGCCGCGCGGCGTCCGGCGCGACATCGAAAAACGCCTCGCCTTCGAGCAGAGTGAGCGCGCGTTCGCCGGCGGCGTAATGCACGGCGATGGCAGATTTTCCGCCGAGCTGGATCTTGGAGCCGTCCGCGAGCGTGACCATGCGCGTCTCGCCGGCGGCGGTGCGGAAATCGGCGCTCCAGAGCAGGCGCAGCGTGTCGAAGCTCGCCACGGCGGCCAATGTCGCGGCCAGCGCGGCGGCGAAAGCCATGCGCCGCCGCCGCCGCCGCGCCGTGATCGCGTCGACACGGCGCGGCTTCAAAGCCTTCACCTCGCCGCAGAGCGCGCAAATATAGGCGAAGGCCGCGGCGTTGGCCCGCTCGGCCACCCAGGCCTCGAAGGCGGCGATCTCGGCGCTCGACATGTCGCCGGCGTCGCGCCGCACCCACCAGGCGATGGCGGAGTCCTGCGAGGCGCTCTCCTGCGGCGCGGGATCTTTGTGGGCGGCCATAGATCGAAACTCGCTCTTCACACATACAGACGAGCGACGGTCCGAATCGCGGATGCGTCGCCCGGGAATTTTTCTACTGCACCGCGTTTCGGCAGCGCTTTATGGCGATGCGCAAATGCCGGTCCACCATATTGCGGGAAATGCCGAGCCGCCGCGCGATCTCGTCCTGCGGGACGTCATGATGCATGCGCAGCACGAAGACCTCGCGGCATTTGGGCGGCAGCGTCTCGATCGCCGAGGTGAGAATGCGCGCGCGGCGATCGGCTTCCAGCGTCTCGTCCGCCGAGGGCTCCTGCGAGGGCGCGTCGCAGCTCTCCGCATCGGCCACGAAGAGCCTGCTCTCGAGCTTGCGCCGCCGCGAGAAATCCATCGCCAGATTGACGGCGGTGCGGCGCAGATAGGCGGGCGGATCGGCGATCTCCTCGGTCATGTCTCTATGCATGACGCGCAGAAACGCCTCCTGGACGATGTCCGGGGCGTGATCGGGACCGACGCGCCGCGTCAGCAGCCGCGTCAAATCGCGTTGCGTGCGCGCGAAGAGCTCGCGCAAAATCGAAAATCTCGTGTCGGGCATCGGCGCCATCCGTCGCGGCGTCGCCCGGGCGCGGGGGCGTCCGGTGCGTCCATCGGCGTATCGAAACGGCGGCCGCGATCGCGGCGCGCCGCGCGATCAGGCGAGGGGAGGGGCGCGGGACGACCAGGAGCTGGCCCAGCCGACGGGCTCGCGCCGAGGCGGCGCTGTCGAGGCATAGGCGACGAAGGCGAAAGCGACCGGCGGCGCGAGGATCGGCTCCTCGGACGGCGGCTCGGCGAGGCTCGGCAGATCGCGGCCGGAGACGCAGAGAATGCAGCAGGGCGCATGTTCGCGCTCTGCCGGCGGCGCGCCGTCCCTGTGCGGCTCGCAATAAGCGGAGGCCGAGACGCCGGCCGCGCTCGCGTCATGCGCTCGGACCAGCGAGGCGGCGACGAAAGCCTGGAGCGCGAAAAGGCAAAGCGCCAGCGCCGAGACGAACGCGCGTCTCGCCGCGGAGACGTCCGACCAGCGCCGTGACCTCAGCTTCGCCATGCGTGAAACTAGCGCCGGGAAATTTCCGCGGTCAATGCGATCGTCACGCTCACGGCGAAAACTCGGGGCCTGTCACAAAATTGCGACACCCGCGCCGGCGCCTCTTGCAGGCCGCAAAAGGCGCTCCCACATGGAATTCAGCGCGGGCCGTAGCGGACGCGCTTCTTCCCCGGCGCGAGCGGGGACGAGCATCCCGATCGCGCTTCCACTGTCGCTTCTAGGAGGACAATGACATGCGTCACTTCGATCTTTCCCCCCTCTATCGCTCGACCGTCGGCTTCGATCGTCTCTTCTCGCTGCTCGACCAGGGGCCGGGCGCGGAGACGGCGCCGACCTATCCGCCTTATAATATCGAGCGCACCGGCGAGAACGACTATCGCGTCACCTTGGCCGTCGCCGGCTTCGCGCGCGAGGATATCTCCATCGAGACGCGCGAGAACACGCTGACCATCAAGGGCGCGAAAGACCCGCAGCCCGAGACCGGCGGCGTCAAGCGCGAGATGCTGCATCAAGGCATCGCCGCCCGCGCCTTCGAGCGCCGCTTCCAGCTCGCCGACCATGTCGTCGTGACCGGAGCGACCCTCGCCAACGGCTTGCTGCATGTCGATCTGGTCCGCCAGATTCCCGAGGCGCAGAAGCCGCGCCGTATCGAGATCGGCGGCGGCGTTCCGGCGCAGACGATCGACGCCAAAGCGGCCTGATCGCAGGCCACATCCCTCGCTTGCAAAAAATCGAGGCGTCCCGAGAGGGACGCCTCTTTTTTCGTTCAGCCGCCCGGAGTCGGCTGGGCTTGCTCGCCCGCGGGCGGCGCCTTTGACTGCTCCGCCGAGACGGGGTTGGCGGGAGCCGCAGGGGCGGGCGGCGGCGCGGCCGGCGTCGCCGGAACAATGGTCTGAGGCGCCGGCGCCGCCTGCTGATGGCCGACGGCGGCAGGTTCTGGCGCGGTCGCATGCGACGGCTCGGGAGCGGCTTGGACCGGCGCGGCGGGGGCGGCGGCTGGCGCAGGGGCGGGCGCCGGAGCTGCGCCTTGCGGCGGGGTCGGCCCCGATTGCTGCTGCGCGGGCGCCTTGCGCTCGGCGGCCGGCTTCACGGAATGGGGAGCCGTCGGACGAAGCTGCGGGGCGGCGGCGCGCGTCGGCGGCTTGGTCGCCTCGGAGGGCGACGAATGGGATGGGCGCTGCGTCTCGGCGTTCTCCGGCCGGACTGCGGCCACGCCATTGGGCGCATGGGCGCGCGAAGGCGCCTCCGCGCGTCGCGCCGGACGACGGGGCTCGGCGCCGAGGCCGGGCACGACCAGAGGGTCTTCCGCGGCGCCGGCGCGCGGCGCGTCATAGGGTTCCGGCCCCGGCGGTCCGCGATAGGCGGCGGGCGGCGCTTCGACGAAGCCCGGTCCGACTTCCTCCGGCCCGATGCGCCAGGAGCGCAAAATCTCGCCCTCATAGGGGTCGATCAAAAAGCGCCGATAATGGCCGCGGCGGTCGACGCCCGTCGCCACCACCTGATCGCCGCGCCGGCCGAGCCCGCCGACGAGACGAAAGCCTTCCTCGCCCAAAATGCCGGCGATCGCGCGAGGCGTGGCGTTGGGCGCGGGCTCCGGGATCGGCTGGTGAAAGGCGTAGCCGAACGGACGAAAGAAGAAATCCGCCGCGGCCGGCGTCGGCGCCGCCATCGGCGCGAGGCTCGCCATCGCGAGCAAGAGCTTCGGCCGCAGTCTCGATAGCGTCATGAACCGCTCCACATCCATCTCATCGTCTGGTCCCGTCTCGATTGTCGAGCTTGGGCGACCATTGCGGCGAGCTTTGGACGCAAGCGGCGCGCGCCGGCGACGGAATGCGCCGGGAATTCGGTTTTGTAGCGGCAGATTGCTTGTGCGGGGGACGCAAATCTGGCAACAATATTTCCCGCCGATATGTCAGCCTTGCTGACCATTCTGCGCCAATGACGCTCGCGCCACCCTGCGAGCGACGCTATGATTTCGACGACCAAGGACGGGGGAGCGGGCGCGGCGATCGGGCCGGGCGGCCCCCGGACTCGCCCGGGAGACGCCGCCATGACCGCGATCGACGCCAGAGACCCCCTCCTGCCGCAGGCTCAGGGCCTCTACGATCCGTCCAAGGAGCACGACTCCTGCGGCGTCGGCTTCGTCGCCAATCTGCACAACGCCAAGAGCCATGAGATCGTCGAGATGGGTCTGCAGATCCTGCTCAATCTCGATCATCGCGGCGCCGTGGGCGCGGACCCCAAGCTCGGCGACGGCTGCGGCATTCTGGTGCAGATTCCGCACCAGTTCTTCAAGGAAGAATGCGCGAAGCTCGGCTTCGCCTTGCCCGAGCCCGGCCATTACGCCATCGGCCAGTTCTTCCTTTCGCGCGATGACGCCGAGCGCGCCAAGGCGAAGGAATTCATCGAGGCCGCCGCCGCCGCCCAGGGCCTCGTCGTGCTCGGCTGGCGCGACACGCCAGTCGATTCGAGCGACCTCGGCGCGGCGGTGAAGGCGGTCGAGCCGGTGCATGGCCAGGTCTTCATCGGGCGCGGCCCCACCGTGACCGACGACGTCGATTTCGATCGCCGCCTCTATCTCGCGCGCAAGACCGCCTCCAATGAAATCTATGCGCGGGGGCCGGCGGCGCGCGAGCATTATTCGGTTTCCGTGTCCTCGCAGACCATCGTCTACAAAGGCATGGTGCTGGTCTCGCAGCTCGGCGAATATTTCCTCGATCTGAAAGACCCGCGCTTCGTCAGCGCCCTGGCGCTGGTGCATCAGCGCTTCGCCACCAACACATTCCCGTCCTGGCGCCTCGCGCATCCTTACCGCTTCGTCGCGCATAATGGCGAGATCAACACGCTGCGCGGCAATCTCAACTGGATGGCCGCGCGTCAGGCCTCCGTCGCCTCGCCGCTGTTCGGCAATGACATCGAAAAACTGTGGCCGATCTCCTATGAAGGTCAGTCGGACACCGCCTGCTTCGACAATGCGCTCGAGTTTCTCGTGCAGGGCGGCTATTCGCTCGCTCATGCGGTGATGATGCTGATCCCGGAGGCTTGGTCCGGCAATCCGCTGATGGATAGCGACCGCAAGGCCTTCTACGAATATCACGCCGCGCTGATGGAGCCCTGGGACGGTCCCGCCGCCATGGCCTTCACCGACGGCCGCCAGATCGGCGCGACGCTGGACCGCAACGGCCTGCGCCCGGCGCGCTATCTCGTGACCGAGGACGGGCTCGTCGTCATGGCCTCGGAGATGGGCGTGCTGCCGATCCCGCAAGACAAGATCGTGCAGAAGTGGCGTCTGCAGCCGGGCAAGATGCTGCTCGTCGATCTCGAGCAGGGACGCATCGTCTCCGACGACGAGATCAAGAAAGAGCTCGCCTCCTCGCATCCCTATAAGCAATGGCTCGAGCGCACGCAGATCGTGCTCGAGGATTTGAAGCCCGTCGAGCCGCGCGCTTCGCGCGCCGATGTGTCATTGCTCGATCGCCAGCAGGCCTTCGGCTATTCGCAGGAGGAGCTCGATCTTCTGCTCTTCCCCATGGCCGTCACCGGCCAGGAGGCGGTCGGCTCCATGGGCACGGATACGCCGATCTCGGCGCTCTCCGACAAGCCGAAGCTGATCTACACCTATTTCAAGCAGAACTTCGCGCAAGTCACCAATCCGCCGATCGATCCGATCCGCGAGGAATTGGTGATGAGCCTCGTCTCCTTCATCGGCCCGCGTCCGAACATTCTCGATCACGAGGGCTCGGCGAAGCGCAAGCGGCTCGAGGTGCGCCAGCCCATCCTCACCAATGAGGATCTCGAGAAGATCCGCTGCATCGGCCATATCGAGGACAGCTTCGACACCAAGACGCTGGACATCACCTATGACGCCGCGACCGGCGCCGCCGGCCTGCGCGAGGCGCTGAACCGGCTCGGCGAGCGCGCCGAGAAGGCGGTGAACGGCGGCTATAACATCATCATCCTCTCCGACCGCATGGTGGGGCCGGATCGCATTCCGATTCCGGCGCTGCTCGCCACGGCGGCCGTGCATCATCACCTCATTCGCCGCGGATTGCGCACCTCGGTCGGTCTCGTGCTCGAGACGGGCGAGGCGCGCGAGGTGCATCATTTCGCTCTGCTCGCCGGCTATGGCGCGGAGGCGATCAATCCTTATCTCGCCTTCGAGACGCTCGAGGCTTCGACCGCGGAATTCCCCTCCGACGTCGATGGGCCGACGGCGATCAAGCGCTTCATCAAGGCGGTTGACAAGGGTCTGCTGAAGGTCATGTCCAAGATGGGCATCTCGACCTATCAATCCTATTGCGGCGGGCAGATTTTCGACGCCGTGGGCCTCGCGCAGAGCTTCATCGACGAATTCTTCCGCGGCACCACGACGCGCGTCGAGGGCGTCGGCCTCGACGAGATCGCAGCCGAGACAGTGCGCCGTCACAAGGACGCTTTCGGCGACGTCGCCATCTATCGCGACGCGCTGGATGTCGGCGGCGATTACGCCTTCCGCATTCGCGGCGAGGCGCATAGCTGGACGCCGCATACGGTGTCGCTGCTGCAGCATGCCGTGCGCGCCAATGCGCAGGACAAATATCGCGCCTTCGCGCAGCATTTGAACGAGCAGGACGACAAGCTGCTCAATCTGCGCGGCCTGTTCCGCGTCAAGACGGCGGAGGAGGATGGTCGCGCGCCCGTTCCGCTCGACGAGGTCGAGCCGGCGAGCGAGATCGTCAAGCGCTTCTCCACCGGCGCCATGTCCTTCGGCTCCATCTCCCGCGAGGCGCATACGACTCTCGCCATTGCGATGAACCGCATCGGCGGCAAGTCCAACACGGGCGAAGGCGGCGAGGAGCCGGAGCGCTTCAAGCCGCTGCCCAATGGCGACAGCGCGCGCTCGGCGATCAAGCAGGTCGCTTCTGGACGTTTCGGCGTGACGGCGGAATATCTCGTCAATTCCGACATGATCCAGATCAAAATGGCGCAGGGCGCAAAGCCCGGCGAAGGCGGACAATTGCCCGGCGACAAGGTCGATGCGGTGATCGCCAAGGTGCGCCATTCGACGCCGGGCGTCGGCCTCATCTCGCCGCCGCCGCATCACGACATTTATTCGATCGAGGATTTGGCGCAGCTGATCTTCGATCTGAAGAATGTGAATCCGCGCGCCGACGTGTCGGTGAAGCTCGTCTCCGAGGTCGGCGTCGGCACGGTCGCCGCCGGCGTCTCCAAGGGCCGCGCCGATCATGTGACCATCTCCGGCTATGATGGCGGGACGGGCGCCTCGCCGCTCACCTCCATCAAGCACGCCGGCAGCCCGTGGGAAATCGGCCTCGCCGAGACGCATCAGACTCTGGTGCTGAACAATCTGCGCGCGCGCATCGCCGTGCAGGTGGACGGCGGCCTGCGCACGGGCCGCGACGTCATCGTCGGCGCTCTGCTCGGCGCGGACGAATTCGGCTTCGCGACGGCGCCGCTGATCGCGGCGGGCTGCGTGATGATGCGCAAATGTCATCTCAACACTTGCCCCGTGGGCGTCGCGACGCAGGACCCTGTGCTGCGCAAGCGCTTCGTCGGCCAGCCCGAGCATGTCATCAATTTCTTCTTCTTCGTCGCCGAGGAAGTGCGCGAGCTGATGGCGCAAATGGGCTATCGCCGCTTCGACGAGCTGATCGGCCAGATGCAGATGCTCGACAAGGAGAAGGCGCTCGCCCATTGGAAGGCGAAGGGACTCGACTTCTCCAAGCTGTTCCACAAGCCTGCGGGCGAGGGCGCTGCGATCCGTCACAGCCTCACGCAGGATCACGGCCTCGACAAGGTGCTCGACAACAAGCTCATCGAGGCGGCGCGCGCCTCGATCGACCGCGGCGCGAAGACCTCCATCGAGACGGCGATCCGCAATGTCGATCGCTCGACCGGCGCCATGCTGTCGGGCGAGGTCGCGCGCGTCTATGGGCTCGCCGGCCTGCCGGAGGACACGATCGACATTCGCGCCTCGGGCACGGCGGGGCAGAGCTTCGGCGCCTTTCTCGCGCGCGGCGTGACGCTGCGTCTCGAGGGCGAGGCGAATGATTATGTCGGCAAGGGACTCTCGGGCGGCAAGGTGATCGTCTATCCCTCGCGCGAGGCCAAGCAGATCGTGCCGGAGAAGTCGATCATCGTCGGCAACACCGTGCTCTATGGCGCCGTGGGGGGCGAGGCCTATCTGCGCGGCGTCGCCGGCGAGCGTTTCGCCGTGCGCAACTCCGGCGCCTATGCGGTCGTCGAGGGCGTCGGCGACCACGGCTGCGAATATATGACCGGCGGCGTCGTCGTCGTGCTCGGCCCGACGGGTCGCAATTTCGCGGCCGGCATGTCGGGCGGCGTGGCCTATGTGCTGGATGAGGACGGCGGCTTCGCCGAGCGCTGCAATCTGTCGATGGTCGATCTCGAGCCGGTGCGCGACGAGGAGACCGCGATGACGCAGGCCTATCATCAGAGCGGCGATCTCGAGCAGCATGGCCGCGTCGATGTGATGAGCGACATGACGCGCTTCGACGCCGAGCGTCTGAAGCATCTCATCTCCAATCATTTGCGCTACACGGGCTCGACGCGCGCGCGCGCCATCCTCGACGATTGGGAGGGCTATAAGCCGAAGTTCCGCAAGGTGATGCCGGTGGAATATCGCCGCGCGCTCACCGAGCTTCTGGCGCGCAGCCAGAGCGGCGAGAAGCTGAAAGCGGCCGGCGAGTGAGGCGGACGCGCCGGCGTCACGCCGCCGGCGCTTCGACTCTTATGTGAAGGACTTCCGGCGGCGCTCCGAAGCGCACCGGAAGCGCCGTGCATCCCAATCCGCCGGAGACGATGAGATGCTTGTCGTCCTCGACGATATGTCCATGGACATAGCGATTGCCGTAGAGCGACGGCACGATCGGCGCCCAGCCGAATATCCGCACCTGGCCGCCATGCGTATGGCCGCAGAGCGTCAGCGCGACGCGTTCCGGCACGCGCGGAAAAACGTCCGGCTCATGCGCCAATAGGATCACTGGATCGTCGGTCGTCACCTCGGCGAGCGTCCCCGGTAGATCGTCCAGCCCATTCCATTTGCGCCGCCCGGCGGGTATCGCGAATTGGTCGGCCAGTCCCGCGAGCCAGAAGGGGCGAGCGCCGCCGGTCAGACGCACCGCCGCATTCTCATAGACCGGAATCCCATTGTCCTCGAGCGCGGCGCGGGCGGCCGTCTCGTAGCGTCCGCGATGCTGCGCGGTTTCGTCGTCCCACATGTCGTGATTGCCGAGAATCGCATGGACGCCGAGCGGCGCTCTGAGCCGAGACAGCGCCCGCGCCCATTGCGGCGCCGGAATCGGCGTCGCGAAACGATGCAGCCCGGCGACATAATCGCCGAGCAGCACGATGACGTCGGGCCGCAGCGCATTCATGCGATCGACGATCGCGTCTATGCGCTCGAGCGACATCCATGGCTCGCAGGCGTGCAGATCGGAGAGCGCCGCGATCTCGAGCGCGAATCCCTTCGGCCAGACGCGCGGCGCAATGTGATAGCGGGCGACGCGCGGCTCCATCAGCGGCTCATAGCCGAAGGCGTAGGCCGCTCCCGCGAAAGCGGAAGCCGCCCCGGCGATCGCGCCTCTCAGAAAGGCGCGCCGAGTCAGCATGAGCATTGCAATTCCCTCATGAGCAGTTGCGCGACATTGAAGCCGATGAATGCGTCGGTTTCGAGTCGCGCCGCTCTGGCGCCGATCGGCTCACCGCGCAGGGAAGGGGCCTTCGTCCAGGAAATAGCCCTGAGCTCGCGCCGAGCGCTGCGGAACAGGGTCGACGGCAGTATAGGCTCCGGGCCGATAGGCGCGATCATAGGGATTGCCCGCATGCGGATAATAGGCCGACCGCACATGAGGAGTGGGAGCGATGTCGCCCGCGCGATAGCGAATGGGCTGTCGCCATTGCGTCGCCTCCTCTTCCGTGGCCACGCGGTAGCGTTGGGGCGCGACGGAGGCGCGGGCGTAATCCTCATGCGGATAATAGGTCGGCTCGGCATAGGCGAGGGGAGCGACTTCGTCGCCGCGATGGCGAATGGGTCGCCGCCATTGCGTCACATCTTCCGTTGGGACGCGATAGCGCTGCGGCGCGACGACGGCGCCGGCGTAATCCTCTTGCGGATTATAGGCCGGCTCCGCATAGGGGACGGCAGCCGCCTCCGTGGCGCGATAGCGAATGGGCTGCGGCCATTGCGTGGCTTCTTCTGCGGCGACCCGGTAGCGACGTGGCGCGATGGCGGCGCGGGCGTCGCTCGGCTCCTCCTCGCGCCAATGGCGCGCCTGACGCGCGACCGGATGAAACGGCCGAAAATTCGCGGTCGCCCGCGGCGCGAAATCATTGGGGCCGAGCCCGCGAATGACGACCGGTTCGCGCGCGCCGGCGTAGGAGGACGCGGGAACGCCCGCGAGCGCGGCCAGCAGGGCCGCAGACAGAATCGTCGCACTGATACGCATAATCGACGCCTTTCGTCTCGAAGCGGAGCGCGACGGGATGGAAATATGCGCCGACGTCTCAAATCGGCGCAGCTTCCCGTCGCGCGCCTCATCGGAGCAAGGCGCGTTCCCAATTCATTAACCTTGGCGTGTCAGCCGAGCTTGGCTTTCAGCGCATGGCTCGCGAGCGTCTTGCCGAGCGACCACACCGCCCCCGGCGCGTGATGCGCGTCGGCGATGACCTTGTCGAAGGAGCGCTCGATCCAATCGCAATCGAAATCGTCGATGGTGAGCGGCGGCAGCAGCTTGATCGTGTGATTGCCATGGCCGGCGACCTGCGTCAGCACCTTGTGCTGCTCGAACAAAGGTATGCTGATGAGCTGGCAGAAGAGGCCGGAGTTGACGGTCTCCAGCAGGTTCCATGCGGCTTTCAGCTTCAGCGAACGCGGCTCGCCGAACTCGATTCCGATCATCAGGCCTTTGCCGCGAACATCGGCGACGAGCTCGTAGCGCTCCGCCATGGCGCGGAAGGACGCGAGCAGGCGCTCGCCTCTGGCGGCGGAATTCTCGACGAGCTTCTCGCTCTCCATGACCTCGAGAGTGGCGAGGCCGGCGGCCATTGCGAGATCATTCTTGCCGAAGGTGGAGCCATGCACGACCGCGCGATCCATGCGGTCGAACATTTTGTCGAAAATCCATTTGCGCGTCAGCACGGCGCCGACCGGCACATGGCCGCCCGAAAGCGCCTTGGCGACGAGCAGGAGATCGGGCTCGACGCCATAATGCTCCACGGCGAAAAATTTTCCCGTGCGGCCGAGGCCGGTCTGAATCTCATCGGCGACGAACAGCGTCCCATATTTGCGGCAGAGCGCCGCAGCCTGCGCGAGATAGTCCTGCGCCGGCATGTTCACGCCCTTGCCCTGAATGGGCTCGACGAAAAAGGCGGCGACGTCGCGATGGCGCAGCGCCTCCTCGAGCGCGGCGAGATCGTCGAAGGGAATCTCACGCGTATCGGGGAGCAGCGGGCCGAAGCCCTTCTTGAAAATCTCGTCGCCATTGAGCGACAGCGCGCCATAGGTGAGGCCGTGGAAGGAATGCGCGCAATGGAGAATGCCCGGGCGGCCCGTCGCCGCGCGCGAAAATTTGATCGCCGCCTCGACCGCCTCCGTGCCCGAATTGGCGAAAAAAACTTTCTCCATATAAGGCGCGAAGCCGAGCAGCCGTTCTGCGAGCAGCCCCGCGGGCACCGATACGTCGAGCTGCACGAGATTGGGAAGCTCGGCGCCCAGCACGCTCATCAGCGCCTCGCGCAGCGCGGGATGATTGCGGCCGATCGCGAACACGCCCCAGCCGCTCAGGAGGTCGAGATAGCGCGCGCCGGCGCGATCATAGAGATATTGGCCGGCGCCGCGCACGAATCCGACGTCATAGCCGATCGTTTTCAGCACGCGCACCCACATCTCGTTGAGATGCTGCGAGTGCAATGCGAAACGCTCGTTCTCCCGTTCCGTATAGAGCGAGGCGAGATCGAAGTTCGGGGCGCCGTCACGCTGCGCCAATTCACGATCGTCTCGCGGTGTGGTGAAGCTCATTCGTTCGAAGTCCGTGCTTTCAAGGGCTGCGTGCGATCTTCTCGCGGGAATTGCGGGCCGTCGGCTGCGCCACCGATCGGCGGCGACGCACTATGTCGCGGCTTCGCGACGGCCGCAACATACGGACGAGCATATTGCTTCGCGCCGCTCTGTCCAGCGTCGCGCGCGCCGCGAGGGGCCGAGCCGCGCGCAAATGTGACGAAAGGACGCTCTGGCGCCCAATCACGCCGCTTTCATGGCGAAGATCGAAGCGGAAACATGCGCGCGAGGGACCCGAAAAAGCGGCGATCGCGCATTGGCGACGCTCGTACGGTATTTCGCGTAACCCGCGCCGAGGTCGCGGAACGCCAAGCATTTTCGGGCTTTGTATCCACAGCGAAGGCGCACGAGACAAAAAAGTCGGTTGGAGGAAAGCGTGGCGATGATATCTTAACCACAGTGATTCACGGGCGAGCGTCGCGATTCGAGTCTTCGAAGGCGAGCGGAGCGCATTCGTTCCGAATCGGCAGGGGGAGTTGGTCTGTTGGGCGCAAAAATTTCATTCCAGAATGAGTTGAGCGCGTCGACCATCAATGTCGAAAACGGTGAAGCCGGGCTCGATCTCGTCGAAGTGTCTGGAACCATCAAATGGTTCGACGTTTCGAAGGGATACGGATTCGTCGTTCCCGATGATGGCGGCGCGGATATTCTCTTGCATGTGACGATCCTACGTCGTTCCGGGTTCCAGTCCGCCTATGAGGGCGCGCGCGTCGTCTGCGAGGCGCAGAAGCGCGTGAAGGGCATGCAGGTGTTTCGCGTCATCGGCATGGACGAGTCGACGGCCGTTCACCCCTCGCAGAACGGCGCCGCCCGCACCCATGCCCAAGTGACGCCGTCGAGCGGCTATGAGATCGCCATCGTCAAATGGTTCAACCGGGTAAAAGGCTTCGGCTTCCTGACCCGCGGCGAGGGCACCGACGATATCTTCCTGCATATGGAGACGGTTCGCCGCTATGGACTCGCCGAGCTGAAGCCCGGCGACAGCGTTCTGGTGCGCTATGGCGACGGCCCCAAGGGCCTCATGGCGACCGAGGTGCGGCCGCTCGAATCGGCGCTGCCGGCTTCCCATTAGGGCCGAGCGACAGGCGCGTTTCCGGGCCGCTTTTTATTTCCCGACCGCAATGGCAGAATGGCCGTCGAAGCGCTGGCGTTTCGACGATGTCGCGATGCGCTCGGCGGTTTGGATGCGGCGAGGGTGAACATGTCGGGTGAGGTGTCGCGGAGCGTATTCGGCGTCATGGCCGCGTTTTTCGTCCTGATCTTTTGCGCGGCCGTTCCCGGCCACGCGAAGGAGCCGGGCGCATCGCCGCCGCCCGCGGTCAAAATGGCCATAGAGCCGATAGAGATCGTCACCACCTCCGGCGCGCATCGGCTGCGCGTCGAGGTGGCGCGCACGCCCGACCAGCGCGAGAGAGGCCTGATGTTCCGAACCTCGCTCCCCGCGGACGGCGGCATGCTGTTCGACTTCCACGAGGAGCGGCCGGTCGCCATGTGGATGAAGAACACGCCGCTGTCGCTCGACATGGTCTTCGTCTCACGCGCCGGCAAGGTCGTCTCCCTGGCGCTCGCCGCGGAGCCCTATTCGGAGCGCGTCATCTCTTCCGGCGGGCCGGCGCTCGCGGTCATCGAGCTGGCCGCCGGCGCGGCGCAGCGCCTGTCGATCGCGGTCGGCGACACGGTCAAACATCCGATTTTCGAGAGGTAGCGCGGTCGGCGCGCGCGCTCGCGCTTGTGAGCGACGCGCCCTCGTGCTAGCGAGGCGTTCGGCGGAAATGGGCTCCGCGGCCTATACGCGAGACGGGGTATGGCGCAGCCTGGTAGCGCGGAAGTTTTGGGTACTTCAGGTCGCAGGTTCGAATCCTGCTGCCCCGACCATTGGCGCGGAGCCCCGCCACAGCGCCGATTTTTCGTTTCCGGCCGGCTCACGAGCCGGCTTTCGCCGAGGCCGATATGACCGCACGCATTCACCGCCCGTCCCCCAGCGCGACGCAATCCGGTCCCGGGCCGGCCAAGCCCTGGGTCCTCGAATATGAGAACGAGACCCCGCGCGAGCTCGATCCGCTGATGGGGTGGACCGGCACGTCGGACGCCAAGGCGCAGATCAGGCTTCGCTTCGCCACCAAGGAAGAGGCGATCGCCTATGCCGAGCGCAAGGCGCTCGTCTATCGCGTCGAGGAGCCCAAGCCCGGCGCCCCTTCGCGCCGAATCCTGTCCTATGCCGATAATTTCAAGACGCAGCGCGTCGGCCAGTGGACGCACTGACGGCCGCCGTCATGACCCCGTAGCTCAGCCGGATAGAGCAACCGCCTTCTAAGCGGTAGGTCGCAGGTTCGAATCCTGCCGGGGTCGCCAAGAAAAGCAAGCAGTGCGGTCGACGGCCGCCGGATCATTGCGAGAGGGAAGAGCGCCTCGACGACAGCGCCCGAGACGCCGCCGACCGAACATGCTAATTTGCGAGCGCCGACTCCGTAGCTCAGCTGGATAGAGCAACTGCCTTCGAAGCAGTAGGTCGTAGGTTCGAATCCTACCGGGGTCGCCATAAAATCAGTATCTTAGAACGAATTTGAGGGTAACGACGTCGCTCTATTTGGCTCCGGGTAGCTACCAGGGTAACAGCGAGGCGAAAGATACAGGAAGAGTGATTCCTGATTCCGGGTTGGTTCGGTTCCGGCCAGGGCAACGAAATTCATTGCTGGTAGCGAGGCGGCCTTTATGGGCGATAACGATTTGATCCCGATCAGCGACGAGCAAGCGAAGCTCGCCAGAGCGATCGTGGAGGCCGGAAAAGACTCGTTCGGCTACCTCGCAGACGTTCTCGGAGAGCTTCCAAAGGACTTAGTTGGGCTACTTGTCGGCGATCGCGTGAAGGTCGCGCGCGCCGAGCGCCTTGCCAGACTTTTCGAAGATGCAAAGAAGCGGCTCGAAGAGCGTGGCGTTCCCGATCCGGAGCCACCGCCACTCAAACTAGCGTTGCCGATTTTGGCCGCCGCCGCCGATGAAACCCGCGATCAGCTGAGAAACCTATGGGCTAGATTGCTCGCGTCGACGATGGATCCACATCGACAGGGCTCGTTCCGCCAATCTTTTATAGCGATCGTAAAGGAGATGGATCCCTTTGACGCTCTCGTCTTCCAAGCGATCGTTGAGCGTGGAACAAAGCCGTGGCCTCAAAATGGAGTAGTAGAAATCGCACGACAACTCGGAGTTGAGCAAGAAGAGTCCCAGGTCTCTATTGATAACCTGACGCGACTGAATCTAATATTTGTGCCGGTTGGTGCACCTTATACGAATCCAATGTTAATGCCGCTCGGCAAATTGCTTGCGGTGGCCTTGGCAGAGTGACAGATTAACCGTCCCTCTATAGAGCGTCCAAAGAAAAACGCCCCGCGCTTACATCCGGCGTCGGGGCGTTTCGCTGTTGCGTCGGTTCCGGGAAACCTTCGGCTTGCTCATAGATTAGGCGGCTCGGATATGTGATGCAAGAGCGGGCGCCGCGCTCACAAATAGCCGGGCGATCGCCTTCATCAACGCAGCGACCGTGGCCTCTCCAGCGATGCGCGCAATCTTGGCCTCGTCGAACTGCGGAGCGCGCTGGCCACGCCGCCACGCCATGAACACGCGGATGAGCATTTCGCGCACGGCCGGCGCCAGCTCCGTATCCGAGCGAATGGCGATGAGAAGGGCCTGCGGCTCGTTCAGCCAATATTCCTCGACCTCGACGGTCTTTGCGCGGCCCTTGGGCATGGCGACAGTGACGAGCGCGCCACGGTGGCGCGCACATCCGTATCGTTGAAGTTCCTCGAGGTTGCGCTCGATCAGCTTGCGGATATCGCGCGGCCGCTCAAACCCGAGCCGTTCCGCGATATCGAGATCGCGGGCGCGGGCCTCGCCCTTCCGCGGATCCCTCGAAAATACCCATTCGCTAATTCGCGGTTTTGCGCGCGAACCACCTGTGCCGATGCGGGCTCCCTTTCGCGCCATGGAATTTTACCCCCTATGCCCCCCGGCGCCACGGCGTCGCGGCAGCGGAGCACGAGCGCATAGAGGCCGGATTCGGAGACGATCAGCAGTTCCTGTGTCTCTCCGGGGGGCGGGATTGAGCCCCGACCCTTTTCATCATCATCGAGCTTCCCGAGAGCGTCGCGGCTGTTCGGCAGAACCGGGCCATTGCGCACAGGAGAAGCCGTGAGTGTATTTTGCCGACGTTGACGGCAACTCGCCGCCGTCCGAACCTCTTATGCGACGCTTGGCGCAAAGCATGGGGGCTCGAGTGACGGTCTTAGAGCGGGTGCGAGATTTTGTCGTCGCTCGGGCGCCAATGGCCGCATGTGACGACTGTATCGCTGACAACCTCGGCCTCAGTGTCAGGCAACACGCCAACCACAAAACGCGAGAATTAGAAAAACTGCCAGGGTTCGACCGCCGTGTGCAGACTTGCTCGATCTGCAAGAACGAGAAGAAGGCAATTCGATACGCCCAACCGGTCCTAAGGGCATGCAACACACCGGCTCGAAGGCCCGCCGAGGCGTCGTCACCGGAGGTCACGCCGCGGCCCGCACGGGAGGCGGCGCGAGGGACGGGAAACGCCAGCCTCCTCGGCCGTCTATGGGCGGCGATTTTCCCTTAGTCGCGCGCCACCATTCCGCCCACGGGCCCCAGTCGCGCGAGCCGGCTTCGATCCATACTCCCAGCAGCTCGGCCGCAGTCCCGCCTGCAGGCTTCGGGAGGCCGCTGGCACGCCAGCGCTCTTCGGTCAGCCAACGCGCCGCCGAGACGACGAATCGGCGCTCGCGGTCAGCCGTCGAGACGCCATAGGCCCGGGCGCCGGCAATGATCTCGGCCGGATCGGCACCGGCGGCGAGCGCCTTGCGCCAGGCGGCGCGGGCGGGCGCTTCGGGGTTGTCGCCGTCTCGCTTGGGAAAGGCCTGCCAAAATTCCTCGAATGATCTCTCGCCGCGCGTGACGCGCGCAGAGTCTATCTCTTCCTCTTGATCTTCTTCTAACGCGTCACGCTCCACCGCCGTCACATCGCGCGGCGCGTCACAGGCCTGCCCCTGATTGCGCCGCTCGCGCCAGCGGCGCGTCCGCTCGGCGCCCGACAAGGGCTCGCGCTCGCCATCCTCGTCCGCCGGATTTTCGCGCTCTCGGTTCACGCCGTCATCTTCGGCGACGATCACCAGCGCGCCGTCCCGCTGCTCGAGAAGGCCGGCAGCGACCAGAGCCGCCAGCCGACGCTCGACGGCGGGAACGCGGGAGCCGAGCAGGAAGGCGATTCGCTCGACCGGCGGGAGCGTCGCGCCGCCGTTGCACGCGGCGACGCATCGCAGGAAGTAGAAATGCTTGAAGAGCCCGGCCGGGAGCTTCCTCAAGCGCATATCGAGGAAGTCGGCACCCTGGGCTTTGAACCATCGGGAGAAAATCACGGCTTGGGCTCCTTCAAAAGCCGCAGGGCGCGGATCAGGTCAGCGGGACGTCGGGACGTCGAGAAGATGCTCGGCCGCGCTCGCGTGAGTGGCGATCTCGTCGGCGATATCGCCCAGGGCGTCGCGGTCTCTCTGGTCAGAAAAATCGACGTCGGGCGAGCGGGTCAGCTGGAAGAGCAGACGCGCGAAATGCGATGCGCGCCGGACGTGAAACTCCATATCCTGCACGGTCACGTCGGGGTCATGAAGATCGACGGGCGGGGGAAGGGTATGCTGCATGTTTTTTCTCCTAATTCGCCGGAAAATCCGGCGGCGGCGATCGGCAAAAAAAGGGAGCGCCGATCCGCTCCATCGTCACGCGGCGCGAGGTTGGCGTCTCTTCGCGATCACCCGCGCTCGGCGCGAACGGCAGCCACGGCGCGAACCGTCTCAACGGCGAAGAAGGGGAGCGCCACCACAGCGAAGGGCGCGAGGAACAGCAATTCGGCCGCGATTTTCCAATGCATGACGAAAATTCCTCGGGCAAAGCTCCGCCGATCGCCGGAAACTGCTCCCCGGCGGCGGTTGCTCAGGCGAATGGCCTGTGATACTTTCAGTATCGATTAGGAGGCCGGCGCTTGTCAATACGAAAAGTATCAATTCGTCAGGTGAAGGCAGCGCGCTCGATGCTCGCATGGTCGCAGTCCGACCTCGCGGCGGCGTCCGAGGTTTCCGAGCCGACCATCAAACGCCTCGAGTCCCAGGACGGTGAACTGGGCGGCCGCGCCGATACCGCGGCGAAAATCATCGCCGCCCTTGAGGCCGCTGGCGTGATCTTCGTCGACGAGAACGGGGAAGGGCCGGGCGTGAGGCTGCGGAAGAGGTAAGAGTAAGCGCGACATTTGCGTAGGCCGATGCAAAGGAAACCCAGCACCTTGTCTATGGATCGCCTAAAAATGAATTGTTTCCAAGAAGCGAATTTAAGCCCGCATCTGAGGAGAGTCTTTGTCGAATCTTTTCGGCAACATCAGGACCAGTGATGCCTTTTACAACACGAATTACCTCGTCGAGGATCGCCTGCTTTTGAGTCGGAAGCGCCTTTACGGCTTTATTTATCTCATCTGCGTCAATTATTCTGTCTATTCTATCTACTCTGTGACAAGTTGAGGACGACTGCATCAATCTATAGGCGTCCTCGATCTCTTTCAGCTTCTTATCATCAACCCAAATAGCTATATCAGAAATTATATTCTTTATCTTATTATTAACAAAATCAACCGGCCAATCCTGAGTGCCAACGCGTGAGTATTGTTGCCCAACAAGCCAGCCGAGTTTTGATTGAAAATTATCATTTAACTGCAATATTTTTGCATCCAGGCAGGTTTTGTAATGCACATTAGCCTTGATGGCAATCGATAGACCCAATACTGCAATGCAATTGCATTCAATTGGAGCGCTTTCTTCATCAAGGAAGAAATACCCCGTCTCGTTATTATTGATAAGTCTCTGTAAAAACTCCCGCGCTTTTTGTTTGTTTTTATTTGCAACCACCGGCAAAGCAGCGCGAACATTTTTTGACGACAATCCGGAAACATACCTGTCCAATAACCAGTCGAGCGATCGGACCGGGGCAAGAGAAATGTATGGAGCCTTACAATGCCCCTCGCGCGGAACAAGGTCACAGCTTTGCGTTAAAATCATAAAATATAGATTCTTACTGCCTGCGTAGAAGTGTGGATGAACGTCTTTAAGAAGCGCGTTGAGGGCGTCCGTTCGCTCAAGAACGTCGCCCTGCATTAGCTCAGTCTTGTCTAAGCCTTCGAGGTTATAAGTGATATGCATATTACACGCCGGGAAATCGCTAAAATTTTCCTGTCCGCCCAACGATCGTTTTGCCCTTCAGCTCATTATTCATGCGCCGAATGAGCAGCTTTCGTTCAACCGAGGACGGATCCACTCTGACGACCCAAGCCCCTCTACCGGGCGCCGCTTTGGCCTGAACGAAAACATAATCGTCGCTGCCGTGCCCCAACGTATCCGTCGAACACCGCATTCGAGGGACGTCGCGCCACTCGTTCCACTCCCCTATTGACATTGCGGTCACGGGCTTTGTGTCCCCCTTTGTACTCATGCGCATTCCCCATAGATCTTGTTTATAATGGCTTTCGCAAACCGCAGATTTGCTGCCATTCTTGAGTAACCATCGCCACCACTTAATATTTTTAATACGTCATCTATGTTATTAACGGGGTGATGGAAATTGAATTTAACAGATAGTGTATTTGCATCAAGGCTTCTACCAATGTTGACGACAATATTACCACTTTGCTTCGAGAGGCTTGTGTTAAGAGAAGTCACAGCAGGCCTCCAGTCATTGTCGATCGCCTCAACGATATCCTGACGAGCCAGTGTAAATGTTTCTAAATACTCGATTTTGGGAGAGGTGTCACGGAATTCAAAATTATGTCCGACTCCAGTGACCGGGGTATGTTTTAAAATGCTAACCATTCGGGAAACCGAGTCTTCAGCCAGTTCTAGCTTCTCGTCCGTTGGTTGTGCAGGCGTGACCACCAGTGCGTCTGGCCGGATCATGAACGAAAAGTCGCCTTCTAGCTGGAAGCGGGGAAATTCAAAAATCCCTCCAATTCCCGCGGGAAAAAAGGCTTGAACGCGACCGCTCTCCGGTTTCTGCAAACCAAACTTTAATACCCAGTCAGGGGTGAGAATTGCAGGATTCCAAGCCCCTGCGACGACAAGGGATGTTTCTTCCGGAACGAGGAACATCGGCCAATCCGAATTTGAGCATAGACTCATGAGCAGTCCAGGGTGATAGACCCACAAGCCGCCGCCATCAAGGCACTCGGCCCTTTTGTGAGGCTGACAAAGCGATAGATGTAGTGCGCCAAGACAATCAGCCAGCGCGTCGAGAGAGGTGCGACCAATGGCCTTTAGGTCGCGGCCGAGCACTTTGCCGCGCGCGACCGTCAGGGATTATCCACGCATGTTATGCACACGGCGCGCCACGTTCTCCGGTTCGCCACGATCTGCGGCTCGAGCGATTTTGGTAGCACGACGCGCGCCGCCGGCTGTCCACACGCGCAATTGCGGTTCTGACGCAGAAACTGGCCGATGGCGCGACGCAGCTCGACCTGATCGAAGCGCCACTTTTCTCGACTTTCTACGATCGACGGTCGAGCGCCGTTATCTCTACAGGGCATGGGATCGCCTCGCTTTTTTCGGGTGTTTTGGAGAAATTTCTGAAATTTCCTGGCGGCCGAAAAAATCTCCGCGTGAGATCCCTGCCGATGCGCGGCCCCTAAAGGGTCAGGGAAATTTACCCCCGCCGCGCCTACCGCTAGGCTCGGAAGGCTTCAGGGCCCAGACGCTCGACGTAGCGATGTGCCTCGTGGTCGAGCGCCAGGGCGAAGGTGCGCAAGGCATCTTTTGTCATTTCGTTGCCGACCAGGGGGGAAATGTCGGAACACACGGCGTTCACGACGCTTCGCGCCGCCTCGATCGTCATCCCGCCTTCAACAAAGCCGGCCATCGCAGCCCGGCAAAAATGCGCGAGTTCTGCGGTCATGATTGCCTCAACTTTTCGAGGCGACTCGCAAGCGGGCAATCGAATAGCGCTTCGATCTGTGCTCGTTGGTTTGATGACATGCCGGCCACAGTGCAGCGAGCCAAGAGTTCACTACGCGACGCATCGACGCACGCGAGGAATTCTCTTTTGTCCAAATCTCTACCTCCAGCACCGATCAGATATTTTGCCATGTGCGCGGCGCCTCGCTTTTTTGCCTCGGTCGCGAACTCGTCGAAGAGAGACGACGACACGTCGGCGCGGAAAGCGGGCCTGATGGCTCTCCCTGCGACAAGGGCGTTGGGGTCGCACGGAACGGCCACGAGCGAAATTTCTAGGAGTTCGACGCGGACAAAATCCAGCGCGCCATATCCGCGATCTCGCGCGGGCTTGCTTTCGATCGGAAGCCAGGAAATGCTACATGCGCTCTGAAATGCGCCAGAATACAGCGCGAACAGCTCTCTTCCGGCTTCAGTATCGGCGAAGTCGACGGCGCCGAGAAGTTTGCCATCGCGCGTTTCAGACAGATCGACAGCACGGCCGACAGCGCGCTTCGTGACGTCGTGCGCTTCCAGAATGACCGGGTTGCGCTTGAATGACGCGAGGCCATCCGTTCCCTTGCCGCGCCAGTTGGCGATAAAGGCGCCCGCGCGAATGACGTGATTGTCTCTCGCGACGTCGGACGTCGAGAAGACGAAGGGAAGCCGTCCGCAGCTGCCAGCCGGCGCGGGTTCGGCGGAGCCCGACGCGCTCTTCTGCGCTTGGCCAGACGCGAGCCGCTGGTAGATCGTCTTCGTCATTTTCGGATTTCCTGCTTTGCCGCGTCGAGCGCCGCATCGAGCGCCACTGAAAACTCTTCGAGAGCCTGCTCAAAAAGCCTCTCGCCTTTGTCCGGGCGCGAGCTGTCATAGACCATCGTCGTGAACGACGGCGACGGCAATGCATTGCGGCCAGCGTCATAGACGAGGCGGAGATTCTCGTCAGAATCGAGACCGTCGAAGACGAGAGACTGCAACGCAGATATGATCCGATCGACGAAGACGACACACGCTTTTCGCGCCGGGCCACTCGTTAGCTCTTGGGTTGCGGACTTGCGATTGACATCAATGACCCGTTGCTCCCGCGCCAGAGGCGTCTTGCCAGCAGCCTGTGCGAGCGCTCTCAGCTCGTCGACAAATTCGGAGAGCAACGGATTGGCGAGCTCCATGAGGCGATCGTTGATGCGGCCGATCTCATCGCCCGTCCGCCTTTGAAATTTGCTGCGCTCCCAGTAAGCGGTTTTGGCGTGACGCCGAGCTTCCTCGAGCTGTTCGGCGACGAGGCGAAACTTCTCTTCTGCGTCATGCTGCGCGGCCTCGAGCTTCGGAAACTCCGTCGCGAATTCGACATCGATCTCGCTGCGCCGCGCGATCAAGTTTTTCACTTCCGCGGCGCGCTCGCGTTCGCGGCGTTTGATGATCGCCTTGCCTTCGGGGCCATCTTTGAGCGCCGCAAGAACATCAGCATCTGTAATTTGTTTCGACATCCGAAAATCTCCTTCAGCACAGAGAACGCCACGAGCTGACGGAAATGAAAACGGCCTATTTCATTTCCCTGGGTCTACCCGGCAATTCAGTATGTTGCGAATCTGCTTGACGCTTGTCGGAGGGTCGAATTCACAAATCTTGTCGAGCAATTGATCCTCGGCTCTGGCCGCCACGCGAGCGGATCGATCCCGCAGCGCGGCGCGACGTGCGATCTTGGTTGCGATCTCCGTGGCCGAATAGCCGAAACCTGCCAGAGCCCTGATGGCTTCGTCTCGTAATTCTCGACGTTCCTGGTTCCACCAGGCGCCGCGGCCGACACCTGCAAGCGAGAGCGCATTTTCGAGCGTCTCACCGTAAGGAGCGAGACGCTCGTAATTTTCCAGCGCGCCAGCGAACCATTTGCTTTCGCGATCTGACACGCCGAGGCGTTCTCGCAATCGTCGGAGAATTCGCATTGCGTCGAGCGGCGTCGCCGGAGCGTCGGAGAATTTGCACGAAGCGCCATCGTCAGAAGTGATTTTTTCAAAGGGAGCAAAATCATGATTTTTCATGGATTTTTCGCCTGTTTCGCGCTCTTTGCTGATTAAATGGGCAGCCCGAAATCAGACGGGCTTTCAAATTGACAAAAAGCACGCAATTACAATAGGATAGACCGAAGTGATTTCAAAGGATGCGAGGCCTGTTTGATTTCCTGCGGTGGGAGTCTCTGCGTGAGCCCTATGCCGGTGTGCGCTCCCCAAGCGGTTCGGGATTTTTACCCCCTACATGGTATCCACACGTCCGACTGTGAAACACCCTGCCGGCGCTGCAGCCGCCCCAAAGGCGGCGCGCATGAGCGCCATGGGGGGTATGGGGGGGGACCACCGCACACCGCCGCAGGACCGCCGCATCCCCGTGAAACGCGGGTTTCCAAGGACCGCCGCAGACCGCCGCAAAGAACCGCCGCGGAACCGCCGCAAGCGATTGTTTTCAAGAGTGCAAGGTCGTGCGGCGGTTGCCAAAATCGAGGAACCGCCGCAGACCGCCGCAGAACCGCCGCACACCGCCGCGCCGTTGTGGTTAGTACCAATCATCGGCACATCCGAGTGTTCGGCTGACGATGGTGCCGAGCCTTTTCATTTCATCGTCCGAGTATGCGGCGACGGCGATTTGTTTTCCGGTCCAAGCTGGGTTCGAGACGTAGTTGCAAAGATCGGCGCGAGCGTTGCGAAGGAAGCGGGCGAAAACGGGAATTTTCGCCGCCTCCATGACGAAGCGATTTCGATTCACGCCGTAGCAAATCTCGACGGTTAGAATGATGTCTAGAATGTCTTCTATGGTAGGACTCTCCCTGCCGGGATGCACAGCGTTCCAATAGCAAAATCGATCATCTCCGAACTCTCTTCGTACTCGCTCCCATAGCGCGGGTTGCCCATTTTCGATGATGAATGCGTCCCCGACAGGCTCGTCGAAATTTGCGCGACGAGTCACCCAGAACCAATGTTGCGACATGCTGCAGACTCCGTTTTTAAGTGCGAATGATCTTGAAGCGCTCATCGGATCGTCGTCCGTATTGTTCGTTTCGAATAGCCCGACGCGAGAAAAGACGTTCCATCGCCCTCTCGAAATCGGCCTTGTGATATCCTTGGCGCAACTCGCTCCGTGCGAACTCCTTTGGCGCATAGTTGCCGGCGTTCCTGCTCGCCGAGACGGGGCGATCTTGCAGAGCGAGAGCGTCGAGGATGGACAGGAAGACGTCTTCCACAGGCGGGCGGAATGCATTGCCGGATGGATGGTCGGGCACGAAAACGCCGTTCGAGTAGCGCATCGGAATATCGATTCCGCTTGCCGAGTAGTTGGCCTTGGCGACGCTCATAATGCGCGCATCCTTGTCGGGCATTGCGCCGTCGGGCGCATCTTCGTCGCGAAAATAGAGGCGCGACCGGAGTGTTCCTTCCCAACCAGTCGAACCGCTTTGGCCGCTTCCATCGGCAATTCCGGCACGGGAGGGATGCGCGAGAAACACCAGGGCTCCGCCGATATCGCGCGCGATCTTCCCGAGCGCGAATTGTACAAATTGCCGCACGTGAGAACGATCGTTTTCGTTGCCGGCGAAGCCGTCGGACACCGTGTCGAAGATGACAAGCTCGGCATGTTCGTCCTTTGCAAACTCTACCACCTGCTTATGCAGCGGCGTCAACTCGATCTTGCCCGTTCTGGTAAATGTCGCGAGAATGTTGTCGTCGCCGAGGCGCGAAACCATGCGCGCGTTTCGGGCATCATCATCGCCAATCTGCATGTGATCGTCGATGCGTCGCCACCGGCGCATCAGTTCGTCTTCGTCGTCCTCGCAATAGACGCCGACAGATTTGACTGGCTCGACAATGCGTCCGCACCATTCGCCGCCGATCGCTGTTGCGCCTTGAAGCTGCATAGCGAGCGTCGATTTTCCCTTTCCGGGCGGTCCATAGAGGCCAGTGACGACGCCGCACGGGACCATTCCGGGCACGACAAATTTGCGGTCGGGAATAGAGATTCCACGCCATTCTTCAGGACGAATAATTTTCAACGGCGACAATTGCGTCGCCGTCAACGCGCTCGGCGGGTGGAAAAATCCCGCCGGCTCCTCTGGCGTCGGCGCGTCATACAGCGTCGAGCCGAGAGCATCGAAGTCGTCGTCGGAGAAGCGGCGGCTCATTCCCGCTGCTCCTCTCTTGTTGCGGCGCGCAGTTCCTTCATCACAGGCACCGCGGCGCGAATTTGCGCGACGACGCTGGCGAAAAATTCGAACGCGGAAGCGTCGTCGCCCCATTCCAAGGCGGCGTTCATCGCCAGGATGTCGAGCGGCACGCGAGCGGTCATTTCAGAGATCGCGGATCTCTGCAGCATGTGAGACAATTCATCGCTTCTCGGCACGGGCTGTCGGCGAGCGCGCAGGGGAAGACTATCGCGATAGGCGCGCGCGACCTCGGCCAAAACGGGGTCCTGGCTCATGCGCGCACCCCCATCTCCGCAGCGCGCGCCATCATTGCGTTGATCCGCTTGATGGCCTCTCCGTAGATACCGAGGCACTGATTTCTGACACCGGATCGAATCCGGCCGATCATCGCGCGATCATCGTCCGATAGGTCGAGTTCTTCGATGCGGTCGAGCCATTCGAGGTGATCGTCTTCAAGGTCATCCCACTGTGGCGGCTCGGTCCCGGCCTTCACACCTCGCAAGCGCTCGCGCTCGGCGATTTCCGCCTGCTTCTCCGCCTCCTTGACTGCGGACTCTTCTTCGCGCCGGCGACGGATCGCTTCGTCGAATTCCGCTTTCTGGCGCGCGCGCTCTTCCTCGGCGGCGCGGCGCTCTTCCGTGCGCTTTCGGTCTCTTTCTTCCCACTGACGGAACCTCTCCTCCATTGCGCGAGTTTCCGCCTGTCGCTGCTCCGGCGTCTTCGTCATCCATTCGCGAACCCAGGCATCGACGTCGAAATCGTAGGAGGAGGCCCGGCGTTTCTGGTGTTCGAAACCACCGGCCCATTCGATCGCCTCTCGCGAGAATTCGATTCCGAGGTCGGCGGCGAGCTTCCCGCCGAGATGACGGCAGGCTGCGCGCTCGCCCTCCGTCGCGGCGGGGTCGTCATGTAGGGCGAGCATCTTCACCAACCGAGAGAGGCGGGGATCCGCGATCGTCATCCGGCGCCTCCCGTGATGTTGGTGATTTTCGCGAGGCCCGCGACAGCGATGAGCGCGGCCTCGGCGCGACCGTCATCCCTGACACGGGCGAAGAGACCGGCCTGGGCAGGCCAGCGTCTGATAGCCTCGGAGCGCGCCGCGTCCTTCGCGCCATCCTTGCCCGCGGGAATGCCGACAAGGCGCTTCCAGGTCGGCGGCGTGATATGCGTCGCCGGAACACCGCAGGCGCCGAGAACGCCCTCGACAACGCCGCGGCTGCGGCCGAAAGCGAACGCGCCGACTGCGCCTTCACCCGGCCGAGCGCCGACATATTCAATGAAGGCGTGTCCGGCGTGCCATTTGTAGACCAACTCGGCGAGCAACGGCGGATTGACGGCAGGCCGGCCTTTCGGCCCATCCTCGAGCGTCGGCATGTCCGCGACATCGAGAAGGTCGCCGTTCGGCGAGAGGAGCGCCAGCGCGCCCTTCACGCCGATATCGATTCCGATGAGGTTCGCCATCAATGCGCCTCCCCGAAGGCAAGAGAGGCGACCACGCGCGCCGCAGGCGGCGCGACACGAAAACCTTGATGGTCGGGAGCGGGAGAGATATTCTCGGAACCGATCAGCGCGCCAACGTGATCACAGTTCCGAGGCCGGCCCGCTCCCAAGGCGGCCGGCTTCGACGTTTTTGAGGCCATGATTCACGCGGCCTCCGTCTGCTTGCCGGCAATGCGGCGGCCGATCGTGCGGCGTCCGAAGCCGAGTTCCTTGGCGGCGTCGCCGGCATTCACCAGCTCTTCACGGCCGAGGTCCGGCTCCGGTTCGCCGGGCTTCACGACGCCGGCGGCGACCATGATGGCACGCTTGTAACGCTCGAGGTCGTGGCGGCGGAAATAGAGCCGGCCGTTGAGCCGGATGGCCTGCGGAAAGTCGGGTGGGTTAGACATTGAGTTCCTCGTCCATGTGTGACGTGACATGACGAGGATGGAGGCGGATTAGCCTCAATCAGAAGTGGAAAATGTCGGAAAGTTCGGCGACATTTTCCATATTTTATATCAATGTGTTATGCATCCTTCGCGTCAGCTCCAGGGAGGCCAATACCTCCGCCGGAGTCATGCCGCAATTCACGCGCGAGCGCATCGCGTTCTGTGATACGCGCGACGAAAGCGTCGAAACGATCTCCAACCGTCGCCTTCATCGAACACCAATACGATTTCGGCAAAGCGATTTCGCAAGCGAGAAGAAGCGAAACGATTTGCGCTCGATCGCGCGGGGCCGGCTCGCAAGCGCTCCATACGCGCTCTATAAAATCGTCGTAAGCATAATTCGGTTCTCGCTTCTGAGAGACCCTTCCCGTTCTCAGAGCCTCTTCTACAAATGTCGAAAGGAAATACATCTCAGAACCGAATCCAAATGGATCGATATCGGCAGCCCCGACATGTTCAATCAACACGCGAGCAACGTTGAGGCGGCCAGGAGGTGACTCGATTTCAGATGTGTCGAAACATTCATTATATGCCCGGCGTGCTTCTTCAAGCGCAGCAAAGAGCTTTTCGACCGGATCACGTGTATTTGTTCTACCGTTGCCACCCTTGTCCTGAACAAGAACATCTTCGCTAATATAGTGGTCGAAGGTCGCAATTATTCTCAATTCACGGTCGCTCGGCCGCTTAAAGCCATGGGCGACGAATTTACCGGCGAGCGCCTCTATTAATGCGACGTGCCTCTTATGAAATTCTGCAATGTAGTCATTGTCCGTCGAACTCGTCATCGCCGCCCCCGCTTCTTTATCGGGACGACGTTCTCCGGCGCTCGCCTAGTCACGATCGCGTCGAGTCGTCGCGCCCATGCGTCGAGCGCCGCACGCTTTTCGGTGCTGTATGAGTAGCGGTTGTAGACCGCAGCGACGCCCTTGATGGCTCCACTCTTGTGGTTAAGCACGGCCTCGACGACGTGAGGCGCAATCCCGAGCCCGGCCATGCCGCTGGCGCAAGTGCGCCGGAGGTCGTGCAGCGTCCAACGCGCCGGCGCCTTCACCTTTTCCGGGTCAGCCGAGGTGACCTGCATCGCCTCGAGAATCGCGCCGTCGAATTGATCCTTCGCCTTGCTGAAGCCGGATACGGGCGTCTTGCCGGTGGTCGTGAACACGTAGCCAGGCGCGTCCTTACCGCCTTCGATCTTGGGAACGCCCTTCAGGATCGCGACGGCGGCGTCTGAAAGCGGGATTTCATGGGCGGCACCGTTCTTCGATCGCTCCTTCGGAATCGTCCACAGCTTGCCGGCGAGGTCGACCTCGCCCCAGCACAGATGCGCAACCTCATCTCGCCGGGCACCCGTGAGGAGGAGAAGCTTCCCGATCGGGCCGAACGGCCAGCCGGCGCCGTCGAACGCGCCCCAGGTAAGCCGCAGCTCGTCATCGGACAGCACACGGTCTCGGCTCGTCTCGGCGACTGGCGCCTTCACGCGGTCGCAGGGGGAGGCCTCGATTATCCCGCGGCCGATCGCCCAGTTGCAGACGCGGCGGAAGGCCGCGAGCGTGCGGTTGGCGAGGATCGGGGCAGGGCGATCGACAATCCCGTCGAGCAGCGCGTGGAGGTCGGCGCGCGTGATATCGCCGAGGCGACGGCCGCGCCATGCCGGGACGATTTCCTTGTTCAGGATGCGCTCGACCTCCCGCCATGACGCCTCGCGCGTGTTCGGCTTCGCTTGCCGATCGATGTAGGAGACGCAAACGTTTTCGATCAGGTCGTGAGCCGGCCGGGCGGCGGCGGCTTGGCGCCGCGCCTCTTGCTTCTGTTCGCCGGGGTCTTCACCACGTGCCACGGCGACGAGGGCGGCGCTCGCCAGCTCGCGCGCGGCCTTCAGGTCGATGGCGGGATATGTCCCGAGAGTGAGCTTCCGTGGCGCCCCGAGGAAGCGATAGCGGACAGCCCAGGAGCGCGAGCCCGAGGGTTGTATTACGAGGTAAAGGCCACGGACGAGCCCGTCGGGAATTTCGCGCCGGGCCGCCTCGGGCTTGGTCTTTTCGATCGCGACGACTGTGAGAGGTCGGGCCATCTGTTTTGTTCCCGGGTATCGGCCGGGTAACGAAATCGACGTGTCTCGGGTCGTTACCCTATGTCCTAGTCACTAGCGGACATGGTGACACATCACAAGCGATATATGGGACAAATCAGGTTAGAGCGTCTGCCTTTGGCTTGCCCTGTCCGGCCCACTTTCCTGCCTTCGAAGCAGTAGGTCGTAGGTTCGAATCCTACCGGGGTCGCCAGCCGCTCGAGACGCGCTTCCGTCACTTCAGCGTGAACGGCACGATCACATCCATCGCGAACATTCCCGTCGAGCGTCGGTAGCCGCTCGCGCCGAAGAAGGGCGCCGCGCCGGTCAGCGAGGCGTCGTAGCGCAGCTCCGGCCGCAGGGACAGGCCGGTGATCGGCAGGCCTTGGGAATCTCCGGCGTGATCGTCAGCCCGGCGGTGATCTCGAGATAGCTGGTTCCGCGCCCCTCTGGCTGGAAGATCGCCGAGGGCGCATAGAAGCCGTGCTCGACATTCGTGTAGTCGAAATAGCCGGGATAGGCGCCGACAAAGAAATTATTATGATCGCGCCAAAATTCGACGCGGCCGTTGATCTGCAGCGCATCGTCGATCTTGTAGGACACATATTGCGCGACGCCGTAGCCATTGACGCCGCGCGGGCGACGCGGAATGAGCGCGGCGTTGAAGCCGAAAATATCCGCGAGCCGGCTCAGCGCGCCTTCGGACAGTCCTGTGATCGAGAGCGGGTTCCATCCATCGTCGCGAATGTAGTTTATGTCTGTGCTGAGAGTGAGCCGATCGGTCACTTTCCAGGTGAGCGTCACATCATTGCTGTATGACAGCGTGCGATTGGGATCGCAGGCGCATTCGTACGGAATGTTCGGCCAGCCGACGCCGAGCGGATCGAGCTGCATCGGATCCTCCGGCCCGATATGCGTCGTCCCCAGAATGGTCAGCCTGTCGTCGAAAGCCTTTATGCGCAGGCCCGCCTGGAAGGAGGCGGCGCTGTTGTTGTCGCCCGGCCAGCCGAGGCTCGCGCTGTCGCCCGACATGACGCTCGCATGGACATAGAGCCAGGAGGCGAGATCGGAGGAGATCATCACGCCGGTCTGCTTGAGCGGAATGCCGAAATTGAAAATATAGGAATGGCTATAGAAAATGCTGTCGACCAGCTCTGCGCCTTCGAGCGTGACGAATTGGCCGATCTTCACATCGAAACCATTGTCCGTGATCCAGGGCAGATGCGCGGTCGCGAATGCTTGCAGAATGTCGAGCTGCGTGCGGTCGCGCATCGCATAATCGAGCTCGCCGAGAAAATGCGTGTAGCGCGCGTCGGAGCCGACCATCGTCTGAATTTTGAAGCCGAAGTCGAAGTCCTTCGTCGCCTTCGGATCGGGCAGGCGCTGCATGGTGAGCACGCCGGCGTTGAATTGCGGCTGATTGGCGCGATCGGTGAAGAGATGGCCCCAATTGAGCTTGTTGAACGGATTGTCGAAATTGAAGGTGGAGCCGGCCTCGACGAAGCCTGTCACCGTCAATGTGTCGAGCCAGGAAGGCGGCGGCTTGCTCTTCGTGTCGGATTTCTTGTCGGCGGATGACGCAGGCGCGCGTGAAGCGGGCGATGTGGGCCATCCGAGCAGCGCGCCGGAATCGTCCTCTTGCGCCGATGCGGAGACGCCGCCGCCGGCCATGAGAACGATCATGAGAGCGGTCATGAACGGGAGCCGCCATGTCGCGACCACGAGCAGGAAAGCCTCTTTTCGAAAACATCGATTGAAACGAGTCGATGAAAAGCATTTTCGGCCGCGCCGAAAAAGTCCGGGCGGCGAATGCGAGGCCTATCCGATTCCGGCAGAGCGCGGGAGTCGGTTATTCCACGGCCCCAGCCTACCGCGCGGCGAGATAATCGCTCGAGCGCATCTCGATCAGCCGCGACACCGTGCGCGCGAATTCCTGCGCCTCATGTCCCGTCGGCGCGTGATAGAGGTCCTGCGCCGCGCTTTCGGCGGAGAGAATCAGCCGCGTTTTCCGCTCATAGAGAATGTCGATGAGCGTGATGAATCGCTTGGCCTCGTTGCGGCGATCGAAATTCATCTTCGGAACCGCATCGATGAAGATCGTGTCGAAAGCCTCGGCGAGCGCCATGTAATCGGCGGCGCCGGTCGGTCGCGCGCATAGCTCCTCGAAGGAGAAGCGCGCGACGCGCCCGGCCGCCTGCGGAACGGCGATGTCGCGGCGCCCGACGCGCAGCGTCCTCGGCGCGCCGATGGCGACGCCTGTCAGCTGCAGAAACAGCGCATCCATCGCCGCGCGGGCGTCGGCGTCGGCAGGCGAGAAGAAGGTCTCGCCGAGCAGCGTCTTCTCGAGACGAAAATCGGCGCGCGCGTCGAGACGCAGCTGATCGAGCCGCTCCTCGATCAGCGCGATGAAGGGCAGGAAGAGATCGCGATTGCGGCCGCCTTCGTAGAGCCGGCGCGGCTCGACATTGGAGGTCGCCACCATGATGACGCCGTCCTCGAGCAGCCGGGTGAACAGACGCGCGAGAATGGTCGCGTCGGCGATATCGGTCACGGCGAATTCGTCGAAGCAGAGCACGCGCGTCTCGCGCGCGATCTCCTGCGCCACATGCGCCAGCGGATCGGGCGCGGCGCTGCGGCGCGCGGCGAGCAGGCGCGCGTGAACCTGCGCCATGAAATCGTGAAAATGCGCGCGGCGTTTGGCGGCCAGCGGCAGCTCGGCGAAGAAGATGTCCATCAGCGTCGTCTTGCCGCGCCCGACGAGGCCGTGGATATAAAGTCCGCGCGGACCGCAGCAGGGCGCGCGGCGTCCGAGCAGCCCGCGCAGCCGCGCGGCGAGGCCGTTCGGCGAAGGGGCGGCGGGACGGCGCGTCAGCTCGCGCGCCAGCGTCTCCAGCCGCTCGAGCGCGGCGAGCTGCGCGGGATCACGCTCCAGCGCGCCGCTGGCGACCAGCTTCTCATAACGGGCGAGGAGGGGGCGCGGCGCCGTCATGCGCGACGCCTCGTCGGAGAGGTCACAGCCGCCGCATCCTGCCATTGGCCGCGGCGAAGGCGCCTTCGCGCAGCTCGCAATAGAGAAGGCGGCGGGCGTCCACCGGCCCCGGCATGACGATCTTGCCATGCGGAACGCGGGCGAAGCCGAGGCGGGCGTAATAGTCGAGATCGCCGACCAGCAGCACCAAGCCGTGACCGGCGTCGCGGGCGGCCTCCAACGATTTCTTGACCAGCGCCTCGCCGAGCCCCTGCGAGCGAAAGGCCGGCTCGACCGTCAGCGGGCCGAGCAGCAGCGCTGGAGTTTCGTCCACGAGAATGGCGGTCATGCGATTTGCGCCGACCAGCAGCGTGCCGACATGGGCGACAAAGGAGAGGGAGAGCTCGGCCCCGACGCCCTCGCGCAGCCGATAGGCCGTGCGCGCATAGCGGCCCGGACCGAAAGCCCGTTCCTCGAGCTTTTCGATTTGGGGCGCATTGGCCGGCGTCTGCGGCGAGAAGCGGATGACGAGATCGATCATGGCTGCGCATAACATGGGCCGCCCGGTCGGCAAAGACCGCGATCGGCCCGAGTCTTGCTGAAAACGTGCGCATGACCGCGATCGAGATCAGACCAGCGACGCCGGCGGACGCAGAGACGATCGCCGCCCTCCATGTCGCCTGCTGGGCGGAGACCTACACGCCTCTGGCTCCGGCGGAAATTCTCGCCGAATACACGCGGGAGACGCGCCTCGCGCAATGGCGTGAGACCTTGGCCGGCGGCGGGCCGCAACAGCCGCCGCCGAGCGTGTTTCTGGCGCTGAGGGACGGCGTCGCGATCGGCTTTTCGGCTAGCGGCGCCCAGCAGAGCGCCATTCTCGGCGAGCGCGGCTATGCCGGCGAGTTCCAGGCGATCTATCTGCTGAAGGAGGCGCAGCGCCACGGCGCCGGCCGTAGCCTCATGCGCGTCATGGCGCAGGCGCTGCGCGAGCGCGGGATCGAATGGGGGAGCCTCTGGGTGCTGCGGCATAATTTCACGGCGCGGAAATTCTACGAGAAGCTCGGCGGCCGCAAGATCGGCGTCGAAGGCGCTTGGCGCGGCGTGCCGGAGGTCGCCTATGGCTGGCGCGATCTCGGCCTGCTCATCGATCCGGCGCCCGCCAAGCCTTGGTGACGCGCCATGGCGGACGAATTCTCGCTACGCGCTGCGACGGCCGAGGATGCGAAGACGCTCGCCGCGCTCAATCTCGCCTGCTGGCGCGAGACCTATGCGAGCCTGCTGCCGGCGGAGACATTCGCCGCCCTCACGCTCGAGGAGCGTCTCGATCATTGGCGCGGGGTTTTTCAGACGGAGGGCAATATCGTTGCTCTGGCGATGGACGCCGCCGGAGAGGCGGCGGGCTTCGCCCATTGGCGCGCGCATGAGCTCGCGCTCGGCGGGCGGCTCGGCCGCGGCGGCGAGATTTGCGCCATCTATCTGCGTCGCTCTGCGCTGAGACGTGGGCTCGGCGGCAGGCTGCTGCGGCTGATGGCGGCGGAGATGCGCGCCAGCGGCCTCAAATGGGCGAGCCTCGTGGTGCTGCGCGACAATCTCCCCGCTCGCCATTTCTATGAGGCGATGGGCGCGCGTCGCTTCGGCCGCGAGCTCTCCTGGCGCGGCGTTCCGCAGGTCGCCTATGGCTGGCGGGACCTGCGTCGGCTCGGGCGTTAGCTCAGACGATTTGCCCGCTGGACGACGGGCGGCGGCAAAATTCGAAATGCATTCCGTCGCGCGCGCTGTCCGGTCGGAAATATCCGCCCCAGGCGAATCCGAAGCTCTCGAAGATCGGCGCCAGCTCGACCACGCTGCCGACAGAGCCTTTTGGAGCGGGGTCGGCGCCATAGGCGTTCCAGCGCGCATTGATGTCGAAAGCGAGGCCCCAGCTATGCGCGCTCAGATCGCGCGCGGGGTTCCAGGATTTGTGGCGCGGCACATGGCAGCCGTCCCATTTCAATATGCGGTCGAGCAGGTCGCGCGCGGCGATCTCCGCAATAGCGGCGCGCAGCGGCTCGGCGATGGCCTTGTTGCAGGCGATCTCGCCATTGGGGACGAGATGCGCGAGCGCGGCGATCTCTATGGTGACGATATTGTCTTTCGCCCAGTCGTCGGTGATCTTTATGGCGCCGCGGGGCGAACTCTCCTCATAGGCGAAACGTCCGAAAATCTCGCGGATCTCGTCGGTCTTCAGCACTTTGAGATGCGTCGCCGGCGTCAGCGGCGCGGCCGGCGCCGCGCTTTCGGGGAGCGGAACGACGACGACGCAATTCTGATTGGTCGACAGGCCGAGCTTGTGAGCGAGGCCGGGCGAGAGGTCGGCGACGCGGCCGGTATTCTCATTCGGCCCCCAATCGACCGGCTGCGCCCGCTCGGCGGCGCCCGTGCTCGGATTGACGACCGAGACCTCGATCTTTCTCAGATGAGCTTTGGGCGTGTCGTCGTAATTCCAGCGGCAGGCGACATAGAAAGCGTCGGGATCGAGGCGGCGCGCCAGCCCGGTCGTTCCCGGCGGCTGCTGCGCCAGGAAAAGGCCCGGATAAGCGGGGATGTCGGACTCTTCCAGCAGAGCGAGGCCCTCGTTCGGTCCGACGCCCGGATCATGCGGGCCGCCGAAGGTCGACATTGGACCTCGAAAGGTGACGCTGCGGCCGGGGGCGACCGGCAGCGAAGGCGTCGACGAGACGGGCGGCGGCAAGGATGGCGGCGTCGCGGGAAGCGAGACCGCGCCGGTCCGCGCGAACAGCGAGGCGTCGATCTTGGGCGCGGGGACGTTGGCGAGATTGCGCGTGAACGCCTCGATCACATCCGAGCCGACATAGCCGGCGACGATCACGCCGAGGAGAATTTGCGCCGATGCAGACGGATCGACATTCATCAGCTTGGCGGGGCCGAGTGAGAGCGTCGTCGCCACTCCGGCGACGAAGCCGATCATCAGGCTCGTCGCGAGACGGGCGGCGCTGAACAGATCCTCCGCAGAAGCGTCGGCGGTCTGAGCGTCGTCGTTCATCTTCTTGAGGCCGGCGATCACGCGCAGCCCCTGTCCGATCGCGCCGAGCAGGCCTCCGAGCGTGAGCGCGCCGAGGACGTCGAAGAGCTGGCTGCTGTCCGTCATGACAAACCTCACAAATAAAAACGCGGAAATTCGGCTGGGGCGGCGAGCGCTCAGGCGACCGCGGAACCGCTCATCGGCGGCAGATCGTCGAAGAAAGCCAATCTCTTGCGTATTTCGAGGTCCGGCTTGGCGGGAACTTCGTAATTGCGCACCAGCGCGTCCATGATCTCGCCGGCGGAGGCGCCGTGGTCGAGCGCGCTGCATGACCGGGCGAAGCGCGGGACGCTGCGAATTTCCCATATCGCCGCGGCCGTCTGCTCGGCGACCGACATGTCTTTCGGATAGCGGCCGAACTGCTTGCGAATGGCTTCCGCGCGGCTCGGATCCCATTGCACTATGCCTTGGGAGCTGTGGTGAACATCCCAATGCTCGTCCCGCGGATTTGCGAGGGATTCGCCGGTCATATTGGCGACGAGCGCGCGCGCGGCGAGATCGCCGAGACCGAGCTGGCGCGCCGCCCCATAGGCCTCGATCTGATTTTGCCGCAGTGGGCTGAGCCTGCCGCTGGGCTTGCCGCCGCCGCTGGGAAGCTTCGGCGGCGAGACGGGGCCGCCGCCGGCGCCGCCGGGGGCGGGGGAGCCTCCGAAATTGCGCGTGAACGCCTCGAGGAAATCGACGCCCGCATAGCCGGACGCCGCTATTCCCAAGAGAAGCTGCACATCGTCCGGCTTGATGGCGAGCAGGCGGCTTATTCCGATCGATATGCCGGCGATGACGCCGGCTATGAAGCCGACGACGAGGCTGACATTGATGCGGCTGGCGACGAAGAGATCTGCGCGGCTGGCGGGTTTCGTCAGCGCCTCGTCGTTCATCTTCTTCAACCCGACGATGGCGCGGGCCCCTTGGCCCACTGCGCCGAGCAAGCCAGCGAGAAGAAGCGCGCCGAGGATTTGTCCGGGGGTGAGGCTCGTCGTCACATTGGCGGCGGCGCTGGCTGCGCCGGCGATCGGATTCTCCGCCATTCTGCAACCCCTTGAAAATTTGTCGCTATTGTTGCAACATCCATGAAAACGGGAAAAATTCTCTACATATGATGACGAAATTTTGACAGTCAGGCAAGCGCATAGCCGCGGTCGAGACGCGTTTCAGTCTCACCAATAGGGAGAGACTTTCGCGTCGCCGAAAACCTCGGCTATGCGCGCCCGCGTCGCTGGAGTCGCGCCCTCGGGCAGGGCGTCGAGCGGGAAGAAGCCCGCCTCGGCGATCTCACGGTCCGGCGGGCGCGGCGCCGTCTGGCGAAAGGCGCGCGCGACGAAAAACGCCACATGGTCGCGCTTGGAGATGCGGCGGTTGAGATAGACGCCGCGCAGCTCCGCCGGGGCCTCCAGCTCTATATTGCCTTCCTCGGCCAGCTCGCGGGCGAGCGCCTGCTCCACAGTCTCGCCCGGCTCGACGCCGCCGCCCGGCAGATAATAGCCGGAGATATAGGTGTGCCGCACCAGCAGCACGCGCCGATCCGCATCGACGACGAGGCCGCGGACGCCGAGCGTCATCGGCCGTATCACCGTCGCCGCGAGCACGATCAGCCGCGTCGTCAGCAGCGTCCGCCAGGAGGGCTCGCTCATCGATCCGGCGCTCGCGCGGCCGAGCGTTCAAATGTCTGGCGTTCCATGGTTCGACCCTCTAGAACCGCTCCAAATCGTCGCCGGCGCGACGTCGACAGCTAACTAGCGCCGCCGTTCCGCCGCGCGCAAGGAGCGTCAGATTGAAATCCTTTAGCGACCTCACGGAACGTGAAATTCTCGCCGTCGCCATCGCCTCGGAGGAGGAGGACGGCCGCATCTATCAGAGCTTCGCCGAAGACCTCTCCGAGCGCTATCCCTCCTCGGCCAGCGTCTTCGAGGAAATGGCCGAGCAGGAGGCCGCCCATCGCCACGCGCTGCTCAACCTCTATCAAAAGCGCTTCGGCCCCAATCTGCCGCCCATTCGGCGCGAGGATGTGAAGGGCTTTTTGCGCCGCAGGCCGATCTGGCTGACGCGCAATCTCTCGCTCGAGACGATCCGCAAGGAAGCGGAGGTCATGGAATATGAGAGCGCGCTCTTCTACCAGCGGGCGGCGGCGCGGGCGACCGACGTCGGCGTGCGCAAGCTGCTCGGCGATCTCGCCGCGGCGGAGCAGGGGCACGAGACGCTCGCCATGCGTCTCGGCGCGCAAATCCTCACGCCCGGCGCGAAAAAGGAGGAGGATCTCGCCTATCGGCGCTTCTTCATCCTGCAATATGTGCAGCCGGGCCTCGCCGGGCTCATGGACGGCTCGGTCTCGACTCTGGCGCCGCTCTTCGCCGCCGCCTTCGCCACCCATAATAATTGGGAGACGTTTCTCGTCGGCCTCGCCGCCTCCATCGGCGCCGGAATCAGCATGGGCTTCGCCGAGGCGCTCTCGGACGACGGCTCGCTGACCGGCCGCGGCTCGCCGATCCTGCGCGGCGGCGTCTGCGGGCTGATGACGACGCTGGGCGGCCTCGGCCATACTCTGCCCTATCTCGTGCCGGATGCGATCCCCGACAGCTTCGCCATAGCGACGACCATCGCCGGCGCGGTGGTCTTCTTCGAGCTGTGGGCGATCGCCTTCATCCGCGCGCGCTACATGGACACGCCTTTCCTGCAGGCCGTGTTTCAGATCGTGCTCGGCGGCGCGATCGTGCTCGCGGCGGGCATTCTCATCGGCGGGGCGTGAGGCTAGCCAATGGCGTTTCTGCTCGCGCATCTCTCCGACGCCCATATCGGGCCGATCCCGCGGCCGAGCCTGCGCGAGCTCGCCGGCAAGCGGCTCACCGGCTACGCCAATTGGATCAATAAGCGGGCGCAGGCGCATGACATGAGCCTGCTCGGCCGGCTCGTCGAAGACATGGCGGCGCAAAAGCCCGACCATGTCGCGATGACCGGCGACATCGTCAACATCGGCCTCGACGCCGAGATAGAGGCCGCGCGGCTCTGGCTCTCCGGCCTCGGCAGCCCGGAGAATGTCAGCTTCACCCCCGGCAATCATGACGCCTATGTGCCGGCCGCCGTGCCGCGTATCGCCGAGACTTTCGCGCCTTGGACGACATCGGAGGAGGGGGCGGGCTTTCCTTATCTGCGGCGGCGCGGCGGGGTGGCGCTCATCGGTCTCGACTCGGCCGTGCCGACGGCGCCTTTCGTCGCCTCGGGCCGGCTCGGCGCGGAGCAGCGCGAGAAATTGGCGGCGCTGCTCGACAAGACCAAGGCGGAAGGGCTGGCGCGGATCGTGCTGCTGCATCATCCGCCGCATCGCGGCGGCGCCAAGGCGCTGCGCGGCCTGGACGACGCCGCCGAGCTGGAGGCGATCATCGCCCGCCACGGCGCCGAGCTGATCCTGCATGGCCATAATCACAAGATCAGCCTGCATCGCCTGCCCGGCGCGCATGGCGAAACGCCGGTCGTCGGCGCGGCCTCCGCCTCGACCAAGGCCGGCGCGCATTATCCCCGCGCCGCCTATAATCTCTATTCCATCGAGCGCGAGGGCGACAAAATCACCATCTCCGCCCGCTCGCGCGGATTGGGCGCGGACGGCGAGACGATCGAGGAGCTAGACGCGCTGGCCCTCTAGAGTGTTTTCGAGCGAAGCGGGAACCGGCTCGCGTGAAGAAAACACGACCGAACCCGGAGATAGAGAGTCATTCCGGTTCGATTCGAACCGGAATGACTCTGGAGGCTCAGCGCGTCAGATAGGGGATGGCGTAGACGCCGAGCCGCCACAGCAGGAAGAAGAACGCCGCCGCGCCGGCGCCCTGCGCCAGAAATAGAATGGCGCGATAGAGCGTCTCGCCGATTCCGCCCGGCCGGGGCAGGGCGGGCAGGCTCGCCTTCGGAGCCGCCAGCTGCTTTTTCTTCGCCGCCTCCTCGGTGAAGGCGCGGGCGCCGCCCTGTCCGGCAAAGTCGAAAGCCAGCGCTTTCTCCCGCTCGATCAGCCGATGCGCCATATATTCGGTGATGGCCTCCACCACCGTCGCAATATTTTCGCTCTCGCCTATGGTGACGCGGCCGTTGCGCGTGTCCTGCAGAAAGCGATAGGTGCGGCGGTCCCGGCCCATCTCGACGAAGCCGACGTGATCGATGAAGAGCCGCGGCCGATCGCCATGCGAGACGCCTATGTCGAAGAGGTCGCAATCCTTCGGCGCCTGGGCGAGGACGGGATCCAGATGTTCCCGCAATATTTCGAGCCGGGCGATCTCGGCGTCGCGGAGATCGGCGAGAACGCCCGAGCGCTCGGCGTTGGCGAGCCGCGCCCGACGCATCGCGCCGGTCAGATTGGCGACGCGGGTCTCCTTGGTCTCCGTGGCCAGCGCGCGCTGGCTGGAGCCCCGCTCGGGCCGCCTATCCGTCACCAGCGCCGTCGGGGCGGGCGCATCGCCCGTCGTCGCCGGCTGGCCCTCCCTTTTGGATTCGTCCATCTCACTCATTCGCACGAAAGACCGCATGGCCATCTCATTCATTATACCTTCTCGCGACCGAGTTTCGACCGGAAAGAGCCGCTCACAGCGAAGCTTCGGCCGGGGCTTCGCTCTCATGTAACGAGCCATTATCGGAGGCGAGCGCGTCTTGGTTAGACCGCAAAGGCGGATAAAGCATGGCCGTCGTTACGAACGCGCCAATAGGATGTCGGGAATAATACTGATAATTCGACGCGAATATTAGACGTTTCGGCCTCTGTTCCGATGATGTTCCTTACGCGCCTCTCGCCGACCGCGACGCGGAGAAATGCGGCTTCGACGGCCGAGCTTGCGGAGAGTCGACATTTGCGCCGCCATCCGGCAAATCTCCGGCCGACGAGAGCGGGCGCCCGCGATTCGCGCGCAGGAGGAGGCCGCAGCCCGCTGCTGGCCGCGCGCAAGCTGGAGACCCCTATGGCGCCTCACCAAGCCGGCCTGCCGACGGCAGGCGCGCGATTTGGGCGGATCGCATTCGGCGCGATCTGCTCGCTCGTTTCGGCCACGGAGGCGGGCGGCGGCCATGAGCATATGCTCGTCGCCGGCTTTTTCGCCGCGACGGCGCTGCTCCTTTTGCGCCCAGCGCAGGGGCGCATCCGCCAGGGCGTCGATTTCGCCATTGATTTCCTCGCCATTGGCGCGCTCGCCTTGCTCTGCGATCCCGCGGGCGTGCTGTGGCGCGCGCCGGAGGCGCTTTCCGGCCTCTTCACATTGACGCCGATCGGCGCGGGCTCCGCGGTCGGCCTCTATCTCTTCGGCGTCTCCATTCTTCCTGGATCGCCCTTCGCGCTGCGCGCGGCGCTTTTCCTTCTTCCCTTCCTGTTCAGCCTTTTGGTCGCGCTCGGCTCGCGGGTCGTCGGCGAATTGGGCGGGCTGCTCTTCCTCGGTCTCGACGTTCCGCAGACGGCGCGCGTCATCGCAGCGCGGACGATCATTGTTTTTCTGTTGAACGAGGCCGTCATCGTCGGCGCGCCGCTGGCGCTCGGCCGCTATCTGCCGCAGCAATGGCGCCCGCATGGCGTGCTGTTCCTCGCCGCGCTGATCGCCGCCGTCACGCCGGAGATCGCGAGCCTCGGCGCGCATCCGCATGTCGCCTTTCTGCCGGCGCCGGTCGCCATCATCGTCGCGGCGCTGCTCGCCGCCGCGGCGCAGGCCGGTCTTTGGGGCGAGACCTATCTCGTCACCCAGGCCATGGCGGGAATGCTGCGCGGGACGCCGTCTCTGCCGGTCATCGTGCTCAACGACTGGAAGACCGGCGCCGCCAAGGGCGCCGTCTATGGCTTCGTCTTCATGGCGCTGCTGCTGGTCGCCGGGCTCATTGTGAGCTTCCCGCCGGCGCTCGGGCTTGTCGTCGCGGCGGGGCCCGTCGGCGGCGCGCTGATCGGCGCGGCGACATTTCCGCTGCTGCGCGCCATCGTCGAGAGCACGGATTCTACCCCGCCATTCTACGCGAGGCTGCGGCTCGAATATGAGCGGACCGCCAATTTCCCGCGCGGCCTCGTCGCGGGCGCGGCGGTGGGGCTCGCGCTGCTCTTCGGCCTGCCGGGCGAGGACGGCGGCGCGCGTTTCCTCTTCGGCGCCGGGGCGGGGCTTCTCGCCTATGCCGGCGTGGACATGGGCTTCGATCTCTATGCTCTGCAGCAGAAGCGGCGCCAGCATTTGCGCAGCTGGCGCGTCTATGCGCTCGGCGCGCTCCTCGGCGGTCTCGTCGGCGGAGCGGTGGCTTGGTATCTCGACGCCGATCAGCTCTCGACGATCACCAAGAAATTCTTCGCCTATATCTCGCTGAGCTACGCCGCCGACGGTCGGCCGGTCGCCGATTACGTCATCCGCCCGCTGTTCTCCAAATGGGGCGCGACCAATCTCGGCTTCGTCGATGGCGGCGTTCGCCTCTTTTTCGACGAGTCGCTGTCGGGCGTCATCCAATGGGTGTTCGCCGCGCCCTTGTTCTCGGTCAATCTCTTCTTCCTGACGGCGCTGGTGCGCCGCAGCCTCGCGCCTTTGCGTCAGCTCGCGAGCTGGGAAGGTCTCGACATGCTGGTCGAGAATGCGGTGCGCGTGCTGCGCTGGGGCCTATGGATGGCGCCCGTCATCTACTCCTTCCTGAAGGCCTCGCCCGATCCGGCCTGGTACAATCAGGACGGCCTCATCCGCACTGTCGTCGCCATATGGATGAATCACGCGCTGCCGGATCAGGATTTCCGCGCCTGGAGCCTCGACATATTCACGGCTCTGCTGGCCTATGACGCGATCCGCGTGCTGATCTGGTTCGACCATATGGGGCTGCGCGTCGCGACGCTGGTGAACCTCTCCTTCGTCGGCGGCGATGTCGCGGACGAAAAGGCCGCGCGTTTCATCGGCAAGGCGCAGAAGAGCCGCGCCATACCGGAAGGGCTGCGCCGCTTCGCCACCTGGGCGCCGCTGCTTTTGCCCTTCTACATTCCGCGCGGCGCGGAATGGGATCAGGCCTGGGGCGCGGCCGAGCGCATGGCGCATCTGCGCCCGCCGTCCTATTCCTATCTCATGGGCGGCTATATGGCCTATGCGGGCGCGCTCTCCATCGCGCTGGTGATCTTCCTGCTGATCCAGCTCGCCAAGGCCGGCAAGCTTCCGCTAGAAGGAATCACCGGCGCCGGCGGCGCGCCCGGCTCCAAGCCCTTCGAGCTGACCAATGGCCTCGTTACCAGCCAATGGTTCGAGGATGGCCAGGGCGCGATGCGCGTCGAGGGCGTCGCCCGCGGCGGCCCGCCGATTGATCTCACCCGCAGGCCCGACGACCACGCGCATCCGCGCGGACGCTTTCTGTTCTTCCGCGAGGATGGCCGCGATCTCTGGTCGCTCGGCTCCGCGCCGACCTGCGCGCGCTGCGAGAAGGTCTCGCTGGAGAGCGAGGGCTGCACTTTCCTCTACGTGCTGATGGAGCAGGGCGGCTTCGCCATAGAAGCGAAGATTTCGCTCGCGCCGGACGAGGCCGTGGAGATCACGCGCCTGCGCCTCGTCGATCTCGAGCAGCGACCGCGCAAGCTCACGCTCGCGACGCTGCGCGAATGGGTGCTGAACGAGACCGGCGTCGAGCAGCGCGACGCCGCCTATAACGCCATTCACATCGGCACATGGTTCGTCGGCGGTCTCAACGCCATCATCGCGCAGAACCGCCTGCTGAAGGGCGGCGCGCGGCGCGACGTCGATCGCCGCCTTTCGCCGGAGGTCGGCTTTCATGCGATCGGCGCGGCCGAGGGCACGCGGCTTCGCGTCGTCGGCTATGAGGATGTGAAGGCGCGTTTCTATGGCCTCGGCGCCGCCGGATCGCCGGACAGCCTCAGAAATGGCGATCAGCCGCGCGAGCCGTCCGACGAGGGCCTGCTGTTCGGCTTCGAGCCGATCGCGAGCCTGCGTGCGGAGCTGGAGATCGCGGCCGGCGGCGCGGCGGAGATCGTCGTCGTCGACGGCTGGGCGCGCGACATCGCTTCGGCGACGCGCATGATCGCGAAGCACCTCGCGCGCGACTTCGATTTTGCGAGCGTGGAGACGGCGCTGGCGCGTAAGCGCGCGCTGCTGCATCCGCCGGCGCCGGCGGAGCATCGCTACGCCTTCGCCGAGGACGGCCGCAGCCTGACGCTAAGTCCCGACACGCCGCGGCTCTACGCCCATGTGATCGCCAATGCGGTCGGGCAGGGCGCCGTGCTCGGCAATCATGGCGATATTTATTCCTTCCATGGCAATTCGCGGCTCAACAGCCTGACGCCCTTCCGCATGGGCGAGGGCCGCATGACGCCGGCGGGACAGGCCATTTACGTCTATGACCTCGCCCGTCAGGACGCGCATTCGGCGACCTTCGCCCCGTTGCGCCGGCGCGACGCCGAGCACAGGATCGAATATGGCCTCGGATATGCGATCTATCGTTCTAGCCGCGACGGTCTCGACCTCGAGCTGACCGTCTTCGTCCCGCCGGACCAGCCGGTGGAAATCAAGCTGCTGCGCATTATCAACCGCCACGATCACGAGCGTCTGCTGCAGATCACCCCGGCGATGGAGATCGTTCTCGCCGAGACGCCGAACGAAAGCCTCGGCCGCGTCGAGGCCGTCGCGGGCGAGAACAATCGCGCGCTCTACTTCCGCAACCCGGACAATAATTTCGTCCAGGGCTGGGCCTTCGTCTCCACCTCGATCGCGGCGGAGTTCGCCGAGACCTCGCGGCGGCGCTTCCTCGGCCATGAGAGCCGCGATCCGGCGCTTCCCTATATGGTCGAGCATGGCCACCCCGACGCTGGCGCGCCGGAGCATCAGCGCAAGGTGGCGAGCTTCTCCGGCGCGATCGACGTTCCCGCCGATGGCGAGTCGCTCGTCGTCGTCGCCATGGGGCAGACGCCGACGCTCGAAAGCTCCAGGATTCTCGCCACGCTCGCCAGTGATCCGGCCTATGCCGCGCGCGCGCTGGAAGAGACCAAGCGCGATTGGGACGCGCGCCTCGGCGTGCTGCGGGTGAAGACCAATCGGCCGGAGTTCGACCGGCTGGTGAACGACTGGCTTCCGTACCAGCTGCTCGTCTCGCGGCTCTGGGGCCGTTCCGGCCCGGCGCAGCGCTCGGGAGCTACCGGCTATCGCGATCAGCTGCAGGATGTGCTGCCGCTCATCCATCTCGCGCCGGAGCTCGCCCGCGCGCAGATATTGAAGCACGCCGCGCATCAGTTCATCGAGGGCGACGCCGTCAAATGGTGGCATGACGCGCCGGACGGCGGCTGCGGCATCGCCGACCGCACCCACGCCTCCGACCCGCATCTGTGGCTGCCCTATCTGACGGTCCGCTATGTGAAGGGAACCGGCGACGACGCCATTCTCGACGCGATCGAGCCCTTCCTCGAGGCGGAGCTGACGCCGCCCGACCGGGAAGGAAACGCCAGCGTCCCGCTGACCTCGCGCGACAAGGACACGTTGCTCGGCCATTGCGCGCGGGCGATCGACTATTCGCTGGATCGCTTCGGCGCTCATGGCTTGCCGCTGATGGGGACGGGCGATTGGGACGACGGGCTCAATCTGCTCGGCGCGCAGGGACGCGGCGAGAGCGTCTGGGTCGGCTTCTTCCTGCATGGAATTCTGGCCGATATCGCGCCTTTGTTCGAGGCGCGCGGCGACGCCGAACGGGCGGCTCGCTATCGTGCGCGCGCCGAGGCGTTGCGCGCTGCGCTCGATTCCTGCTGGCGAGGCGATCGTTTCCTGCGCGCCTATGCGGATGATGGAAGCGAGGTCGCGCCGATGAGCGCCATGACCGCCTCCTGGCCGATCCTCTCGGGGGCGGTGGATTTCGCACGCGGCAAGGAGACTCTCGACAATGCGCTGGCGGCGCTCGCGCGGCCGGATCGCATATTGCTGGTGACGCCTTTCTTCGACGAGAACTCGCGTCCCTATCCCGGCCGCAGCGCCGAATATCCGCCGGGCGTGCGCGAGAATGGCGGCCAATATTCGCATGGCGTCTCCTGGCTGATCGACGCGCTGACGCGCCTCGCGCTGGAGGCCGCCGCCGGCGGCGATCAGGCGCAATCCGACGCGCTGTTCGCGCGCGCGTGGGACGCATGGTTCGCCGTCTCGCCGCTGTCGCGCCTCACGACGCCGGAGCAGGCCGATATTTACGGCCTCGCGCCGCATCAGCAGCCGGCCGACGTCTATGAGGGCGAGGGCTATGAGGGCCGGGGCGGCTGGAGCTGGTACACGGGCGCCGCCGCGCGAATGCTGTCCGCCGCCTATGGGCTGCTCGGCCTGGAGATGATCGACGGCGAGCTCAGCCTGCGTCCCGACGCCTTCGACCGCAAAGGCGAATTGAAGCTCGAGAGCGTCGCTTGGCGCGGAAAGAGCTTCTCCGCCTGAAGCGTATGTTTTCACCATGAATCGGCGTCCGCGGCGCGGACGCTTGTGGACAAATTGATTTCATTTTAGCGTTTCGTCGCTCGATCAGCAGCTTGCGTTCGGGCCTCGATGCGGCGTTTTTCTTCATGAGTTCATGGGCGCGTATCTGCTCCTGTGTCGCGGCGCTGTCGTTTCTACAATCGGCGGCATGCCGCGCCGGCGCGTTTCTACAAAAGCCGGGCGAGGGGATCGTCATCCTCTCGACCAGCTTCGCCGACGCCCATAAAGCCTATGACTCGCGCGGCAAGCTCGTCGCCGCGCCCTCCTATGCCAAATTCGAGACGCAGGCCTATGTCGAATATGGCCTCATCGACGAGATCACCTTCGTCGCCGAGTCGAGCTATATGCGCTTCCGCGGCGCCAATGAGCAGCGCCAGCTCCAGCAATTGCAATATTTGACAGCGGAAGCGATCGCCGGCGCGCCGCTCTATCTGCCGCCAGGCCTCGGCGGCGGCGCGCGCTATGAGGGACTCGGCGCCGGCTGGATCGGCGGGCGGCTGCGGCTGCTCGAATGGGGCGCGACCATTCTCTCCGTGCAAGGGAGCCTGCGCGCGGCGACGCCCGCCGCGCAGACCTATCTCGACATGAAGCGGCGCTTGCAGGAGGACGTGCGTCTGCAATTGGGCTGGCCTGTCGAGATTTTCGGTCTGTCCGGCTTCAGCGACATGCAGCTCGGCTATCGCTCTCTCGGACAGAGCGGCGATGAGCTGCGCGGCGAGATGACCTTTGGTCTGCGGCCCGTCGATGGCGTGCTGCTGCTGGCGCAGAGCTTTGTCTCCTTCTCTCCCTGGAGCGGATCGGCGCCGTTCATGTCCTCACAAAAAGCTCAGGTGAGCGCGGTCTACGACCTCACGCGCGAGGTCGCCCTGCAGCTCGGCGTTCGCGCCTCGCTGCGCGGCGTCAATGATTCCGCCGAGCGCGGCCTGCTCGGCGCCCTATGGTATAGGTTCTGAGAGGAACCGCCGGGCGAGGGGAAGATGACACGCTGTTTCGGACTCATTCTGGCCGGCGGCCAGGCGCGGCGCATGGGCGGCGTCGCCAAGCCGCTGATCGAGGTCGGCGGCGCGCCGATCCTCGAGCATCTCCTCCGCCGGCTCGCGCCGCAATGCCTGCGCCTCGCGCTCAACGCCAATGGCGATCCGGGACGCTACGCCGATTTCCATCTGCCGATCGCGCCGGACGAGGTGGAGGGTTTCGCGGGGCCGCTCGCCGGCGTGCTCGCCGGCCTCGATCATGTCGCCGCGCATTTCCCCGATGTTCCGCTCATGCTGAGCGTTCCGGCGGACACGCCTTTCGTTCCGCTCGATCTCGCGGCGCGGCTCGCGAGCGCGCGCGCCGAGGCGAAGGCGGAGATCGCCGTCGCCAAATCGGCCGACCGCGTGCATCACGCCGTCGCCCTCTGGCCGGTGGCGCTGCGCGAGCCGCTGCGTCATGCGCTGGTGAAGGAGGATTTGCGCAAGGTCTCGGGCTTCATCGAGCGCTATGCCAATGCGCAGGTGGAATGGCCGGTCGAGCCCTATGATCCGTTCTTCAACGTCAACCGGCCGGAAGATGTCGAGCGGGCCGAGCGCATAGCGTCGAGCCTCGAGGCTCAGCGGTCGTAGACGAATTCGACGCGCCCGATGATGTTTTCGACCGGCACGAAGCCCACGCCGCCTCTCGTCGTCGGGACTCTCGAATCGGCGGCGTTGTCGCGATTGTCACCGAGCACGATGAGGCTCTCAGCCGGCGCCTCGATGACCGGCGTCGTCGACAGCGGCGGCGCGACGCCCTTCGAGCAGACGAGCTTTTGGTAGATCCTATAGTGGCGCCCTTCGGGAAGCTGCTCCTCGACGAAACGGCTGTCGCAATCGTCCGCCTCCGGCACATCCGACGGACGGTCGAGCACGCGACGCGGGACGCGCGCGCCATTGATCCACAGCTCGTTGCGGAGAAGCTGCACCTTGTCGCCGGGCAGTCCGACGACGCGCATCACCAGGTCACGGCCGTCGAACTCGCGGAACACGATGACATCGCCGCGTATCGGGACGAGATCGGGCCACCGGCCGGAGATCGGGAGGGGAAGCAAATCATAGCTGAAGCGCGAGAGACCATAGGCGAACCTGTTCGTCCAGATCGTCGATCCCTTGTCGATCGTCGGCTCCATCGACGCGCTGACCATATGAAAGAGGCGAAAAACCGGGCCGACATTCGGCAGGCATGCCCAGACGACGAAAAACAGCAGAATGCCGAAGGCCGTCACACGTAGAAATAGACGTCGATCGGCGATGTCTGCCGGGTCGGCCGCGTCGAAACTCATCGTGATAATCCCGCGAATATCGAAATTCCGCGTCGGCGCGCGACGCAGGCCGAAGACTATCGCGAGACACGGCCCGAGTCACGGGCGCGCGAGGCGACTCACACGAACCCCGGATCGATCGTTCCCGTCCGCTCGAGCCATGCCGGCGTCGGCAGATTCTGCCCGAGCAAAAACTCGAGATTGTAGAGCTTGGAGGCGTAGCGCGTGCCGAGATCGGCGAGGATTGTCACGATCGTATGGCCGGGGCCGAGCTCCTTGGCGAGGCGGATCGCCCCCGCCACATTGACGCCCGAGGAGCCGCCGAGCAGCAGGCCTTCGTTCTCGGCGAGATCGAAGAGAATGGGCAGCGCCTCCGTGTCCGGGATCTGATAGGCGAGATCGATCGGCGCGCCTTCGAGATTAGCGGTGATGCGGCCTTGGCCAATGCCCTCGGTGATGGAGGAGCCGGCGGCCTTCAGCTCGCCGGTCGTGTAATAGGAATAGAGCGCCGCGCCGAGCGGATCGGCGATGGCGATTTTCACGGAGGGCTTGCGCTCCTTCAGCGCAATGCCGATGCCGGCGAGCGTGCCGCCCGTGCCCACCGCGCAGACGAAACCGTCGATCTTGCCCTCCGTGTCTGCGAAAATCTCCGGCCCGGTGCCGCGAATATGGGCGTCGCGATTGGCCACATTGTCGAATTGATTGGCCCAGATCGCCCCTTCTGGCGTCTCCTTCGCCAGCCGTTCGGCGAGGCGGCCGGAGAGCTTCACATAATTATTGGGATTGGCGTAAGGGACGGCCGGAACCTCGACCAGCTGCGCGCCTTGGAGACGGAGCGTGTCCTTCTTCTCCTGGCTCTGCGTCTCCGGGATGACGATGACGGTGCGAAAGCCGAGCGCATTGGCGACCAGCGCGAGGCCGATGCCGGTATTGCCGGCCGTGCCTTCGACAATGGTTCCGCCCGGCTTCAGCGCGCCTTCCGCAATGGCGGCCTGGACGATGGAGAGCGCGGCGCGGTCCTTCACCGAGCCGCCCGGGTTCATGAATTCCGCCTTGCCGAGAATGCGGCAGCCGGTGGCCTTGGACGCCGCCTTCAATTCGATGAGCGGGGTATTGCCGATCGCTTCGATGACATTGGCGGCGAATTTCATGTCGGACCCGTCCTTTACGCGCGACCAATCCGCGCTAGCCGATAGAGTGTGTGGAAGCAAGGTTTATTCCTATTCGCTCGCCCTCCGCTTCTCCAAGCGGAATGTGGCGGCATGAGTCGCGCGCTCGCCCGGCGCGAGGATTCGCATGGACGGCTTCTCATAGAGATCGCCGGAAAAATCCTCCGGGTCGCCATGGCCGGTCCAGGCTTCTATGCAGAGGAAAGGGGCCGGCGGCCGCGCCCATAGCGCGATATGGGGAAAATCCTCGAGCTCGACGGCGAGCGCCAGCCCTTCGCCATTGTCGTAAAGGAGACGCCGGCTCGCCGCGCCGAGAAAGCACAGCGCCTCCTGCTCCAGAAGCGCGGCGGAAAGCGGAAGCCGGCGATCTTCCAACGGGATGGCGCGGCGGCGGGCGGAGAATAGCCCACCCGGCGCGATGACCGGAACCTCGTCGCTCTCTTCTGTCTCGAAATGGATCGCATGCGCCGCCGCCGAGCCGTCCAGCGGCCAGCGAAATCCCGGATGCAGGCCGAGCGCATAAGGCAGGGGCCGCGCGTCGCGATTGGAGGTCGTGAGCGAGACGCGCAGCTCCCCCGGACGCAGCGAGAAATGCGCCTCGAGGCGGAAGGCGAAGGGATAGAGCGCGCGGCTTTCCTCGTCCTCCTCGAGGCTCAAGGAGACTGCCGTCTCCGACCGCTCCAACAGAGTGAAGCGCTTATGGCGCGCGAAGCCGTGCAGGCCGAGCGGAAAACGGGCGCCGTCGACGCGGATTCCGTCGCGCGTCCAGCCCACCACTGGAAATAGCAGCGGCGCTGTCTGCGGCCAGACCTCCGGCTGTGGCTCCCAGACGAGATCGACGCCGCTGGCGCGCCAGGAGACCAGCTCGGCGCCGAGAAGGGAGATTTCGGCCCCATCGTCGGAGCCGGCCGCGAGGCGAATCGTTTCGGTCATGCCCCGATCGTAACGAGCGCGGCCCTGGCCGGGGAGGGCGCGGCGGCTTTTCCGCGAGGGGAAGAACGTAAAGACGGGGGACGGCTTCTGCGCCGCATTGACCGGCCGGACCGTGGCCGCGATGCTTCTCCGTCACGATTCTCGCTTCTTCCCCAGGCCTTCGATGCTGGACAAAATCGCCGGGAGCGACCGACCGCTGTTTCTGGGGGTCGAGCGCTCGATCGCAGGCCGCGCCTGGCGCGCCCGGCTGCGCCTGCGTGACGAGGCCCAGGCGGCCGCTATCGCCCAAATCCACGGCCATGGCGACGCGCTCTCACGGGTCCTGGCGGGGCGGGGCGTGACGCAGGAGACGGCGGCCGCTTTTCTCGATCCGACGCTGCGCGCGCTGATGCCCGATCCGCTGTTGCTGCAGGATATGGAAGCCGCCGTCGAGCGCCTCGCTCGGGCGGTGGAGGCGGGCGAGCAGATCGCCGTCTTCGGCGATTATGACGTCGACGGCGCGACCTCCTCCGCGCTTTTCGTCGAATTTCTGGAGGCGGCCGGCTGCCCGCGGCCCTTCCTCCATATTCCCGATCGCATTCTCGAGGGCTATGGCCCCAACGCCGAGGCGATCGGCGAGCTGAGGGCGCGGGGCGCGAGCCTGTTGGTGACGCTGGATTGCGGCACGACCAGCCACGCCGCGCTCGCCTCGGCCCGGGCCTCGGGGCTCGACGTCATCGTCATCGACCATCATCAGGCGCCGGAGGTCTTGCCGGATGCGATTGTCGTCAATCCCAATCGGGCCGACGATCTCTCCGGCCTCGGCCATGTCTGCGCGGCGGGCGTCGCCTTTCTCGCTCTGGCGGCGCTGGCGCGCGAGCTGCGCCGGCGCGGACATTGGACCGACGCGCGGCCGCAGCCCGATCTGCTCGCAGGTCTCGATCTCGTGGCCCTGGCCACGGTCGCCGACGTCGCGCGGCTGCAGGGCCTCAACCGCGCCTTTGTGGTGAAGGGCCTCGCCGTCATGCGTGGCCGCGCGCGCATCGGCCTTTCGGCGCTGCTCGACGCCGCGCGGGTGGATGGGCCGCCGCGCGCCTATCATCTCGGCTTCGTGCTGGGGCCGCGCATAAACGCCGGCGGCCGCATCGGCGACGCGGCGCTGGGGGCGCGTCTGCTGACCTTGCGCGATCCCGTCGAGGCGGCTCGCATCGCCGCCGAGCTCGACCGGCTCAACGTCGAAAGGCAAGCGCTGGAGAAGGCCACTCTGGAGGAGGCGGAGGCCGAGGCGGACCGCCAGCTGATGCGCTCCAACCGGCTCTCCTGCCTCGTGGTCGCGGGCGAGGGATGGCATCCCGGCATTGTCGGAATCGTCGCCTCGCGGTTAAAGGACAAGTTCAAGATTCCCGCCTTTGTCATTGCAAAGACGGGGGAAGTTTGCTCAGGCTCAGGTAGAGGCTCGAGTGGCGTCGATCTCGGCCGCACGGTGCGGATGGCTGTCGAGGAAGGTCTTTTGCAAAAGGGCGGCGGCCATGCGATGGCGGCCGGCGTCACGCTCGCGAGCGAGCAAATCGACGCCTTTCGCGCCTTTATGAACGACGCGCTGGAGGAGGATGTCGAGCGCGCCCGCGACGCCGACGCGCTGCTCGTCGACGGCGCGCTGACGGCGCGCGGCGCGAGCGTCGAATTCATCCGCGCGCTCGAGCAGGCGGGGCCTTTCGGCGCCGGCAATCCCGAGCCGGTCTTCGTCCTGCCAGACCAGCGCATCGTCGATGCGGCGGTGGTCGGCTCCGCCCATGTGCGGGCGCGGATCCAATCCGGCGACGGAACGAGGCTCGACGCCATCGCCTTTCGCGCCGTGGGAACGCCGGTCGGCGATGCGCTGCTGCAGGGCCGCGGGCGGATGCTGCATGTCGCCGCGCGATTGGGCGCCAATGTGTTTCGCGGCGCGGAGCGCGTGGAGACGCGCATCGTCGATCTCGCGCGGCCGGATCACGAAACATGGTGAACGCGCGAATAATCGCGAAGATATTGGCGCATCTCGCGATTCCGGCGCACGGGCGCGTTGGGCGAATCTGTGGCTGGCGGCGAAGCTCCCGTCGCAATTTGGTCGCAATCGCCCTTTCTCATGCCAAAGCTCGAGGATGCGGGAGAGGGAGCGCGACGCGCGTTAACTCTCGAGTAATTCGGGCGCGAGACATTGAGGCGTGCGGTCGCGCCGAAGCAGCTCGGTTTTCGGGGCCCCGCATCGTGGCCTCCCGAGGCCGCCAGCGAAGCGAACCGTCCCCCATTTCGAGCGAATGCGCGCCTGACATGAGATCGAGATCGAGACTGCCGGAACTTCGCTACTCCTTCGCGCTTCTCGGCCTTTGCGCGCTCGCGGGCTGCTCGTCCGCCCCGCCGGCCGTGCATAATAAGATCGCCCGCTCGCAGGTCGATCCGCGCTATGGCGTCGCGCCGAGCCCGCGCGTCGTCGCGGACGGCGAGGAAGTGCCGCGCGGCGGCGGCTACTATATGGTGGGCAAGCCCTATCAGATCGCCGGCAAGACCTATTATCCGAGCGAGAGAGCCTATACGGCCACGGGTCTCGCCTCCTGGTACGGATCGGATTTTCACGGACGCAAGACGGCCAATGGCGAGGTGTTCGACAGCGCCTCCATCAGCGCCGCGCATCCGACCATGCCGCTGCCGAGCTATGCGCGCGTGACCAATCTGCGCAATCACCGCTCGATGATCGTGCGCGTCAATGATCGCGGCCCCTATCATGGCGGCCGCGTGATGGACGTCTCGCAGCGCGTCGCCGAGGCGCTGGATTTCCATCGCGTCGGCACGGCGCGGGTGAAGGTCGATTTCGTCGGCCGCGCTGCGCTCGAAGGCTCCGACGATCTCAAGCTGCTGGCGACATTGCGCGACGACGGCCGTCCTGCGACGCTGCCGGGCGGCGCGCCGATCATGATGGCGACCAATCTGCGCGAGACGCCGAGCCGCGTCGCGCGGCTGGAGCGCTCCGAGGAGACGCAGCAGGCCGAGCGCGCCGCCGCCGCCCGCGCCGAGGCGCGCGAGGAGGAGAGCGCATCACGGGCGGAAGCGCAGAGCATTGCTCGCGCCGAAGCGCGCGAGGAGAGGGCGATTTCTCGCGCCGAGGCGCGCGCGGTCGAGAAAGAGCCGGTCTCCACCATTCCGACTCCGATCTCGGCCAAGGCGCAGGCCATGGCCAAGAGCGCGCCGCTGCCGCCCTCGCGGCCTTTCGATCTCGGAACGGCGTCGCCGCGCAATCTGCGCTTGCGGCAAGCGCTCAATTAACCTCGCCGGCGCTCTGGACGGCCGCGCGCCGCGCGAGGCCGTTGCTTTCTGCCCTCCGACGCGCCACATTTCAACGGAACTCATTGCGTGAGGCCGTCGACGCGCTTCGACGGCGCATCGAACGAAGGCGAAAGACGCGTGCCTGTCTCCCTTCCCAAATCACTCGCCAAATCCCTCGCCCGCTGCGGCTTCGCCCTGGCGGCCGTTTTCATCGCGCCGACGGCGGCTTTCGCCGAAGGATTCCAGACCACGGCGCCGCGCGCCATACTGGTGGACGCCGGCACGCATACGGTGCTGCTGGAGAAATCCGCCGACGAATATGTGACGCCGGCCTCCACCGTGAAGATCATGACGGCGGAGGTCGTCTTCCACGAGATCGCCGAAGGACGGCTGAAGCTCGACGACGAATTCACCGTTTCCGAGCACGCCTGGCGCGCCGGCGGAGCGCCGGCCGGCGGCTCGGCCATGTTCCTCGCCGTCAACAGCAAGGCGCGGGTCGAGGATCTCATCCGCGGCCTGGTGATCGATTCCGGCAATGACGCGGCGATCACGCTCGCCGAGGGCGTCGCCGGATCGGAGGAGGCTTTCGTCGGCCGCATGAACAAGCGGGCCTCCGAGCTCGGCCTCACTCGGTCGATCTTCGGCAATCCCTGGGGGCAGGCCGGGCCGGACCAGAAGGTGACGCCGCGCGAGATGGTCCAGCTCTCCGCGCATATCATCAAGACCTATCCAGACCTCTATCGCTATTTCGGCGAGAAGGAGTTCACCTGGAACAAGATCAAGCAGCAGAATCGCAATCCGCTGCTCACCATGAGCATTGGCGCGGACGGGCTGAAGACGGGCAATATCGACGATTCCGGCTATGGCATGGTGGGCTCCGCCGTGCAGGACGACCGCCGCCTCATCGTCGCAGTCTATGGGCTGCGCACGGCAAAGGACCGCGCCGAGGAGGCGCGCAAGATACTGCAGTGGGGCTTCCGCAATTTCGAGGAGAAGTCGCTGTTCAAGGCCAATGAGACCATCGGCTCGGCCCAGGTCTATGGCGGAACCGCCGGCTCCGTGCCGCTGAGCGCGTCCAATGACGTGAAGGTGCTGCTGCAGCGCGGGGGCTCCGAGAAGCTCACCGGCAAGATCGTCTATGAAGGACCGCTGATCGCGCCGGTCGAGGCGGGGACCAAGGTCGCCAAGCTCGAGATCCGCCGCGGCTCGACCGTGGTGCTCGAGCAGCCGCTCGAAGCCGCCGAGACGATCGACAAGGGCTCGCTCGCCAGCCGCGCCTTCGACGCCGCCTATGAATACGCCGCCGGCGCCATTCACAACAAGCTGTCGAAGAAGCAATGAGCGTAGAGCCGCCGCTCGGCCCGGCGCGTGGGCAGGACAAGGGCCGCGCCGGCAAGTTCATAACGCTGGAGGGCGGCGAGGGAGCCGGCAAGTCGACGCAGATGCGCCGCTTGCAGGAACGCCTCGCGCAGAGGGGCATAGAGGCGATCGCAACGCGCGAGCCCGGCGGCTCGCCGCATGCCGAGGCGCTGCGCGAGGCGCTGCTCGGCGGCAAGGCGGCTTCGCTCGGCCCGCTCGGCGAGGCGATTTTGTTCTCGGCGGCGCGCATCGATCACCTCGACCGTCTGATCAAGCCGGCGCTCGCACGCGGCGCCTGGGTGATCTGCGACCGTTTCGCCGATTCAACCCGGGCCTATCAGGGCGCGCGCGGCGGCGTCGATCCGCGCCTCATCGCTTTGCTCGAGCGCGTCGCGCTGATGGGCTCGTCGCCCGATCTGACCATCATCCTCGATCTGCCGCCAGAGATCGGCCTCGAGCGCGCGCATCGGCGGCGTCCGCCGGACGAGGCGGCCGATCGCTTCGAGCGCGAGGGACTGGAGTTTCACCTCGGCCTGCGCCAGGCCTATCTCGACATAGCGACGAGCGAGCCCGGCCGCTGCTGCGTCGTCGACGCGCTGGCGCCCGAGCAGGAGGTGGCCGAGGCCATTTGGCATGTCGTCGAAGCGCGCTTTTTTCGGCCCGAGATCGTCATTCCCTTGAAGAGCGTGATGGCGTGAAGCGCGACGCCGAGGCTCCGCCGGAAAGCGATCGTTTCGCCGACTTTCCGCATCCCCGCGAGACCCACGCTCTGCTCGGCCATGACGGGGCCGAGAGCGAGCTGCTCGACGCCTTTCGCCGTGGCAAGCTGCCCCAGGCCATTCTCATCGGAGGGCCGGAGGGGATCGGCAAGGCGACGCTGGCCTGGCGGCTCGCGCGCTTCCTGCTGGCGCATCCCGACGCCGCCGCGCCCGAGGCGGCGAGCGCGCGGTCTCTGTTCGTCGCAGAGGAGAGCGTCGTCAGCCGACGCATAGCGGCGCTGGCGCTGCCCGATCTCTTCCTGCTGCGCCGCGAGTGGAACGAGAAGACCAAGAAGCATTTCACCGAAATCCGCATCGAGGATGTGCGGCGGCTGATCCATCTCTTTCACCAGAGCTCGGGCGAGGGCGGATGGCGCGTCGCCATCGTCGACAGCGTCGACGATCTCAACCGCTCCAGCGCCAATGCGCTGCTGAAGCTGATCGAGGAGCCGCCGGCGCGCTCGCTGTTTCTGCTGGTCGCGCATCAGCCGGGCCGCGTGCTGCCGACCATCCGCTCGCGCTGCCGCAAGCTCAATCTCGCGCCTTTGGCCGAGCCGGACGTCATCGCCGCGATTCGTGCGCTCGGCGCGCCCTTCGACGACGCGCCGCAGGAGACGCTCGCCGGCGCCGCGGCGGGGGCGGAAGGCTCGGTGCGCGAGGCGCTGCGCCTGCTGGACGGCGACGGCGTCGCTTTCGACACGTCGCTGCGGGCGATGTTCGCGCGCCTGCCGCAAGTGGATTGGCTCGCCGTTCATTCGCTCGCCGACCGGCTCGCCGGACGCGACAATGAGCAGGCCTATGAAACCTTCATGAGCGGGCTCTATCGCTTCCTCGATTCCACCGTGCGAACCAAAGCCCACGAAGGCGCGAGCGCGACGAGCCTCGCCCCCTACGCGCGCGCCTGGGAGCGCATCGGCGAAGCGGCGCGCGAGACGGAAGTGTTCAATTTCGACAAGCGCGGGCTCATTCTGCAGGTGTTCGCCGATCTCGAAGAGGCGGCGCGCCGATAGAGGCTTTGCGTGGACGTTATTCCGACCTCGAAAGGCTTCCCGCCGGTCTCCCGCGCCGACGCGCGCGTGCTGATCCTCGGTTCTTTGCCCGGGCAGGTCTCTCTGGCGCGCGTCCAATATTACGCGCAGCCGCGCAACGCCTTCTGGCCGATCATAGGGCGGCTGTTCGGCGTCGCGCCGGAGCTTCCCTATGAGGAGCGGCTCGCGCGGCTGACGGAGAGGGGCGTCGCTTTGTGGGACGTCTGCGCCCAAGGGCGGCGGCTGGGCAGCCTCGACCAGAAGATCGACGTCGCCAGCGTCGTCGTCAATGACATAGCCGGCTTTCTAGCGGCGCATCCGCAGACGGCCCTCGTCTGCCTCAATGGCGGCAAGGCGGGCGATCTCTATCGCCGGATGGTCGCGCCGACGCTCGCCGCATCAGCGCCGCCCAGCGTGATCTTGCCTTCGACCAGCCCGGCCCATGCGGCCATGAGCTTCGATCGCAAGCTCGAACATTGGCGAGCGGCGCTCGCGCAATTCGTCTAGTCAGGAATTTTGCTGCGCCGCACGCCTTCCGCTTCCCCGCCGCGGCAAAGCGCGCTAGACCCTTGCCCATGGCTGAACGTCCGACCTTCATGATCACCACCGCCATTCCTTACGCGAATGGCGCCCCGCATATCGGTCACGCCTATGAGCGCATCGCGACCGACGCTTTCGCGCGCTTCAAGCGGCTCGACGGCTTCGACGTGCTGTTCGTGACCGGAATGGACGAGCACGGCCAGAAGATGCAACGCACCGCCGAGCGCGACGGGCTGACCCCGCAGCAGCTCGCCGACCGCACGGCCGGCCAGTTCCAGACCATGGGCGAGACGCTGAACGCGCTCGCCGACGATGTCGTGCGCACGACGCAGCCGCGCCATGCGGAGGCGGCGCTCGAGATATGGAAGCGCATGGAGGCGGCGGGCGACATTTATCTCGCCAAATATTCCGGCTGGTATTCGGTGCGCGACGAGGCCTATTACGACGAAGGCGAGATCGCCGAGGTCGAGGGCAAGAAGCTCGCGCCGACCGGCACGCCGGTCGAATGGGTGGAGGAGGAGAGCTGGTTCTTCAAGCTCTCGTCCTATCAGGACAAGCTCCTCGCCCATTACGACGCGCATCCCGATTTCATCACGCCGGAGAAATATAAAAACGAGATCGTCTCCTTCGTGAAGCGCGGCCTCACCGATCTTTCGATCAGCCGCACCACTTTCGACTGGGGCGTTCCCGTCCCGCCGAAACCGCAGACCAATGCGCCGCATGTGATGTATGTGTGGGTGGACGCGCTCACCAATTACATCACCGCGACCGGCTTTCTGACCGGGGAGGGGGATCGCGCCCGCTTCTGGCCGGCGAACGCACATGTCATCGGCAAGGACATCACGCGCTTTCACGCGATCTATTGGCCGGCCTTTCTGATGTCGGCCGGCGTGGCTTTGCCGAAGCAGATCGTCGTGCACGGCTTTCTGTTCAGCCGCGGCGAGAAAATGTCGAAGTCGGTCGGCAATGTCATCGACCCGATCGATCTCGCGCAGCGCTATGGCGTCGATCAGCTGCGCTATTTCTTCCTGCGCGAGGTGCCATTCGGCCAGGACGGCAATTATTCGCATGAGGCGATCGTCAATCGCATCAACGCCGATCTCGCCAATGACCTCGGCAATCTGGCGCAGCGCTCTCTGTCGATGATCGCCAAGAATTGCGGCGGCGTCGTCCCGACCCCCGGCGAATTCACCGAGGCGGACCGCGCGCTGCTCGCCGACGCCTCCGCCGCGCTCGGCAAGGCGCGCGAGACGATGGACGCCTATGCGCCGCATCTGGCGCTGGCGGAGCTGTTCCGTGTCGTCGGGGACGCCAATCGCTATTTTGCCGGCGAGGAGCCCTGGGCCAAGAAGAAGACCGACCCCAAGCGCATGGAGACGATCCTCTATGTGACGGCGGAGGCGCTGCGGCGGCTCGCCATTCCGTTGCAGCCTTTCATTCCGGCCGCGGCCTCGGGCCTGCTCGATCTGCTCGCCGTTCCCGCCGATGCGCGCGATTTCGTCCATGCCGGCGAGGCGCATGCGCTGAGCCCGGGCGCGCCGCTGCCGGCGCCCGCGCCGGTCTTTCCGCGCTATGTGGAGGAGGGCGAGGCGCAAGGCGCCAAAGGCTGACGGGGAGACGCAGATGATACGGTCGCGAGCGAGCCTCATTTTGATGACGGCGACGGTCGCGGCCATGCTCTGCGCCGGCCCGTCGCGCGCCGACGCCTGGATCGCCTATCGCAACGCCCGCTTCGGCGCGACAGCCGATGTGCCAAAGGGCTGGACCATGGGCGAAGCGCCGGAGAATGACGACGGCCGCGTCTTCACCTCGCCAGACAAGCAGGCCGAGATCATCGTCTCTGGCGGCTATCGCGCCTTTCAGAAGGACCAGGAATTCGCGGACCGGCTCGCGCCCGGCGAGGGCGAGACCGTGACTTACGCCAAGAAGGGCAAGGATTGGGTCGTCGTCTCCGGCACGAAGGGCGACCGCATTTTCTATCGCCGCTCGCTACTCTCCTGCCGAGGCGAGATCTGGAACAATGTGTCGATCGAATATCCTGCGTCGCAGAAGAAGAAATTCGATGCGCTGGTGACGCGCGTCTCGCGCTCGCTGCGCGCCGGGCGCAGCGACGGCCTCGTCACCGGATGCTCGTGAGGGCGCTCGGTTGGTCGCAGACTTGCATCGCCGCCTGAACGAAGCGGAATCCTCCTCCGAATAGAATCGTTCCAATTCCCGGCCGGGCGCGTTAAGGGTTCGGCGCCGACACGCCGAGAGTTCAGGCCGAGCCCATGCTGATCGACACACATTGCCATCTCGACTTCCCCGATTTCGCTCCCGAGCAGGAGGAGGTCGTGGCGCGCGCACGGGCGCAGGGGGTCGCGCGTTTCGTCACCATCTCGACCCATGTCGAGAAATTCGCTGCGATCGCCGCCATAGCCGAGCGTTACGAGGATGTGTTCTGCACGGTCGGCACGCATCCCAACCACGCCCATGAGGAGCGCGAGGCGAGCGCCGGCGAGCTCGTCGAGCTGGCGCGCCACGAGAAATGCGTCGGCATAGGCGAGGCGGGGCTCGATTATCACTATGACAAAGCCCCGCGCGAGCTGGCGCATCGCGTCTTCCGCACCCATATCGCCGCCGCGCGCGAGAGCGGGCTGCCGCTCGTCATTCACTCACGCGACGCCGACGCCGATTGCGCCGAAATTCTGCGCGAGGAAATGGGGAAGGGGGCTTTCAAGGCCCTGCTCCATTGTTTCACCAGCTCGCGCGCGCTGGCCGAGACGGCTGTGGAGCTCGGGCTCTACATCTCCTTTTCCGGCGTGGTGACGTTCAAGAATTCCGGCGAGCTGCGCGAGATCGCCCGCGACGTGCCGCTGGAACGTCTGCTCGTGGAGACCGACGCGCCCTTCCTCGCGCCCGTCCCGCATCGCGGCAAGCGCAATGAGCCGGCCTATGTCGCCGATACGGCGCGCACGCTCGCCGCGGCCAAAGGCGTCTCCTTCGAGGAAATGGCGGCGCAGACGACGGCCAATGCGCTGGCGCTGTTCTCCAAAATGACGCCGATCGAGACACGGCGGGCGGCCGAATGAGCCTCGCCGTCACAATATTGGGCTGCGGCTCCTCTGGCGGCGTTCCGCGCGTCGGCCAGGGCTGGGGCGCCTGCGATCCCGCCAATCCGCGGAATCGCCGCCGACGCTGCTCGATATTGGCGACGCGAACCGAGGGCGACGCTCGGACCAATGTGCTGGTCGACACTTCGCCCGATCTGCGCGAGCAATTGATCGACGCGAAGGTCGACCATATCGACGCGATCCTCTTCACTCATCCGCACGCCGATCACACGCATGGCGTCGACGATGTGCGCGGCCTGGTGCTGGAGAGCGGCCGCCGCATTCCGGCCTATCTGGACGAGCCGACGGCGAAAATGCTGACGGATCGCTTCGATTACATCTTCAAGACGCCGCCCGGCAGCTATTATCCGCCGCTGCTCGACGAGCATCGCATCCATCTCGGCCGCGAGGTGACGGTGGAAGGTCCCGGCGGAACCATCGAAGCCATGCCGTTCCGGCTCGACCATGGCGATATGGACGCGCTCGGCTTTCGTATCGGCGGCCTGGCCTATACGCCGGACCTCAATTCCGTGCCGCAGGAGAGCTTCCGCCATCTCGAGGGGCTCGACGTCTGGATCATCGATGCGCTGCGTCACAAGCGCCACGGCACGCATCTCTCCGTCGGCGAGGCGCTGGAATGGGTCGCCCATTTCAAGCCGCGCCGCGCGATTCTGACCGATCTGCATGTCGATCTCGACTATGACGCGCTGGCCGCGACTCTGCCGGAGAATGTGACTCCGGCCTTCGACGGAATGCGGATCGAGCTGGGCTGAGCCGGGCGGCCAAAACAGCCGCATTATCCATGAACCGATCGAGCTGAGCCGCGCCGATATCGCGCGTGCTAATCTGCGCGCTGTCCGATCGCCGTCGCCGAGCCGCATTCCTGACTCGAGGCGAATGGATTTTAAGTTCCATAATATCGATTATGCGATTTTCATTTTTCCGATCTTCCATGATTTCAGACCATTGCGTGTCGAGCGTCCGGCCCCTCGCCTTCGAGGCCTCGCGCCGCTGCGGCGAGCCGAGCGCGGATGCGCGGCGTTCTTGCCGCGCTCGCGCCACTTTTCCGGGGTTCGATCACCATGTTCTCACCCTGTGATTCGTCGCATGGTGAGCGGCGGCCTCGGGTTTTTTCGAAAATGCTGGCGAATTCATCTAGCCAGACTGGGCCGCTTCCTGGTAAAAAGGCGATTGCGCGGGACTATATGGCATTCAACTGGCACACTTACGAACGCACCAAAACCGGCTCTCCGCGAGACGCCGGCGGACGCGTGCGTCGTCGGCGCTTTTGCGCCCGGCGAGAGGCCGTGCATGTGGCTATAGCGGTCTTTTGGCGGATGGCGGAGACGAGTACCAAGACATGAGCAGCAAAGGTCGAGACTTCCGGGGACCCAGAAAGCGTGGGTTCGACGACGACCCCCCATACGGCTATGACAGCCCGCGGCCCAGCCGGCCGCCGCGGTCGCCATTCGGCGGAGGTGGTGGATTTGGCGATGCGCCGCCCCCGTCCTCGAACGAGCCCGCGATCGACGCGGTCGTCAAATGGTTCAAGCCCGAAAAAGGCTTCGGCTTCGTGGAGCTCGGCAATGGCACGGGCGACGCGTTCCTGCATATCGGCGCCGTTCAGGCTGCGGGCTATGACGCCCTGCCGCCCGGAGCGAAGCTGAAGGTGCAGGTGTCGAGTTCGGTCAAGGGCCAGCAGGTCACTCGTGTGCTCGAGGTCGATCTTTCGACCGCGACCGCAGAGCGTCCGCGCAGCAGCAGCGGCGGCAGCGGCTTCGATCGGCCGCCACGTCGTCAGGCTCCCGATCCGTCGACGGCCGTGCCGGTCTCCGGCAAGGTCAAATGGTTCGACGAGACCAAGGGCTTCGGCTTCGTGCAGTCGAATGATGGCGGGAAGGACGTCTTCGTCCATATCTCGATCCTCGGTCCCTCCGGCGTCAATCATCTCGCCGAAGGCCAGCCCGTGACGATGCAGGTCGTCGACACGGCCAAGGGTCGCGAAGCGCTGTCGATCACGCTCGACTGAGGCTTTTAGAATCAGTGGGCCGCAAGTCGTTCCCGGCTTGCGGCTACGCGCCGAAAGGCGACGACGAACTCACCTCGGATGCGCAAGTCGGGTCCGAGGCGCTGTCGTTTGCAAGGCGTAATCTGGCCCCGGACCCTCGGATCGACTGCGGAGGGCGGTTAGACCAAGGGCGCAGTCGAGATCCGGCACTCATGTTAGAGCAAAGCGTTTCGGATTCCTCGCATTTTTTTCCGCGCCCTGCTGCGTCAAAACAACGCGTCGCTCACGCTTCTCGCCGCCCCTGCCGCCTCTTCGAGGTCCGCCGATGACGCAGGACGCGATCGCGCGCCTCCTCGGCATAATGGCGGCCTTGCGCACCCCCGGAACCGGCTGCCCTTGGGATCTCGAGCAGGACTTCGCCAGCATCGCTCCCTACACGCTCGAGGAGGCCTATGAGGTCGTCGACGCCATAGAGCGCGGCGATCTCGGCGATCTTCGCGACGAGCTCGGCGATCTGCTGCTGCAGGTGGTCTTTCACGCCCGATTAGCCGAGGAGGGCGGCGCTTTCGCCTTCGCCGATGTGGCAGAGGCGATCTCGGACAAGCTCATCCGCCGGCATCCGCATGTGTTCGGCGACAAATCCGCCGCCTCGGCGGATGACGTCGCCCTTCAATGGGCCGAGATCAAAGCGCAGGAGAAGAAGACCCGCGCCGAGCGCCGCGGCATAGAAGAGCCCGCCGGTCTGCTCGACGGCGTTCCGCCTGCCCTGCCCGCTCTGACGCGCGCGGTGAAGCTTCAGGAAAAAGCGGGAAAGGTCGGCTTCGATTGGGCCGACGCGCGTCTCGTACTGGAAAAAATCCGCGAGGAGACGCTGGAGGTGGAGGCGGAGCTGGGTGTCGGCGGCGCCCCGCATGCGCCCGCCGTCGTCGAGGAAATCGGCGATCTTCTGTTCGCCGTCGCCAATCTCGCCCGCCACGTCGGGGCCGACCCAGAGCAGGCGCTGCGCGGCGCCAACGCCAAATTCGAGCGGCGCTTCCGCTATATCGAGCGCGCGCTCGCGGAAAAGGGCAAGAGCCCGAAGCAATCGACGCTCGACGAGATGGAAGCGCTGTGGCAAGCCGCCAAAGCCGCCGAGCGGAAGTGAGTCCGGCGCGCCGAAGTCACTTCTCGAATTTCTCGAGGACCCAGGGCTCGGCGCGGCCGCTTTCCACCCATTCCCGATAGGCCGGCAGCGCCTCGATCGCGCGCATATAATCCTGCGCCGGCGGCGAGACGTCGAGCCGATAGGCCCTGAATCGGCAGACGACCGGCGCGAACATGGCGTCGGCGGCGGAGAATTCGCCGAAGAGAAATGGCCTCTGGCCGCCGAAACGCGCGCGCGCGTCGCGCCAGGCGGCGTCTATGCGCGCGATATCGGCGGCGGCCGCAGCGCTCGGCGCTGCGATGGCGCCGGGCGCGCGACGAAAATTGGTGGGATATTCGCTGCGCAGCGCGGTGAAGCCGGCATGCATCTCGGCCGAGAGCGAGCGCGCCAGAGCCCGCGCCGCCGGATCGCGCGGCCAGACCGGCAGATCGGGAAAGCGCTCGGCGATGAATTCGACAATGGCGAGCGATTCCCAGACGAGAATGTCGTCGGCGCGCAGCGCCGGAACCTTGCCGGCCGGCGAGAAGGCGAGGAGCTTTGCCTTGGAGTCCGCCTGATAGAGCGGAACCAATATTTCCTCGAATTCGATTCCGAGCTGCTTCAGCAGCAGCCAAGCGCGCAGCGACCAAGAGGAATAGCCCTTATTGCCGATGAGCAAGGCGAGCGGCATCGAAACATCCTCAATGAGCGGTCTGGGAAAACAGGCTCAGCACGACGACGCCGGCGATGATGAGGCCCATGCCGGCCATTTCCCCGGCGTTGAGCCGCTGATGGAAAGCGAACCAGGCGACGACGGCGATCAGCGCTTGGCCGACGCCGGACCATATCGCATAGGCGACGGCGACCGGAATGCTGCGCAGAGCGAGCGACAGTAGAAAAAACGACACGCCATAGCCGATGACGACGATGACCGACGGCAGCGGCTTGGAAAAAGCCTCGCTCGCCTTGAGCGCCGAGGTGCCGACCACCTCGGAGAGAATAGCGACGATCAGATAAATTCGATCCATGATGCGTTCCGCCGGTTCCAGCGCCTCGGGACTCGAGACGCGCCGAGAGGAGGAATTAGCGCGCGCGCCGCTTCGATGACGCCCGAGCGCGCACTTCCGCCTGCGGATAGCGGCGCGTGACCCCGTCAAATCGCTCCGGCGCGACGCGCACGATAAGCCGCGCGCGGCCGTCGGCTAGCGTCTGGCGATCCAGCACCTCCGTATGGGCGTGCAGCCAGGCGATGCCGGCGCCGTCGGCGGGATCGAGCTCGACCTCGAGCTGAATGCGCCCTTCGGCGAGACGCGTCTCAATGCGCTCGAGCAAAGCGTTGAGCCCCTCCCCGGTCAGCGCCGAGACGAGAGACGGCCGATCGACGTTCTTCTTTCCACGCGCGGCGATCTTCATCGCGGCGACGATCTCGTCGTCGAGCGCGTCGATCTTGTTCCACACTTCGAGAATGCGCGTTCCCGCCTCGCCGGACAGGCCGAGCTCGCTGAGAATGGATTCGACATCGGCGGCCTGCGCCTCCCAATCGGGATGCGAGACGTCGCGCACATGCAGGATCACATCGGCGAGCGTCACCTCCTCCAGCGTGGCGCGGAAGGCGGAGATCAGCATGGTCGGCAGATCGGAGATGAAGCCGACCGTATCGGAGAGCAGCACTTTGGCGCCATGCGGCAGGCGAATCTGGCGAAGCGTCGGATCGAGCGTCGCGAACAGCATGTCCTCGGCCAGCACGCCGGCCTTGGTCAGCCGGTTGAACAGCGTCGATTTGCCGGCGTTCGTGTAGCCGACCAGAGCGACGACGGGATAGGGAACCTCGCGCCGCTTCTTGCGATGCAGGCCGCGCGTGCGCTTGACCTGATCGAGGTCGCGCTCGATGCGCGCCATGCGCTCCTCGATCAGGCGGCGGTCCGTCTCGATCTGCGTCTCGCCGGGGCCGCCCAGAAAGCCGAAGCCGCCGCGCTGGCGCTCGAGATGGGTCCAGCTGCGCACGAGCCGTGATTTCTGATAGGCGAGATGGGCGAGCTCGACCTGCAGCGAGCCCTCCTTGGTGCGGGCGCGGCGGCCGAAAATCTCAAGGATCAGGCCTGTGCGGTCGATGACCTTTGCGCCCCAGGCCTTCTCGAGATTGCGCTGCTGAACAGGCGAGAGCTGGCAATCCATGGTGACGAGCTCGACCTCCGCGGCTTTCACCGTCTCGGCGATCTCCTCCACCTTGCCTTTGCCGAGATAGGTCGCCGGCCGCACATCATGCAGCGAGACGCCGATCTCTCCGACGATGTCGAGCTCGATCGCCTCGGCGAGACCGACGGCCTCCGCCAGCCGCGCGACGGGATCGCGCTCCGTCCCCTGCCCGGCTCCGCTCTCCGAAGCGCGCGACCGCGTGGGATAGGGGCCGACCACGAGCGCTTTCGTGGGCGCGCCGGCCGTCCGGTCCTCGGACGCTGATGCTTTTTCGTTCAACCTCACCTCGACCCGCCGAGCCGAGCGCCTCGGCGATTCGCCGCGCGTCTCGCCAGCCTTTTATAGTTCTCGCGCGGACTCCTACCAGAAAACGGAAAACGCCGCTTCTCGATGAATCCCCGCTCAGCGATGGCGCTCCGGCGGGCTCTGCTCGCCCTCCTCGCCCGGCTCGAACATATGGATCGGATGGCCGGGCATGATCGTCGAGATCGCATGCTTGTAGACGAGCTGGGAATGCCCATCGCGCCGCAGCAGGAGGCAGAAATTGTCGAACCAGGTCACGATGCCCTGCAATTTGACGCCATTGACCAGAAAAATCGTGAGCGGGACTTTGTTCTTCCGCACGTAATTCAAAAACGTATCTTGCAGATTCTGCGCGCGTTCGGAGGACATCGGCTATCCTGTTCTGTTCTTCGTTATCGGGGCGATTTGCGTCGCTCTTATCGGTCCATAGCCATCCGACAGCACATTAGAGCCCGCGTCGGCGCGATGCGCAAGACGCAACTCCCTCATGCGGCCAAAGGCCTCCCCTTACGGTCCTGTAACCCGCTGTTTCGACGAGTTTACGACGAGACGAAACGCATCAACTAGAGCCAAACCGCCGCAGAGCCAATAGGAAAATTTCGCAAGATCTTGTAACGGCGAGATTTGTCCGTCATTCGATGGCGAGCGACTTCAGCTTGCGATGGAGCGCCGATCTCTCCATTCCAATGAACTCGGCGGTTCGGGAAATATTGTTGCTGAAGCGATTGAGCTGGGCGATCAGATATTCTCTCTCGAACACTTCGCGCGCCTCGCGCAGCGGCAGGCTCATCAGCTTCTCGCCGCGCACGCCGGCCGGAGTGGCGGGAACGAGCTGGCCGATCTCGGACGGCAGCATCTCGGCGGAAATCTCCGCCGTCGCGTCGCCGGCGGTCAGAATCATCAGCCGCTCCACATTGTTGCGCAGCTGGCGGATATTGCCGGGCCAATCGTGCAATTGCATCACAGCGAGCGCGTCCTCGCTGATCTTGCGGCGCGGCATGCCGGAAGTCGCCGAGACCTGCTCCATGAAATATTCGATGAGCTCGGGGATATCCTCGCGCCGCTCGGCGAGCGAGGGGATACGAATCGGCACCACCGACAGGCGATGGAAGAGGTCCTCGCGCAGCGCGCCCTCCTCTATCGCCGAGGCGAGATCGCGCGCCGAGGAGGAGATGATCCGCACATCGACCTCGACGCGCGCCGTTCCGCCGACCCGCTGAAAATTCTGCTCGACCAGGACGCGCAAAATCTTCGCCTGCGTGTCCTTCGGCATGTCGGCGATCTCGTCGAGGAAGAGCGTGCCGCCATGGGCCTCCTCCAGCGCGCCGATCTTGCGCACGCCCTCGCCGCCCTCGCTGCCGAACAGCTCGATTTCCATATTCTCCGGCGTGATCGTCGCCGCATTGATGACGACGAAGGGACCGGCGGCGCGTTGCGAGGCCGCGTGAATGCAGCGCGCCGCGAGCTCCTTGCCGGAGCCCGGCTGGCCGGTAATGAGCACGCGCGAATTCACCGGCGCGACGCGGGCGATCACCTGTTGCAGCTGATGCGCCGGAAAGGAGCTGCCGACGATGCGGTCCGAGGCGCCGGCGCGCTGGCGCAGCGCACTCACCTCGCGGCGCAGATGCGAGGCCTCGAGCGCGCGCTCGGCGACGAGCACGAGACGATCCGCCTTGAAGGGCTTCTCTATGAAATCATAGGCGCCGAGCTTTATGGCGCTGACCGCGGTCTCGATATTGCCGTGGCCGGAAATCATCACCACCGGCAGGTCTTTGTGCTGCTTCTGGACGATCTCCAGCACCTGCATGCCGTCGAGGCGCGAGCCCTGCAGCCAGATATCGAGGAAGACGAGATGCGGGCGGCGCTGCTCGATCGCGGCCAGCGCGCCATCGGCGTCCTTGGCGGTGCGCACGCCATGGCCCTCGTCGCCGAGAATGCCGGCGACGAGCTCTCGGATGTCTTCTTCATCGTCGACGATGAGAATGTCGCTGACCATGTTCCTCACCATTCACGAAATCCGGGCCTGCGCCTGCGTTTCCTCCGCCGCCGACTCGGCGAGCGGAATGAGCAGGCGCACGCAGGCGCCCGTCCCGGAGGGGGCGTCGAGCAATTCGAGTCGGCCGCCATGGTCCTCGATGATCTTGGCGACAATAGGCAGGCCGAGCCCGGTGCCCTCGGCGCGCGTCGTCATATAAGGCTCGAGCAGGCGCTGCCGGTTGAAGGCCGGAAAGCCCTTGCCGTTGTCGACGACGTCGATCTCGGCCATGTCGTCGCGCACGCCGAGGCTGATGTCGATGCGCTTGGCGGCGAGCGCGCCGGCGTCCTCGCGTGCTTCTATGCCTTCGGCTGCGTTCTTCACTATGTTGGTGAGCGCCTGCGACAGCAGCCTTCGATCGAAGACGGCGAAGACCGGCGCCTCCGGCAGATTGAGCGTCATCTCCACATCGTTATGCGCGACGCGCGTCAGAAAAAAGGCTTGGCGCATGCAATCGCAGAGATCGTCGCGCACCGGCCGCGCCTTGGGCATGCGGGCGAAGGAGGCGAATTCGTCGACCATGCGCTTGATGTCGTCGACCTGGCGCACGATCGTGTCGGTGCATTGGTCGAAGACGTCGCGCTCGAAGGTGATGTGCTTGCCGTATTTGCGTTTCAGCCGCTCGGCGGAGAGCTGGATCGGCGTCAGCGGATTTTTGATCTCATGGGCGATTCGCCGCGCCACATCGGCCCAGGCGGAGGTGCGCTGGGCGGTGACGAGATCGGTGATGTCGTCCAGCGTCACGACGAAATGCGCGCCGCCTTTCTGCGTGCTCGCCGAGGTGACGCGGACGGCGAGCGTCAGCTCCTTGACGCCGCGCCTTATGTTGATCTGCGTCTGAATGGCGCGCGGAAACGCTTCGACGGCGTCGGCCAGAATGGGCGCGATCTCGGGGAGCGCCTCGGCCGCGCGCGCGCCGATCGCCGCAGCGCCTTCCTTCCCTGCCCCATCCGGCCCCGCCCCGCCGATGAGCAGCTCCTCCGCCGAGCGGTTCAGCACATTGATCCGCCCTTCCGCATCGACGCCGATGACGGCGGCCGGCACGCCCGAGAGAACGGCCTCGGTGAAGAGGCGGCGCTCCTCGTTCTGGTGGTTGGCGGCCAGCAGGCGGCTCTGCTGCTGCTCGATCTCGCTGGTCATATTGTTGAAGACGGAGCCGAGCCGCGCGAGATCGCCATGCGAGCGCTCGACATTGACGCGCACGTCGAGATTGCCGGCGGAAACCTGATCTGTTGCGGCGATGAGCGCGCGAATCGGCGCCACCAGCCGATCGACGAAATCGAGCCCGACCCAAACGGCCGACAGCAGCATTATGGTGGCCAGCAAGGCGTACATGACGGTGAACGCCCTCTTCACCGCGCCGCGATAGGCTTCGAATGCGTCATAGGTGGCGATGAGGCTCGCCGCCTGCTCCGGGAATTGCACGCCGAAAGGATCGACCGGACGCGTCACATAGAGGAATGTGTCGGGAAAGCTGGATAGCGGCCGCAGCGCGACGAAGGTGAGCCCGTCGTCGATGACGAGGCAGAGCGGCTCGCCCTTGCGCGCATCCTCGAAATCCGAGGCCGGCGGCGCGATGACGATGGCGGAGCCGTCCGCCGTCACATCGACGCGCTCCAATATCTGCCCGTCGGTCTTGACGATCGCCGCCACGGAAAAGCCGAGGAAGCGCGCCCGCGAGACGAAGAATTCATGGAACAGGCCGCGATCGGCGTTGAACATGGCGCGGGCGCGGTCGAGATCCGAGGCGGAGAGCTGCGCTTCCTGCAGCAGCGAGCGGCATTGCGTCTCGCGGAACACGCGCGCCGCCTCGGCCGTGCTGTGAACGGAGGTTTTCACCATGGCGAGGAATTGCGGGTTTAGCGCGCGCTCGAGCGTCACCGATCCGACGATGGCGAGGGTGATCGCCGGCGTCAGCGCCAAGGCGGAAAAGAAGGCGAGGATGCGAATATGCAGCCCCGCCGCCGCGGCGCCGCGCCGCCAGGAGCCGATGAGCGTGCCCGCCTTGACGAGCACCAGAGCGACGAGAAGAACCAGGGCGACGGCGTCGGCGAAGAAGAGCGGATAGACGACGTCGCTGGTCGGCGCCACGGGCGCGAGCTCGGCCATGACGAAGAAGGTGGCGAGCGCGCAGGCGACGGCGGCGACCACCGCGATCGGCCCGAACCACAGCCGCCAGGATCGCTTCCTGGGCGCGGCCGGCGGCTCGGGCGCCTGAATGTCTCCCGCCATGGACATGCGCCTGTATAGGTCGCGATGCGGGGAGAGGCAATCTCGCGCGCTCCCTTCTCCCGTTTACGGGAGAAGGAGTCTGCGCTTCCCTACCGCGGCGAGCGCATCAGCCGGATGTCGAGGTCGTTGACCTTCTTGCGCAGCGTGTTGCGGTTGAGGCCCAAAAGCTCCGCCGCCTTGATCTGATTGCCGCGCGTCGCGGCGAGCGCGGCGGAGATCAGCGGCACCTCTATTTCGCGAATGACGCGGTGATAGAGGCCCGGCGGCGGCAGACGATCGCCATGGTCGCGGAACAGCTTGGCGAGATGCTGCTCGACCGAGGTGGAGAGCGTCACATCCTTATCGGACGGCAGATCGGCCAGAATGGTCGTCGCCGCTGGCGACCGATCGCCGGGCGAGGCTTGACGCATCTCATGCTCGAGCTCGAGCTCCACCACCGCCTCGGTGATGACCTCCTGCGGATGCAGGGCGGCGAGTCGGCGAATGAGATTCTCCAGCTCGCGAATATTGCCGGGCCAGCGATAGCGCTTCATCCGGTCGAGCGCCGCCTGCTCGATATATTTCTGCGGCAGGCCCTCGCTCGCCGCCACTTTGAAGAAGTGATGCACGAGGTCGGCGATATCCTCGGAGCGCTCGCGCAGCGGCGGCAGGCGCAGCGGAACGACGTTGAGACGGAAATAGAGGTCCTCGCGGAACAGGCCCTGCTGAATCAGCGCGCGCAGATCCTTATTGGTCGCGGCGATGATGCGGACATTGGTCTTGATCGGCGTGCGGCCGCCGACTGTCGTATATTCGCCCTGCTGCAGCACGCGCAAAAGCCGTGTCTGCGCTTCCATCGGCATGTCGCCGATCTCGTCCAGGAACAGCGTGCCGCCCTCGGCCTGCTCGAAACGGCCGATGGAGCGCTGATTGGCGCCGGTGAAGGAGCCCTTCTCATGGCCGAACAGCTCGCTCTCGATGAGATCGCGCGGGATGGCGGCCATGTTGATGGCGACGAAGGGGCCTTTCTTGCGCTTGCCATAGTCGTGCAGCGCGCGGGCGACCAGCTCCTTGCCGGTGCCCGACTCGCCATTGATCATGACGGTGAGATCGGTCTGCATCAGCCGCGCCAGCGAGCGATAGATCTCCTGCATCGCCTGCGAGCGGCCGACGAGGGGCATGCCCTCCATATCGTCCGGGCCGTCGATCTCGTTCTTCTTGCGCGGCTCGGCCATGGCGCGGCCGACGATGCCGACCAACTCCTTCAGATCGAAGGGCTTGGGCAGATAATCGTAAGCGCCGCGCTCGGAGGCGCGGATCGCGGTCATGAAAGTGTTCTGCGCGCTCATCACGATGATGGGCAGATCGGGACGCAGCTTCTTTATGCGCGGCAGCAGCTCGAAGGCGTTTTCATCCGGCATCACCACATCGGTGACGACGAGATCGCCCTCGCCCGATTGCACCCAGCGCCACAAGGTCGCGGCCGTTCCGGTGGTGCGCACCTCATAGCCGGCGCGCGAAAGCGCCTGCGCCACCACAGTTCTGATCGCGGCGTCGTCGTCGGCGACCAGAATCTCGCCGTGGGTCATCGGATTTTTCTCCAGCAGATCGTTCTCACGAGCGGCGCTCTGTCGGCGCAGGCTCTGTTCCCTCGGCGGCGGAATGTTGTCGTCTGGCTCGTCGCTCGTCCGCTCTCTTCTCCTCGTCCTTGTTGCGATACATCGGCATCAAAATACGGAAAGTGGTACGCCTCGGGTGAGATTCGCATTCGACGATGCCGCCGTGGTCATTGACGATCTTGGCCACCAGTGCAAGTCCGAGGCCAGTTCCAGAAGTCTTCGTGGTGACGAAGGGATCGAACAAATGCGCGGCTATGTCCTCGGAGACGCCGCGGCCATTGTCGCGCACGCAGAATTCCAGCGGCAGCCCCACCGGGCGCTTGTCGCCGGCGGTGCGCAGGCTGACCCCCGGCCGGAAGGCGGTGGACAGCTCGATCTCGCCGTCTATCGAGTCGCCGATCGCCTCCGCCGCATTCTTGACCAGATTGAGAAAGACCTGGACCAGCTGGTCGCGATTGGCGGCGACCGGCGGCAGCGAGGGGTCGTAATTCTCGATGAAGCGAATGTGGCGGGCGAAGCCGCTGCGGGCGACGCGCTTCACATGGTCCAGCACGACATGAATATTGACCTTCTCGCGCTCCAGCGGCCGCGAGTCGGAGAACACCTCCATCCGGTCCACGAGGCGGACGATGCGGTCGGTCTCCTCGCAGATCAGCCGCGTCAGCGCCCGGTCGGCGTCCCCCACCGAGCTTTCCAACAGCTGCGCGGCGCCGCGAATGCCCGATAGCGGATTCTTGATCTCATGCGCGAGCATTGCCGCCAGCCCAGAAACAGTGCGCGCCGCCCCCCTATGGGTCAGCTGCCTGTCTATTTTATCGGCAATTGTGCGCTCTTGCAGCACGACCAGAACGCCGCCTTCGCTGTCCGGCAGCGGCGCGCAATGCACATCGACGCGTCTTTCACCCTCCGCGCCGGGGCGGCCGAGGTCGATGCGATATTCATTGATCGCCGAGCCGCGCTCGCGCACCTGCTCGATCAGCGCGAGAATCGGCGAGCCGAAGGGCACGAGACGGCTCAGCTCCTGGCCGATGAGGATCGGCTTGCCGATCTCGAAAAAGGATTCCGCCGCGGCGTTGGCGTCGACGATCACGCCGTCCGGGCGGATCGCCAGGATCACATTGGGCAATGCTTCGAGGATGCAGGCGCGATTATCATCGGCGATCACGCGCAGCCGCGCGCCGACGGGCGTGGCGAGCGCGCTCTTGCGCCGGTGCGGATTGGATTCGGCGGTCATCTCGACACCTCGGAACTCCTCTGGCGCGAAGCGCGCGCCGAGCCTCTACGGGACATACGCGTCAGCAATATGCCGGAGCCGGATCCCCTCGCGCCGGCTCGAGCGAGAACAAAAGGCGAAGAAGGCCATGAACCTCCTCGGCCGAGGACGAAGCGAGCATGGCCCGTCGGAGACGGGCGCGCTGTTCCGCGTCCCCCTCCGCCTGCTCGGCATAGGCGGAGAGATGCTTGCGCGCATGGCGCAGGCCCAAATTAGCGCCCATGGCGGTCAGCAGACCGTCCAAATGCTCGAGCGCCGCCTCCATTCGCGCGACGGCGGAGGGCGCCGCGCGGCGACGCCCGGCGGCGAGAAAATGGGCGATGTCGCCGACGAGCCAGGGCCGGCCCATCGCCGCCCGCCCCACCATCACCGCATCGGCGCCGGAGGCCGCGAGCATCGCCGCGGCGTCCTGCGGCGAGGCGCAATCGCCATTGGCCACGACCGGAATTTTTACGGCGGCCTTGACCGCGGCGATCGCCTGCCAATCCGCTTTGCCCTCGTAGAATTGCGCGCGGGTGCGGCCGTGAACCGTCACCATGACGGCGCCCTCCGCCTCCACCAGCCGCGCCAGCTCGGCGGCGTTGCGGCTGGAGTCGTCCCAGCCGAGCCGCATTTTGACGCTCACCGGAACGGAAACCGCGCCGACGGCGGCGCGGACCAGCTCGGCGGCGAGCGCCGGCTCGCGCATCAGCGCCGCGCCGGCGAGGCCGCCGGTCACGCGCTTGCAGGGGCAGCCCATGTTGATGTCGATCAGCCTCGCTCCCGCGGCCTCGGCGTGGCGCGCCGTCTCGGCTATGCCGGCGGGATCGCGCGCCGCTATCTGCACGATATGGGCGTCTATGCCGGAGCCGTCCAGCCGCTGACGGGCCTCGACGTCGCCGCGCGCCAGCGCGCTCGCCCCGACCATCTCGCCGACCGCTGCGGAAGCGCCGAAACGCAATGCGATCCGCCGCATGGCGAGATCGGTCACGCCGGCCATAGGCGCCAGAAAGGCGCGCCCCTCGAGATGAAGCGAACCGATGCGCAAAGGCGTGGCTCCTATGGTCTCGCCTATAAATTCATCAGTTGTCATCGTGCCTACACTATATGCAGACTGTCATACGTACGCAATGCGTACATCCCCGAGAATAGTGAAAATTGACGCGAAGCCGAAAAAGCGGGAGAGGAACCTCCTATGAGCTCATCCTCGACCATTGCGATCCTCACCGTCGCCGGCGGCCGCGGCGTGCGGGCGGGCGACGGCCTTCCAAAACAATATCGTTCGCTTCTCGGCAAGTCTGTGCTGGCGCGCACGCTCGAAGCCATGCATCGGGCCGCGCCGCAGGCGCGGCTGATCGTCGCCATCCACGCCGACGACGCCGAGCTCTATCGCGGCGGCGTCGCCGAGCTTTCGGACAGCGCGCGTGCGCGGCTGCTGGAGCCGGCGATCGGCGGCGCGACGCGCCAGCAGAGCGTGCGCAATGGGCTCGAGGCGCTGGCGGCCCTCTCCCCTGCGCCGGAGATCGTGCTGATCCAGGACGCCGCGCGGCCCTTCGCCGATCCGGCTCTCGTCGCCAGGGCCATAGAGGCCGCGCGCGCTCATGGCGCGGCGGTGCCGGGCCTGCCCCTCGCCGACACAGTGAAGCAGATCGACGCCGAGGGCGTCGTCATCGCCACTCCCGACCGAGCGAGCTTGCGCTTCGTGCAGACGCCGCAGTCCTTCGCCTTTCCGCTGATTCTCGAGGCGCATCGCAAGGTCGCGAGCGGCGGCGGCGAGCTCACCGACGACGGCATGGTCGCGGAGGCCGCCGGCCACAAGGTCCATGTGTTCCCGGGCGACGCCGCCAATTTCAAGCTCACCACGCCGGAGGATTTCTTGCGCGCGCAAAACGCATTGCTGGGCGACCTCTCCGACATTCGCACCGGCCAGGGCTATGACGTCCACGCTTTCGGCGAGGGCGCCGAGGTCTGGCTCGGCGGCGTTCCGGTGCCGCACACCCACGGCCTCGCCGGCCATTCCGACGCCGATGTGCTCGCCCACGCGATCACCGACGCTCTGCTCGGCGCGCTGGCCGATGGCGACATCGGAAAACATTTCCCGCCCTCGGACCAGCAATGGAGAGGGGCGCCCTCCTCCATCTTCCTGGCTTTCGCGGCAAAGCGCGTGCGCGAGCGCGGTGGGATCATCTCCCATGTCGACGCGACCATCGTCTGCGAGGCGCCCAAGATCGGCCCGCATCGCGACGCCATTCGCGAGAGCCTCGCGAAAATCATGGAGGTCGACATCGGCCGCGTGGCCGTGAAGGCCACGACCTCCGAGCGCCTCGGCTTCACCGGGCGGCAGGAGGGCATGGCGGCGCTGGCGCTGGCGACAGTGCGGCTGCCGAATTCCGCTGCATGAACGAATTTCGCCGGCCGAGCTCCGAGGGGCGGAGTCCGGCCGGCGTTTCGTCGATTACGACTTGCGCAAGTCGAAGCGGTCCAGATTCATCACTTTGACCCATGCGGCGACGAAGTCGCGCACGAACTTCTCTTTCGCGTCGTCCGAGGCGTAGACTTCCGCCACCGCCCTCAGCTCGGAATTGGAGCCGAAGATCAGATCGACAGCGCTCGCCGTCCATTTGAGCGCGCCGCTCTTGCGGTCGCGTCCTTCATAGACGCCTTCCGTCTCGGTCGACTTCTTCCATTGCGTGGACATGTCGAGCAGATTGACGAAAAACGCGTTGCTCAGCACGCCCGGCTGCGAGGTGAGGACGCCGAGCCGCGAATTCCCCTCATTCGCGCCGAGGACCCGCATTCCGCCGACGAGAACGGCGGTCTCGGGGACGGTGAGCTCCAGCAGGCTCGCGCGATCGACCAAGGCCTCCACCGGCGATTTCTCGCCGCCTTTGGCGAAGTAGTTGCGGAAGCCGTCGGCTTTCGGCTCGAGAACCGCGAAGGATTCGACATCCGTCTGCGCCTGCGTCGCGTCCGCGCGCCCTGTCGAGACCGGAACCTCGATCGTGACGCCGGCTTTTTTGGCGGCGTCCTCGATCGCGGCGGAGCCGCCGAGCACGATGAGATCGGCGATCGACACGCGCTTGCCGTCGGCGCGCCCCTTGTCGAAGCCGGCCTTCACCTCCTCCAGCGCCTTCACGACCTTCGCCAGCTCGGCGGGGTCGTTGACGGCCCAATCCTTCTCCGGCGCGAGGCGAATGCGCGCGCCATTGGCGCCGCCGCGCTTATCCGTGCCGCGGAACGAAGCCGCCGAGGCCCAGGCCGTTCGGATCAGCTCGGCGTCGGTGAGGCCCGAAGCGAGGATTTTCGACTTCAATCCGGCGATGTCCGCGGCCTCGATCGGCTTGTAGTCGATCGCGGGCACAGGATCCTGCCAGATCAGCTCCTCCTTCGGAACCAGCGCGCCGAGATAGCGCGAACGCGGCCCCATATCCCTGTGCGTCAGCTTGAACCATGCCTTGGCGAAAGCCAGCTTGAACGCATTGGGATCGTCATGGAAGCGCTTGGCGATTTTGGCGTATTCGGGGTCGAATTTCAGCGCCAGATCGGTGGTGAACATCATCAGCGGATGCGCCTTGCCGGGCTCGTGCGCATCGGGGACGACGTCCTCCGCATCCTTGGGCTTCCATTGCGTCGCGCCGGCCGGGCTCTTGGTCTTGATCCACTCATGGCCGAAGAGATTGTCCAGATATTGCGTGGTGAAGGAGACCGGATCGACCGACCAGGCGCCTTCCAACCCGCTGGTGATCGTATCCGCGCCCTTGCCGGAGCCGCAGCGATTGGCCCAGCCGAGGCCTTGCGCCTCGATCTTTTCGCCCGCCGGCGCGGGGCGTACGCATTTGGCCGGCGATTTGGCGCCATGCGCCTTGCCGAAAGTATGGCCGCCGGCGATCAGCGCGACGGTCTCCTCATCGTTCATCGCCATGCGGCCGAAGGCTTCTCTTATGTCCTTGGCCGCGGCCAGCGGGTCCGGCACGCCATTCGGCCCCTCGGGATTGACATAGATGAGGCCCATCTGGACGGCGCCCAAGGGTTTTTCCAGCGCGCCGCTCTTGTCGCGATTATTGCCCATGAATTTGGGCGCGCCCCAATAGACGAGATCGGGCTCCCAATCGTCGCTGCGGCCGCCGCCGAAGCCGAAGGTCGCAAAGCCCATCTTCTCCATGGCGACATTGCCGGTCAGCACCATGAGATCGCCCCAGGAGAGCTTCTGGCCATATTTCTTCTTCACCGGCCACAGCAGACGCCGCGCCTTGTCGAGATTGGCGTTGTCCGGCCAGCTGTTGAGCGGCTCGAAGCGCTGCTGCGCCCCGCTCGCGCCGCCACGGCCGTCGTGAATGCGATAGGTTCCCGCGCCGTGCCAAGCCATGCGGATGAAGAAAGGCCCGTAATTGCCATAGTCCGCCGGCCACCAGTCCTGCGAGGTCGTCAACACGGCCTCTATGTCCTTCTTCACCTCGGCGAGATCGAGCGACTGGAACGCCTTCGCATAGTCGAAATCCTTGCCGAGCGGATTCGATTCCGCGGCGTTGCGGCGCAGCGGCGAGAGATCGAGCTGGTCCGGCCACCAGAATTGATTGGGATGCGGCGCGCCCTCGGCCGAGGCGGCCAGCGTCGCGCCGACGACGATCGCCATCGCCGCGGCCGTCGTCCGCAGAAATCGCCGCAAGTCGCTGCGCAAGCGTGACCTTCCGGCCCTCTCCGTCGTTTTTTCCATCGCATTTTCCTCCTCGTCGCGCCCCCGCTCAGCTTGCTATAAGACGCGAAATCGATTAGGTAAAATTCGATTTTCTTCATCATCGATCAGGAAAACTGATGATAACGACCAAGCAGCTCCGCTACTTCGACGCCCTGGCCCGCACCGAGCATTTCGGCAAGGCGGCCGACCTCTGCGCCGTGACGCAGCCGGCGCTCTCCATGCAGATCAAGGAGCTGGAGGCCGAGGTCGGCGCGCAATTGGTCGAGCGGCGAGGCAAATTGGTCACACTGACGGCCGCCGGCAGTGAGATTGCCAAGGTCGCCCGCCGAATCCTCGCCGATATTTCGGAGCTGGAGACGATGGCGGATCAGAATTTCTGTCCGCTGCGCCTCGGCATAATCCCGACGGTCGCGCCCTATGTTCTGCCGACCTTGTTCGACGCGCTCGGCGGCGGCGCGGCCGCTCTGCGGCCTCTGCATATCCGCGAGGCGCAGACGGCGACGCTGCTGGCCGAGTTGGATGACGGCCTTCTGGATCTCGTCATGCTGGCGACGCCCGTCGATCCAGAGCTCGACTCCATGCCGCTCTTCGAGGACCGCTTTTTTCTCGTCGCTCCTTCGAGCGGATTGCCGGAGGAAGCGGGCTCGGTCAGCGCGGAGACGCTGAAAGCGCAAAGGCTTCTGCTGCTCGAGGACGGCCATTGCCTGCGCGATCAGGCGCTCAGCTATTGCGAGAGCCGCAATGTGCTGAACATCGACACTTTCGGCATGACCAATCTGACCACGCTGGTTCAGATGGTCTCGGCGGGCATGGGCTGCACGCTGCTCCCGGAAATGAGCCTGCCGATCGAGACGGCGCGAGGAAACGTACGCGTGTTGCGGATCGAGTCGCCGGAGCCGCGCCGGATCATCGGGCTCGTCTGGCGCAAATCCTCGCGCCGCGGCGACGAGTTTCGCGCCCTCGGTCGCATGATCGTGGCGTCGCGACAAAACCGTCCGTAGCGGGAGATGTCATAGAAACGTCATTAAAAATAATGGCTTGAATGGCTTCGTCTTAGTTTTTTCGAAACATGCGCAGCGGATGATGCCGCCACTCTCGGCTTTGTCTCAACGCGTTTCCGACGCCGAGCCGACGTCTGGAAACGCACGCGCGCGGCGTCCAATGAAAATCACATCGAGCATCGCAGGCAAGCTCGGCGCGGTCATCGCGCTGCTCGGCGCTCTCGCCCTCGGCCTCTCCCTTTTCGCCTTCTGGCAATCGCGTCACGACGCCGGCCGGATGGAGGCTCTCGAGGCGAGCTATGCATTCGCCCTCCAGGCGCGCGGGCTCGCGCAATCCGTCCAACATTCGGCCATCGTCGCCAATTCCGTGTTCGCATCCGACAGCAAGGCGGAGATCGAAGGAAAGCTCGGAACGCTGCGGCGAACGCTCGACGAGCTTCGCGCGGCGAGCGAGGCGCTGCTCGCTCGGGCGGACGTCCGCATCCCGGACGAGCGCAAGACGCGCATCGCGCTCGCCGTGCAAGAATTCGTTTCCTATCAGAACGACACTGTGGAGCTCGGTCTCTCCATTTCCCCCAAGGCGGCGCTTCTGCAGGCCAATGACGAGGCGACCATCGCCAATCGCGAGAAAATGGTCGCGGAGATGGAAGCCTTCGTGCGGGGAACGCTCGACGGGCTCGCCGCCGAGCGCCAGGCGCGCGAGAATGTTCGCGGCCGCGAGGAGGCGCTGACGCTCGCCGTGCCCGCGGCGGTGACGAGCCTTGCTCTCATCGCCGCCATATGGATCGTCGCGACGCAGATCCGTCGCCCGCTGGCGACGATCGCGCGCGCGATGAAGCGCGCCGCCGACGGAGATTTCGACGCGAGCGTTCCACATGTCGAGCGGCGGGACGAGATCGGCGACATGGCGCGGGCGCTGCTGGCCTTCGAGGCCGCGGCGCGGGACAAGCGCCGGCTCGAGCAGGAGGCCGAGGCGCAGCGCCGAGCGGCGGCCGAGCTGCGGGAAATGGCGGAGGCGGAGCGTCGCCGCACGGCGGAAAGCCAGGCGGCGGTCGTCGCCGCCCTCGCCCGCGGGCTGGAAAATCTCTCCCAGGGCGAGCTGACCTATCGAATCGACGAGGCTTTCGCCGCCGAATACGAGGCGCTGCGCCAGAATTTCAACATAGCGGTGGAGAAGCTGCGCCGCGCCATAGCGGCGGTGGCGGCCAATTCGCGCTCCGTTCTCGACGGGACGGCGGAGGCCGCCGAGGTCGCCGGCCGCCTCGCGGATCGCAGCGAAAGGCAGGCCGTCGATCTCGAGAAAGCGACCGCCGATCTCGACCGCTCGACGGCCGCGATCGGCCACACCGCCGAAACGACGGCCGAGGTTCGCGATCTCGCGCTGCGCGCCAGCGGCAGCGCGCGGCGCGGCGGCGACGTCCTGCGCGAGTCGATCGGCGCGATGAGCGCGATAGAGACGTCGTCCCGGCAGATCGGCCAAATCGTCGATATCATCGACGAGATCGCCTTTCAGACCAATCTCCTCGCGCTCAACGCCGGCGTCGAGGCGGCGCGCAGCGGCGAGGCCGGCCGCGGCTTCGCCGTGGTCGCCTCGGAAGTGCGCTCGCTCGCGCAGCGCTCCTTGCAGGCGGCGAAGGAGATCGGCCAGCTCGTCTCCACCGCTCAGACACAGGTGAAGCGCGGTGTCGGTCTCGTGAATGAGACGAGCCGCGCCTTGACGGAAGTCGCCGAGCTGACCGCGGCCTCCGACGCTCTGGTGGCGGAGGTCGCCGCAGCGGCGAAGGAGCAGGCCGCGAGCCTCGGCGGCGTCTGCCTCGCGATCGGCGAGATCGATCGGGCGACGCGCGAGAACGCCGCGATCGCGACGCGCTCCTCACGCGCCAACGCCGATCTCACCGCCCGCACGCGCGAATTGATCGATCTGGTCGCCCGCTTGCGGGTTGTGGCGACGCGGGACGTGCGCGCGGCGTGAGGGCCGACATGCCGAATGTAAGCGCTGTCGAGCCTCGGCGCCTTCCAGCGGCCTGGGCCAAGTGAAGCACAGAGGCGTCGCCAGAGCGGCTTTCGCGAGGACGAGAAAAGGTTGGAATGTAAATAAAAATTGAATAAAATAAAGAAACTGCCTTTCCTTGTTCAGTCTCTCTGCCAGGCTTCGGCTGCCGACCTCCAGTAGACAATCTCATTGCCTCACATTCGTCGTATTACTGCATTTAAGAACCAACTGAAAATCTACCGAAGGCAACGGAGGAAAGCCGAAATTAATGCGTTCGCCCGAGAGTAATTTGCGGTCGATTCCGACTGACGCTTTTTCGAATTTGTCTAGACGAATAGCGGAGTCGGAGCAATCTACTCCAGGGCTCGGGCTGGCTTTCCACTCACACAGGGTGAGCGCTCTGGTTGCGCATCTCGCTTCCATCATTGGTCATGAAGCGAGCGCCGCTCGGTTTTCTCGAGCGGCTTACTTTCACGATCTCGGGAAACTGGCGGTGCCGACCGGAATTTTGATGTCTCCAGATGTCCTCACTTCTGACGAGCGCGCGATTGTCGAAACGCACTCGGAGAGCGGCGCGGATATTCTCGCCTCCTCATCGGCTCCCGACGGCGCTTTGGCCGCGGATATTGCGCGATGGCATCATACGAGATTTGATGGCTCGGGATATCCAAAGGGGCGCGTCGGAAGAGAAATCCCGCTCGCGGCGCGAATTACCGCCGTGGCGGACGTGTACGACGCGCTTCGTTCGAGACGAAGCTATAAGCCCGCGGAGACAAACGACAGCGCTCTGGCGCGAATGCGCGCTATACAAAGAGCCGGCTCAGGATTTGCGTTCGACCCCCAAATATTGGAAGCGCTTTTTGACACCGACAGAAGCGTGAGTCTTCTTTGGGATGCTGCGGCGCTATGTGCAATAAGCGGTTTTGATGCGAACAGCCCGAGAGGGCGTCCGCATCGCCGCTCGCGGGCATGAGGAATTTCCGTCTTCGCCAATTCGGCCTGCGGCGAAAAATCACGACAGAGCCGTCGTGAGCGCATCGTCGACTCCGTCCCCGCTCGACGGCGACGCTTTGATGGCGCGGCGGGCGGGATTATGCTCGCCATACAAGCCGTTCGAGCTCTTTGCGACATGCCCACTCCCGACCTGCCCCGCCTCGCCGAACATCTGCTCGACCTCTGCCGCGCGCAGTCTCTGCGCATCGCGACCGCCGAATCCTGCACGGGTGGGCTCGTCGCCGGGGCGATCACCGATATCGCCGGCTCCTCGGACGCCTTCGATCGCGGCTTCATCACTTATTCCAACGCCGCGAAGGAGGAGATGCTCGGCGTCCCTCACGATATTCTCGAGCGTTACGGCGCCGTCAGCGCCGAGACGGCGCGGGCCATGGCGAGCGGCGCCGTCGAGCGCTCCTTCGCCGATGTCGCCGTTTCGATCACGGGCATAGCCGGCCCTGGCGGCGGCAGCGTGGAAAAGCCGGTGGGCCTCGTCCATTTCGCCTGCCTTCGCAAAGGCTTCGGCGTGGAGCATGTCGAGCGCCGCTTCGGCCCCGAGACGCGCGAGGCGATCCGGCGGGCCGCGGTCGTTCAAGCGCTGGAGCTGATGATAGAAGCCGCTCAGCGGCGGCCATAGACCTCGCCGGCGCGCTTGACGAAAGCGTCCGAATATTTGTGGAAGGCGGAGTCGAACATCGCCCCCATCACCAGCCCGAGCGTGCGGCTGCGGAACTCATAATTGATGTAGAAATCGACGACCGAGCGCGCGCCGCCATCCGGCCCGGCCGGCTCGTCGGCGAAGGTCCAGCGATTTTCGAGCTTCTTGAACGGGCCATCGACATATTCGACGAGGATTTCGCGCTTGTTCGGATCGCAGGTAACGCGGCTGGTGAAGCGCTCGCAGACCGCTTTGAAGCCCACCTGCATTTCCGCGAGAATGACCTCCACCCCCTCCTCCGTCGTGCTGCGGCGGCGCACGCGCAGCGCCTCGCAGAGCGGCACGAATTTGGGATAGGATTCGACATCCTTGACCAAAGCGAACATGTCGTCGGCGCGGAAGTTCACGCGGCGGCGGTTGCGGAAGCTCTTCATGGGCGAAGCTATTACCACTATTGCGGAAGGCGCGAAAACGGCGTTTTCGAGCGTAAGACCTCGCCGTCCTTCGCCCTATCTGCGTCCCCAGCGGCCTCGGCCCGGGGAAAATCATGTTCAAGATCAAGCGCGCCTATGAGCCTGCGAGCGCCGAGGACGGCAAGCGCATCCTCGTCGATCGCCTGTGGCCGCGCGGCCTCTCCAAAGCGAAGGCCGCGCTCGACGAATGGGATCGCCTCGTCGCGCCGAGCGACGCTCTGCGCCGCTGGTACGGCCATTCGCCCCAACGCTGGCGGGAGTTCAAGACACGCTACGCCCGCGAGCTGCGCGAGACCTGCCCGGAGGAGCTGAAGCGCCTGCGCGCGCTCGGCCGTGGCAATGTGGTGACGCTGGTTTTCTCCTCGCGCGAGCCGGCGATGAACAATGCCGCCGCGCTGAAGGAGATCATCGAGACGCGCCGAGCCGCTTCTCCCGCAGCCGCTCGAAATCCGCGCCCGCATGGTGCGAGGAGCGGGTGAGCGGCGAGGCGGAGACCATGGAGAAACCCTTGGCGTAGGCGATCGTGGAAAGCGCCTCGAACTCCTGCGGCGTCACGAAGCGCGCGACCTCGTGATGCTTGCGGGTCGGCTGCAGATATTGGCCGATGGTGAGGAAGTCCACATCGGCCACGCGCAGATCGTCCATCACCTGGAGAATCTCGTTGCGCGTCTCGCCGAGCCCGACCATCAGGCCGGATTTGGTGAAGATGGCGGGGTCGAGCTCCTTGACCCTCTGCAGCAGCCGCAGCGAATGGAAATAGCGCGCGCCCGGCCGCACCGTCACATAGAGGGACGGCACGGTCTCGAGATTATGGTTGAACACATCCGGCCGCGCCGCGACGACTTTCTCGAGCGCGCCCTCCTTGCGCAGAAAATCCGGCGTCAGCACCTCGATCGTCGTCGTCGGACAGGCGGCGCGTATGGCGCGGATCGTCTGCGCGATATGATCCGCCCCGCCGTCGTCGAGATCGTCGCGGTCGACCGATGTGACCACCACATGGGCGAGGCCGAGCTTGGCCGTCGCCTCCGCCACGCGCTCCGGCTCGGTGGAATCGAGCGCCGCCGGCAGGCCGGTGGCCACATTGCAGAAGGCGCAGGCGCGCGTGCACACCGACCCCATGACGAGGAAGGTCGCGTGCTTCTGCTCCCAGCATTCGCCGATATTCGGGCAGGAGGCCTCCTGGCAGACGGTGGAGAGTCCGCCGCCGCGCAGGATCGCGCCAGTCTCGCGCCAGGCCGCCGAGCCCGGCGCCTTGACGCGGATCCAGTCCGGCTTGCGCGCGAGCGGCGTGTCCGGCCGATGCGCCTTTTCCGGGTGGCGGAGCGTGGGCGCATCGCGCTTGCGCGGGTCGTCGTTGAGGAGATCGAGAAGGACGGTCATGGGTTGCGCCTAATGTCTCGGCCTTTCGCCCGGCCGTAGAGGAGTCGCGCCGTCGACTCGCGCCCAGAGCGAGACGCTGATTATGGACCCGAGCAGGCCGGCGAGGAAATGGCCGATCGAGCCGTCGAGAACGAGCCCGCAGAATTCGGCGAATTGCGCGCCGAGCCAAGCGCCGGCGACGCCGATCGCCATATCGGAGAAGAGCTGATCGGAGCTTCGCAGCAACGCGCCGACGAGCCAGCCGCCGAACGCGCCGATGACGACGAGGGGAAGAAAGCCCGCGTCGAGCTTTCCGAGAAAGGCGATCGCAGCGTCCATTTCCGCCACCCCGATCGAGCGGGCGCCGCCTGCCGCGGACCCTGCTACAAGATAGGCGCATCTCACGTCGACAAGAAGAGGCGCGGCGTCGCAGGCTGTCGACGAGATCGCCGAGGCGAAGTCGCGCATCAGCAATATTACGTAATTATTTCAATAAATAAGTGTAATTACCTAATATGCTACATTAGCTTTGGCGGCGCCTCAGACATGCTCCACGGCGAGCACGCCGGGAATTGTCTTCAGCGCGCCGGCGACATCGGCCGAGACGGAATAGCCGCCCGGCAGCTTGATCTCCACCTCGCTCGCCATGCGCTCCAGCGCGACCACGATCGAGACCTCGCCCTCGCCCCGCGTCGTCAGCCGCGACTTCAGCGCGTCGAGCGGCGCGGCGTCCTGAAGGAAGATGCGCAGCCCTTTTTGCGCCTTGGCGGCGGCCGCCGCGAGCGGCTGCACCTCGGTGATGCGCGCCCGCACATCCTCGCCCTCGAGCGCGGCGGAGAGCGTCACCAGCACGGTCGCGCCCTTCTCCAAAAGGTCGCGATATTGGTTGAGCCCCTCCTGAAACAGGATCGCCTCATATTGCCCGCTGTCGTCCGAGAGCTGGACGACGCCCATTTTGGAGCCGGACTTTGTGCGCCGCTCGGCGCGGTCGAGCACCACCGCCGCGAGCCGCCCGGCGCTCGCTCCGCGCTTCACGGCGATGATGAACTCCGTCCAGCGCGTCAGCCGCAGCCGGCCGAGCACGCTCGCATAGGCGTCGAGCGGATGGCCGGAGAGAAAAAAGCCGGCGGCGTCGAATTCGCGCTTCAGCTTCTCGGACGCCGTCCAGGGCTGGCTCTTCGGCAGGACCAGCTCCTCCTCCGCCTCCGCGCCGCCGAACAGCGCATTCTGTCCGGCCTGCCGGTCCTCGGCGCAGCGATTGGCGCAAGCGAGAATCGTCTCGATCGCGCCGACGACGCGGGCGCGGTCGGCGTCGAGCTCGTCGAAGGCGCCGCAGCAGGCGAGATTTTCGAGAACCTTCTTATTGACCTCGCGCGGATTGATCCGCCGGGCGAAGTCCGAGAGGCTGCGGAAAGGCGCGGCGCCGCGCGTCCGCACGATCGCCTCCGCCTGCCCCTCGCCGACGCCTTTGACGGCGGAGAGCGCATAGCGAATGGCGAGCTTGCCATCGGCGCCGGGCGCGACGTCGAAATCGACGCCCGAACGGCGGATGGAGGGCGGCTCGACCGCAATGCCGAGCCGCCGCGCCTCATTGCGGAATTCGGCCAGCTTGTCGGTGTTGCCCTTGTCGAGCGTCATGGAGGCGGCCAAAAACTCCACCGGATAATGCGCCTTGAACCAGGCGGTCTGATAGGCGATCAGCGCATAGGCCGCCGCATGGCTCTTGTTGAAGCCGTAGTCGGCGAATTTCGCCAGCAGGTCGAAGATATCGCTGGCCTTTTGCGCCGTGAGCCCGCGCTCCACCGCGCCAGTGACGAAACGCTCGCGCTGGGCGTCCATCTCCGCCTTGATCTTCTTGCCCATGGCGCGGCGCAGCAGATCGGCCTCGCCCAGCGAATAGCCGGACAGGACCTGGGCGATCTGCATCACCTGCTCCTGGTAGATGATGACGCCGAATGTCTCCTTCAGGATGTGCTCGATCTTGGGGTGGATGTAGTCCGGCTCCTCGTCGCCGAGCTTCACCGCGCAATAGGTCGGGATATTGGCCATAGGACCCGGCCGATAGAGCGCGACGAGGGCGATGATGTCCTCGAAATGATCGGCGTGCATCTCGACCAGCGCCTTGCGCATGCCGGCGCTTTCCAGCTGGAACACGCCCACCGTCTCGCCGCGCCCGAGCATTTCGTAAGTCTCGGAATCATCGAGCGGAATAGTGGCGAGATCGAAATCCGCCGCGCGCCGGCGCACGAGATCGACGGCCGTCGCCAGCACGGTCAGCGTCTTGAGGCCGAGAAAGTCGAATTTGATGAGCCCGGCCGGCTCCACCCATTTCATATTGAACTGGGTGGCCGGCATATCGGATTTGGGATCGCGATAGAGCGGCACCAGCGCGTCGAGCGGCCGGTCGCCGATGACGACGCCGGCGGCATGGGTCGAGGCGTTGGAATAGAGCCCCTCGAGCGCGCCGGCGATTTTGAACAGGCGCGCGACCTTCTCGTCCTCGTCGATCGCCTCGCGCAATTTCTGCTCGCCGGAGACGGCCTCGGCCAAAGTCACCGGCTTCGCCGGGTTCTGCGGCACCAGCTTGGCGAGCTTGTCGACCTGTCCCAGCGGCATTTCCAGCACGCGGCCGACGCTGCGCAGCACGCCGCGCGCCAGGAAGGAGCCGAAGGTGATGATCTGCGCCACCTTCTCGGCGCCATAGCGCTCGCGGACATAGTCGATGACCTCGCCGCGCCGCGTCTGGCAGAAGTCGATGTCGAAATCCGGCATCGACATGCGTTCTGGATTGAGGAAGCGCTCGAAGAAGAGGCCGAAGCGCAGAGGATCGAGATCGGTGATGGTCAGCGCATAGGCGACCAGCGACCCCGCGCCCGAGCCGCGCCCCGGCCCCACCGGAATTCCTTGCGATTTCGCATATTTGATAAAGTCCGAGACGATCAGGAAGTAGCCCGGGAAGCGCATCTTCTCGATCGTGTCGAGCTCGAATTCGAGGCGCGCGTCATAGGACGCGCGCGTCTGGCCCGGGGCCGGCGGCTGCGCGAGGAGGCGCGCCTCGAGGCCCTCCTTCGCCTGCCGGCGCAATTCGCGCGCCTCTATATCCTCGAGGGATTCCCCTCCCCCTTCGCCGTCCAGCATGAAGCGCGGCATGATGGGCTTGCGCGTCAGCGGACGAAAGGCGACGCGCCGCGCGATCTCGACCGTCGCATCCGTCGCCTCGCGGAGATCGGCGAAGAGCGCGAGCATCTCCTTGCGCGTCTTGAAATAATGCTGAGGCGAGAGCCGCCGGCGCTCGGCGACGCTGGTCACTGTGCCCTCGGCGATGCAGAGCAGCGCGTCATGCGCCTCGAAATCCGCCGCCGTGGCGAAAAAGGGCTCGTTGGTGGCGACCAGAGGCAGGCCGCGCCGATAGGCGAGATCGAGCAATTGCGGCTCGACGCGCCGCTGCGTCGCGAGGCCGTGACGCTGGATCTCGACATAGAGCCTTCCGTCGAAGAGCGGCAGCAGCGCCTCGAGACGCGCCAGCGCCTGCTCCGCCCTGCCCTTGGCGTAGAGCGTGTCGAGCCCGCCCTCCGAGCCGCCGGTGAGGGCGATCAACCCCTCGCAGCTTTCGGCGAGGCTCGCCAGCGAGACATGGGAGGCCTCGCCCTGCTCCGGCTCGAGATAGGCGCGCGAGGCGAGCCGAATGAGGTTGGAGTAGCCCTGCTCCGACTGCGCGATCAGCACGATATGGCCGCGCCCGTCGGCGCCGCCCGCCACATTCTGCGATCCGTCGCCGAAATCGACATTGAGCTGCACGCCCGGGATCGGCTGCACGCCGGCCTTGGCGGCCTTTTCGGAAAACTCCAGCGCGCCGAAGAGATTATCGGTGTCGGTGACGGCCAGCGCCGGCATCTGGTCCTTCTGGGCCAGATCGATGACGCGCGAGAGGGTCAGCGCGCCCTCGCGCAGCGAGAAAGCTGTGTGGACATGTAGATGGACGAAGCCGACCGCGTCGATCGCGCTCATTTCGACAGCCTCCTGCGACGTCTCCCGCGTCTCGGGCGATCTTATCGCGCCGCAGCGCCGGGATTCGCAATGCGCGCGTCACGGCGCTCGGATTTTACGCACAGGCTTCGTGATTCTACTGCGGCGCCGCAGAGCCGATAAATGAAAAGCCGGGCGGAGGTCCCGCCCGGCTTTTCCGAGATTTCGTGTCGAGGACGCGTCGGGCCGGCGATCACTCGCCCGCGGAGTAGACTTTCGTCGCCGCCGCTTCGACCGGCTTGAACGCTTCCTTGGCGAGGCTGGAATAGAGCTCGCCGAGCTTGGTCGCCTCGGCGATGAAATCTTCGTACGCGCCCTTGGCGTAATCCGACTGCAGCTGCAGGGCTTCGTCGATCTTCTTGACGCCGATCAGCTTTTCCGCGAGGAGACGGCTCTTCTCGAAGGACTTCTTCGAATAGTCGGTCGTCTCCGCCGCAATGGTCTGCCAGCCCTTGGTGAGGGCCGCCGCGGCCGCGGACGCCGCTTCGAATTGCTCCTTGCCCAGCTGCTGAACGCTTTCGAAAGTGGCAACCATCGGTTTCGTCCTCGTATCGAGCGCTATTCGGCCTTCGCCCCGTGGCGGACTCCATGCGCTCAGTTGACAGGGTCAGCTTATATGCATTGCACAATCGAAGTCAACGGCAATGTTGCGATGCAAAACCACAATCCCGGTCTGCTTTCGCCTTAACCAGGGGGTAACTTCATATCGGTAAGATTGTAATCATGTGACTTTTCGGCAACGCCCAGGCTGATCGGGCCCGCCGCGAGCGCATGATGGGGCAAGTGAACGGGATATGCATAGATGACGAAGCGTGGCGTCGCCGGCGGGCTCGAGCGTTGGAAGTGGGTGGCGGCTCTGGCGGCTCTCGCCGCTTTATCGGCACTCTTCGCTTTTCCGGCCGAGGCCAGACGTCATCATCATTCCGCCCGCGCCTATCATTCGCGTCACACGTTCATTCATCATGCGGCGCATCATCGCCGCGGCGGCGCGCATCTCTCCCATGCGGCGCGGCGCGGCCATTCGGAGGCCGGCGGCGGTCCCGCCTTCGCCGCCATCGTGGTCGACGCCAATAGCGGCCGCACGCTCTATGCGCGCAATGAGCACGAGCTGCGCCATCCCGCCTCCGTCACCAAGGTGATGACGCTCTATCTCCTGTTCGAGCAGCTCGAGAAGGGGCGGCTGCGGCTCGACTCGCCGCTGGTCATCTCCGCCCATGCGGCGTCGCAGGCGCCGACCAAGCTCGGCCTCGCCCCCGGCCAGACGATCGACGTCGAGAGCGCCATAAAGGCCGTCGTCACCAAATCGGCGAACGACATCGCCGCCGCTATCGCCGAGAACATCGCCGGCGACGAGGAGAGCTTCGCCGAGATGATGACGCATAAGGCGCATCAGCTCGGCATGAGCCGCACGCATTACGCCAACGCCTCCGGCCTGCCCAATGACGAGCAGATCACCACGGCGCATGATCTCTCCGTGCTGGGCCGCGCGATCCAGGACCGCTTCCCGCGCTATTATCACTATTTCTCCACCCACGCCTTCGTCTGGCGCGGCCAGTCGCATCGCAATCACAATCATCTGCTCGGGCAGATTCGCGGCGTCGATGGCATCAAGACCGGCTACACCCACGCCTCCGGCTTCAACCTGCTGACCTCGGTGCGCCGCGACGGCCATCATATCGTCGCCGTCGTCATGGGCGGCCGCACGGCCGCGGCCCGCGACCGCGTGATGGCCGGCCTCATCGCCGAGCATATCGACGATGGCGCGGCCGTCCGCACCGCGCGCGCCATCACCGAGGGCGAGCCCGCTCCGGCGCCGGTCGCCCGCGCCGAGGCCGCCGAGGAGGAGAAGGACGAGGCGCCGGTCGTCGCGGCCGCCGTCACCACTCCCATTGTTCCGGCTCCCGCCCCGCGCGCTCCGCAGCCGATGGCGCTGGCCTCGGCTCCGCCGCTTCTCGCCGTCCCGACGCCCGTGCGCGGCGACAAGATTCGCCCGGCCTTCGTCGCCGGCGGCAAAAAGGAGCCGGCGCAAGAGAGCGGCGCGCGGCGCCAGCCCGAGCCGTCCCGCCGCGATGGCGTTCATGCGACCGCGGACGGCTCGACTTCCGCCAAGGCCGGCCATGGGACGAAGGTCGCCTCGGCGACGACGCCGACCGCCCTGCCGGCGCGCATCTCGGACGCGGATCGCACGCTGGTCGCCCGCAGCGATCGCGCCGAATTGTCCAAAGCCGATCAGGCCCGTCCGATCCACTCGGGCTGGATGATTCAGATCGGCGCCACCGACGACGCCGAAAAAGCGCAGCAGCTGCTCTCGCGCGCCCGCGCCAAGGGCGTGCCGGCCACCGCCAAGGCCTTCACCGAGAAGGTGCAGAAGGGAAGAGAGACGCTCTACCGCGCCCGTTTCGCCGGGCTCGAGGAGAAAAGCGCGGAGACCGCCTGTCGCGCGCTGAAGCGCTCGGGCTTCTCATGTTTTGCGACGAAGAATTGATCGACGGACCTATTTTTCCAAAAAGCGACGAGCATTGAGCAAACAAGGCCGAGCTTCAATGATGATGACGACGCATGAGGACATCTTTGGCTTCGTTCACCCGAGCCGCGAGATCGGTCGTCCCTCCATGGTCAGGATGAAGCTTCTTCATCAGATCGCGATGCGCCCGCGCGATGTCCTCGCGCGCCGCTCCCTTTTTGAGGCCCAGAATTTCATAGGCCTCATCTTCCGAAATCGTGCCGCCGCGGCGGCCTGGTCCGACGCCGCCCGCATCCGCGCCCCCCGCGTTGCGTCCACCGTCTCCTGTCTGACGCCAGCCGGCAAACCGGCGGTCGAGATACACCTCTAGAAGACGGGCGCCTTCTGGATCGACGCTGCGGCAATGGCGGTAGAGCTCCATCACCGCCGGCCGCGTCAGCGCGTCGAGCCTTTTGCCTTCGTCCTTGCCGGCGAGGATCGTGCCGCGAATGGCGCCGCTCGCATGGTCGAGCTCCATCTCGATCATGGCCGATCGCACGCGCGAGACGCCCGCCCCCGTGGTGCCGTGACCGAAGCGCTTCACCCCGCGCGAGAAGGCGCCATAGAGCCACATGCCGGCCGAGGCCAGCAGCAGGCCGATGTCGATGCGACCGCGCAAGATGAAGAACAGGCCGAGCGCGATCGTCGCCGCGCCGCCCCCCTTGCGAATGACGCGGGCCATGGCCGCCGGCGAAGCGCGCGTGAACATGCGCAATCCGTAGAGCGCGAGCAGCAATGCGAGAAATCCGATCAGAACCGGCATGAAGCGGGCTCCTCACCCCATTTGTGACAAAAGAAGGCGCGCGGCGTCCTCGCCTTTTGTAGCGCGCCGTTCGAGCTCGGCCAGCCCGCCCGCCGCATAAGCCGCAGCCGCGGACAGAAGCTCGGCGAGACGACGCGGCGCCGAGGCGTCGAAAGCGGCGTAGGCCCCGCCGGTCAGCCGCGCGATCTCGCGAAAGGCGGCGCCCGCCTGCGCGTCGGCGCCTTCATGGAACATGAAGGCTTTCACGCCGAGAAGGCCGAGCCGGCCGGCGAGCTCGCAGAGCTGGTCCGCGTTTTCCTCCATCGCATCGCCGACGAAGACGAGAGCGCCGATGCGGCGCGCGCTCGTCTCCTCGAGCGCATGGCGCAGCACTTTGCCGATCTGCGTGCGGCCGCCGCGACAGGAGATTTTCGCCATCAGCGCCGCGAGCCCCTGCCCGCCGCCGACGAATCCCGATGCGCGGCATTCGCCGAAGCCGCGAAAGAACACGAGCTGGACGTCGAGCCCGCCGAGCGCCGCGGTCTCCTCGAACATGCGGCCCTGCAAAGATTGCGCGAGATCCCATGTCGGCTGGCGGCTCATCGTGGCGTCGAGCGCGAAGATCAGCCGGCCTCGCTCGGCCGCTGCGCCGACGCGCCGCGCCTCCCGAATGAACGCCTCCACCGCCTGCGCCCGCGCAGAGGGAGAAAGCGGCGCATTGCCTCGTTCATCGCTCACGGCTGTTCACGTCGCGTCCCTGACCGTTTATATCAGATCGGTCGCCGCCCCGGAATGACAAGAGGCGCGAGCCTCGCCGAGCAAGGCCGGCCCGCTCCGCCGAACGTCCGAGGATAGGCGAACCCGCCGCGTCTTTCGACAGAAATCGCGACGCGAGGCCCTTACCGGAAAGCCGAAATGACCCTTTACGCTTCCTTGCCCGCAACGCCCATCGCCGCCCTTCCCGGCGAGCCGAGCGTTCAGGCGCAGACGCTGATCGCCGATTTCGCGCGGCGACTCTCCGAGAGCGGAGCGCGCGTCGCCGGGGTCACTCAGGCGCGCGTTCTCGACGAGGCGACGGGCCGCAGCCGCATCGTGCTGCGCGACGTCGCCGATGGCGCGCTCTATGCGATCTCGCAGGATCTGGGGGCGGGCTCTGTCGCCTGCAATCTCGACTCGAGCGAGTTGGCGCTCGCCTGCGCCTCGATAGAGCGGCGCGTCGCCGAGGGCGTCGATCTCGTCGTGATCAGCAAGTTCAGCAAGCAGGAGGCCTCGCGCGGCGGCCTCGCCGATGCTTTCCGCGCTTCCATGCTGGCGAAGGTTCCGGTGGTGACGGCGGTGTCGCCGCATTACGTCGAGGAATGGCGCCAATTCGCCGGCCCGCTGGCGGAATTCCTCGCGCATGACCTCGATGCGCTCCTCGCCTGGTGGGAGCGCGCGCAAAAGGCTCAGCTCACGGGCGCGGAATGATCCGCCAAACGGCGGCGATGACGCTCGCGTGAAAGCTCCAGCGGCTCGGCGTCGGGCGCGCGCGGCCGCTTGACGGCGACGACCAGCGCATAGCTCACGATCTGCAGCAGGAACCATGAGCCGAGCTTGGCCGCGCCGACCGGCGACCAGACCGCGAGCTGGCTCGGATAGAGCCAAGTGCGCGTGAAGGTTCCGATATTCTCGGCGAGAAAGATGAAGCTCGCGGCGAGCAGCGCCGCCAGCAGCAGCGGCATCGATCGCCATGAGTGATGCACGCGGTAGAATATCCATGTGCGCGCGAACAGCGCCGCCGTCGCCGCGAAAAGCGCGATCCGCAAATCCCACAGGTAATGGTGCAGGAAGAAATTGGCGTAGATCGCCGCGGCGAGCGCCGCGACCATCCATATCGGCGGATGGCGGATGAAGCGGAAGTCGAACACCACCCAGGCGCGCATCATATAGCTGCCGATCGCCGCATACATGAAGCCGGTGAAGAGCGGAACGCCGCCGATGCGGAAAAAGGCCGGATCGGGGTAGATCCAGGAGCCGATCGCCGTCTTGAAGATCTCCATCGCCGTTCCGACGAGATGAAACAGCAGGATCACCTTGGCTTCCTGCAGGGTCTCGAAACGCGTCGCGAGCAGCAGCGCCTGAATGGCGAGCGCGGCGAGGAAGAGAAAATCATAGCGCGCGAGGACAAATTCGCGCGGATAGACGAAATGCGTCGCGATCAGCAGCCCGACCATCAGAAAGCCGAACAGGCACGACCACGCCTGCTTCACGCCGAAGCGTAGAAACTCGTAGATGAGGCGGCGCGACGGCCGCTGCGAGGCCCAGCGCGCGAGGCGCGCCTCGGCGATGGCGAAGCGCGCCAATGGCGCCCATTGCGCCGCCGCGCTGGCGCGAGGATCGAAAAAGCCCGGGTCCATTTCTTTTCGCTCACCGCACCGGCGGCGCATACATCAGCCCGCCCTTCGTCCATAGAGCGTTGAGCCTTCGCTCGAGGCCGATGGGCGAGCCGGCGCCGAGATTGCGCTCGAACACTTCACCGTAATTGCCGACATGCTTGACGATGCGATAGGCCCAATCGGCCTCGAGCCCCAGCCCCTCCACACGGCCGCCATCGACGCCGAGCAGGCGCCGCACACGCGGATCGGCCGATTTCAGCTGCTCGTCCGCATTGGCGGAGGTCACGCCCAGCTCCTCCGCGTCGACCATGGCGAAATGCGTCCAGCGCACGATGTCGAACCATTGGTCGTCGCTCTGCCGCACGATCGGGCCGAGCGGCTCCTTGTCGATGAGCTCGGGCAGGATCGCATGATCGGCCGGCGCGGCCAGCTCCTGCCGCTTGGCGGCGAGCGTCGAGAGATCGGCGGTCAGCGCCTCGCATTTGGCGTCGGAATAGGCCTTGGCCGCCTCCTCGAATGTCGGGAACAGCTTGGGCTCGATCGGCTTCATGCCCTCGCGATGGAAATCGACGAGATCGAGCTCGAAGGGCGTGCCCTGCTGCACGCAGACGGAGAGGCCGCCGAGATCGCGCAACGCGGCGATGGATTTTTTGCGCGCGAGAAAACCCTGTCCGTCGAAAAAGCTGATCGCCGTATAGGAGAGCCCCTGCCCGGCGTCGCGCGACAGGGTGAAAGCGGCGCCGCGCGCCAGCAGATCGACGACGCCCGATTGCAGCGCCTTCACGCGATCCTTGGCGGAGAGCGTCACGAAGCGCATTTTTTCGGGATCGTCGAAAATGGCGGCGGCGAGCGCGCGGCAGAAATCGACGTCGAAGCCGCTCCAGCGGCCGGCCTCGTCCTGATGCGCGAAGCCCGGCAGGCCATTGCTCGCGCCGCAGATCAAAAAGCCGCGCTTTTGCGCCTGCTCGAGCGTCGAGGCGTCGGCGCCGGCGGCGAGCAGCAGAGCGCTCGCGATGAGAATATTGCGGAACAGGCGAGAGATCATGTCCGACTCTGGATTGGGCTCGGGCGATCGGCGATCATTGGACAATTGCTCCTCTTTCGCCCATGTCCTGCGCGAACAGTCTATACTGCGGCGCGGACGAGGCCGCCGCAATCGCGTTCGCAGAAAGGCCGGTAGGCGAGACATGAGCGAGACTAGAGGACAATCTGGGCGAAAAAAGAAAAGCCGCACCCGCTTGGCCCATGCCGGGCGCCGGCCCTCCGAGCAATTCGGCTTCGTCAACACGCCGATCTATCGCGGCTCCACCGTGCTGTTTCCCGATACGGCGTCGCTGCTCGCCAATCGCGGCGCCTATACTTACGCCACCAAAGGCACGCCGACGACGCGCGCGCTCGAGGAGGCCTGGATCGACGTCGCCGGCGCGGCGGAGGCCGTCGCCGTCCCCTCCGGCCTCGCGGCGATCACCCTCGCTCTGCTGACGGCGCTGAAGGCCGGGGACCATCTGCTCGTCACCGATTCCTGCTATCTGCCGGCGCGCATGTTCTGCGACAGCGTGCTGAAGCGGCTCGGCGTCGAGACCACCTATTACGATCCGCGCATCGGCGCCGATATCGCCGCGCTGATGCGGCCGAACACCACTGCCATATTGACCGAGTCGCCCGGCTCGCAGACGCTCGAGGTGCAGGACATTCCCGCCATCGCCGAGGTCGCCCATGCGCGCGGCGCCTGCGTCGTCCTCGACAACACTTGGGCGACGCCTCTCTTTTTTCCGCCGCATGAGCGCGGGGTCGATCTCGCCATAGAGGCCGGCACCAAATATCTCGCGGGCCATTCCGATCTCCTGCTCGGCCTCGTCTCGGCGAATGAGAAATGGGCCAAGCGTCTGCGCGCCACCTACAACGCCTTCGCCATCTGTCCCGGGCCGGAGGATTGCTTTCTCGCGCTGCGCGGCCTGCGCACGATGGAATTGCGATTGCGCGAGGCCGAGCGCGCCGGCCTCGAGATGGCGCGCTGGCTCGCCGAGCGCGAGGAGGTCGCGGAGGTGATCCATCCGGCCCTCGAGAACCACGCCGACCACGCTTTGTGGAAGCGCGACTTTCTCGGCTCGACCGGCTTGTTCTCCTTCGTCTTGAAGCCGGTTTCCCCGGAGGCCGTCGCCGCAATGCTGGATGGGCTCGAGCTGTTCGGCCTCGGCTATTCCTGGGGCGGCTTCGAGAGCCTCGCCCTGCCCTTCGATTGCGCCTCCTATCGCACCGCGACCGAATGGGCGCCCGGCGGTCCGGCGATAAGGCTCTCGATCGGGCTCGAGGATCTGGATGATCTGAAGGAGGATCTCGACGCCGGCTTCGCGCGGCTGCGCGCCGCAAAAGCGTAAGCATCGCATTGAATAGGTAGTTCCCCTTGATTTCGCATATGCGCGAAAGCGCATACTTACGCATCGGAGCGCGACGGAGTGTCGCGGGCGAACTCGAGGGGAACGGTTCGATGCGTGGTGAAGCTTTCGATCTGTCGCCCACCTCCAATGAGGTCATGTCCGGCGTGCGGCATTCGGCGCAGCACGAGGCGCTGCTGGCGTCCTATCTGCTCGGGCTCGGCCATGGGCCGGCCGTGGTGCGCGATCTCATCGTCTCCGATCTCGACGGCTTTCTGGACCTCGGGCTGCAGCGCCGCGCGGCGGATCAGCTCGTCGTGCTGCGCGCCTTTCTCGCACGATTTCCAGAAATGACGCGCTCGAGCTGAGCTTTCCTCTTGCGCTGAGAAAATCGGCTCCTATTCTCTTCTGAGATCGAGCGCCGCGGACGCGGCCGCTCGCATGAGACGCCCCGACCTCGGATGAACAGGCGGGGCGTTTTCGCGTCAACGCCCCTCCCATCCCCAAGCCAGCACGATCATTCCGAGCAGCGCCGCGAGGCCCCAGAGGCCGATCGCGAGCGGCGCCGTCTCGACGCCCTTCAGCTCGCTCGCGCCGGTGCGCTTCACGCCGATGTAATCGGCGCCGCCGAAGACAGAAGCTTCGCGCATCTCCACGATGCGGGGCAGTGTGATCGCGCCGCTCGCGTCTTTCGAAAGGCGTCGAACCGTGCCGCCGCTGGCCTCGGCGAGCGGCTTCAGCTTCTCGGCGGTGGAGACCACCTCGCGAAACTCGCGCGGATTCTCCGGGCCGACATTGACCAGCGCCGTCAGCTCGCCGCTCTGAAAGCGATAGAGCCCCATTTCCTTCGCCGCATGATGCGCGCGCGCGAGGCCGGGCTCGGCGGGCGCGAGCGCGATCGGCGATGTCGCGCCCGAAGGCGTCGTCATCGTCACCGCGTCGATCTTCTCCTCGAGGCTCTGGCGCTCGATGGCGATATCATGGCCATGGGCGCTGGCGCGCAGTGCCTCCTCCTCGAGATCGGGCTCCTTCATCAGCCAATGAGCGAGGCGGCGCATCAGATCGACATGCGGGCCGCCGCCCTCATAGCCGCGCGCCCACAGCCACATCTGATCGGTGAGCAGAGCGGCGACGCGGCCTTTGCCCTCGCGCGAGAGCACGAGCAGCGGCTTGTCATTGGCGCCGGTGAGGATGGAATTGCCCTTCACCACTTCGGCGTCGACCTGGCGGAACCATTCGCCCCAGGCGGGAGGACTGCTCCGCGCGCCCTCGAGCCCGCGCGTGACCGGATGCTTCTCGCCATCCTTGCTCACATGGGCGCGAAAGGCGCGCTCATAGAGCGAGCCGTCCGGCCGCGCCGGAATGATGCTCTCCAGCGGCGAATAATAGAGCCCCTGCACCGTCGCGAAATCCGGCCCCGTCGCGACGAGAAAGGCGCCGCCATTGTCGACATAGCGCAGGATATTGTCGAAATAGACGGAGGGCAGGATCGTCTGGTTCGAGTAGCGATCGAAGATGATGAGATCGAACTCGTTGATCTTGCGCCCGAAGAGATCGGCCGTCGGAAAGGCGATCAGCGAGAGCTCGTGCGGCGGCGTGCCGTCGAGCTTCTCCGGCGGCCGCAGAATGGTGAAATGCACCAGATCGACATTGGCGTCGGAGCGCAGAAGATTGCGCCAGCTGCGCTCGCCGGGATGCGGCTCGCCGGAGACGAGCAGAACCTTCAGCTTGTCGCGCACGCCCTCTATGGTGACGACGGCCTTGTTGTTGACGGCGGTCAGCTCGCCGGGGAGCGCCTCCACCTCCAGCTCGACGACATTGGCGCCGCCATGCTCCACGCGCAGCGGAATCTCGACGATCTCGCCGGCGCGCGCCACGATGGGCTCGAGCGCCTGCCCGTCGCGGCGCGTCGTGATGACGACCGGCTCCGTCCCGCCGAGATTGCTGTCGACGACGCGGGCGCGGATCGTCTGATCCTTGCCGACAATGCCGAAGCGCGGCGCCTCGACCAGCTCCAGCCTGCGATCACGCTCGCCCTCATGGCCGGTGACGAGCACATGCAGCGGCGCCTTGAAGCCGAGCGCGGCCGCGTTCGCGGGAATGTCGTGAACGATTCCGTCCGTCACCATGATCGCGGCGCCGATGCGCTCGCGCGGAACATCCTTCAGCCCCTCTTCCAGAGCCTGAAACAATCGCGTCCCATCGGCCTCGGCGCCGGGACGCGCCGCGTCGATGAAGCGCGGCTCTATGTCGCCGAGCTTTTGCAGCGCCGGCTCCAGCGCGGCCTTCGCCGCCTCGGTCTGCGCCATGCGCTCGCCGAAGCTCTGGCTCTCGCTGCGATCGAGCACGATGGGAACGATGGTTCTCAGCGGCTCGCGCTGCTCGCGCAGCAGCGACGGATCGGTGAGCGCCAGCAGCACCAGCGCGAGCGTGGCGATGCGCAGGGCCGCGCCGCGCCCGCCGGCGCGCAGCGACAGCAGCGCCACGATGATCGCCGCCACGCTCAGCGCGGCGAGCGTGGGCCAGGGCAGCAGCGGCGTGAAGGAGAGGGACAGCTCGCTCATTGGCCGAGCCGCTCCAAAAGGTCGCGGACATGGACCTGATCGGATTTGTAATTGCCGGTCAGCGTGTACATCACCAGATTGACGCCGCCGCGGATCGCGAGCTCGCGCTGACGCGCGCCGCCCGGCGTCAGCGTGTAGAGCGGCTGGCCGGTGCGATCGGCCGCCCAGGCGCCGGCGAGATCATTCGAGGTTATCACCACAGACGAGACGCTGTCGGTCGCGCGCACGGGGCGCGCGGGATCGTCCTTGCTCTCTTGTGGTAGCGCCTCCACCCAGGTCTTGCCGTTGATCGTGCGGCCGTAGAAGCCGTCGAGCAGATAGAAGGTCTTGGTGATGACGTGATCGCGCGGCGTGACCTCGAGCGGCGGAATGTCGAGATTGCGCGTCAGATCGCGCAGCCATTGCGTCTCCGGCGTCGGCGGTCCGCCCTCATGCGCGGTGAGCGCGTCGCGCGTGTCGAAGACGATCGTGCCGCCCTGCTTCAGATAGACGCCGACCTTGGCGATGGTCTGCGCCGAAGGCAGCGGCGCGGAAGCGACGATCGGCCAATAGAGCATGGGATAGAAGGCCAATTCGTCACGCGCCGGATCGACGCCGACCGGCGCGCCGGGCGCGAAGGATGTGCGCTGATTGAGCGCGCGCGACAGCGCCTCGAGGCCGAGCTTGCTGGTCTCGTCGGTGCGGGCGTCGCCGGAGACGACATAGGCGAGCCTCGTGGTCAGCGCCGCCTCGCGGTCGCGCGGCGAGGCGGCGGCGGGCGCATCCTTGGCGCGGGCGTCCTGCGGCGCGGCGCTCAGCACCGCGAGCGCGCACAAAGCGCCGATGGCGATCGGCGCGGCGCGGCGCAATGCGCCGGACATGGACAGCAAGATCAGCCAATCGGCGAGCAGCGCGACAAAGACCAGCGCGAGCAGATAGGGGCGCAGATCGATCGGCGCGCCGGCGCGCAGCGCCGAGACCGAGAGCCCCTGCCCCGAAAAATCAAAGGCGCGCAATTCGTCGCTCGCGCGCAGCGGCTGCACGGCGACGGGGGCGTCGGCGGCGCCGTAGAAGCCCGGCGGATGCTCACGGCTCGCGCCGCCGTCATAGTCGCCGGCGATCGGCCGGGCGCTCGGCGGCGGCGCGCCGAGACGGCCGCGTCCGTCCAGAGTGAGGAGCGGCGCCAGCGCCGGCGCATCGCTGCGCGCTCCGTCCTCGGCCCGCCGCGCCGCGGCCTCGCCGCTCTCGGCGGCGATCCGGTGCAGCATATCGATGAAGAGGCCGGAGATCGGCAGATTGGACCAGGCGGCGTCGGCGCTGACATGGAACAGCACGATGAGCCCCTTGCCGCGCCGCTCGGCGGTGACGAGCGGCGTGCCGTCGGTGAGCGCGGCCCAGGTCTTGGCGGGCAGGCCCGGCTCCGGCTCGGCGAGAACCTGGCGCGTCACCGTCACCTCGTCGGGAATAGCGAGCCCGTAGAAAGGGCTCGCCGCATCGAAGGGTGCGAGCTTTTTCGGCGTGTCCCAGGACATGGCGCCGCCGAGCACGCGGCCATTGCGGCGCAAGCGCACGGGGGTGAGATCGTCGTCGCCATTGGCGAGGCGCGCGCCGGCGAAGCGCAGCAGCACGCCGCCCTCGTCGACGAAACGGGCCAGCGCCTCATGCGCGTCGGGCGGCAGCACGCCGACATCGGCGAGGGCGACGATATTGGGCTGCTCGGCGATGAGGCCGGGCAGAGGATCGGCGGCGCCCGGCCGCGGCTCGCGCACCTCGGCGAAAGGCGCGAAGGCCTTTTGCAGATAGAATTGCGGCTCCAGCAAAGGTTGCGCGAGATCGGCGCTCGCGCCGCTCAGCACGGCGACGCGGCGAACCTTGGAGCGCCCGTCGAGCAGCGCCACGGCGCCGGCCGAAGCCTCGCCGTCGAGGCGGAGCAGCGACGCCTCATTGCGCAGCTCGATCGGCAGATCGAAGCGCGCTTTCGCTTTGTCTCCCGCGCCGAAATCGAAATGCGCCTGCGCCAGCACGCGGCCCTGCTGATCGAAAGCGGAAACGGAGCCGGACGCCGGCGCCGCAGCGGAGGCGCGCGCCACCTCCACCTCGAGGCCGGCGGCCGTGTTCTGCGGCGCGACAAGCGCGCGCGCAACATGATCGCTGGCCAATGTCTCGATTTTCGCGCCGGCTGCGGCCGCCGCGGTCAGAGCCTCGCCGAATTGGCGCGCTCCGCCCTGCGCCAGCCCATCCGCGATCCAGACGATGCGCCCCTGCGGATGGGCGGCGGCGAATTCTGCGAGCCTCGCGGCGGCGGCGGCCCGATCCGGCGCATAGGGCTGCGGCGAGAGCGCGCGCAGGCGCTCGTCGATCTTGCCGCCGTCCTCCGGCGTCGGCGCGGCGTCGGCCTGCGACATGGGCAGCACGGCGATCGTCGCGCCGGAACGCGCGGCGTCGGCGGCGAGCGCGCGCGCCGCCTCGATGCGGGCGTCGAAATCCGGCGCCGCCGGCCAGCCGTCGTCGATCGCGATCAGCAACGGCGCGCTGGAAAAAGCGGCCGTCGCCACTGGCGTCAGCGCAGGGCCGGCCATGGCCAGAACGGCGAGGCCGGCGAGCGCGAGGCGCAGCGCCAATAGCCACCAGGGCGTGCGCGAAGGCGTCTCCTCGCGGCGCAGCAGATCGAAGAGCAGGCGGATCGGCGGGAACACGATCTCGCGCGGGCGGGGCGGCGTCACCCGCAGCAGAAAATAGATGGCCGGCAGGGCCAGCAGCCCGAACAGGGCGAGGGGCGCGGCGAAAGTGAGGCCCATCAGACGCGCTCCAATCCAGAGGCGAGCGCAAAGCTCAAAGAAAGCGCCGCCTCCGCCGCCGGCCGGTCGGTGCGGTGGATGTGCAGCGAGAAGCCGACGTCGGCCGCGGCTTTGGCGATCGCGTCCCTATGCCGCGCGAGACGTTCCACATAAGCGTCGCGCCAGGATTGGGCGCGGCCGGCGCGCAGCTGCGCGCGGCTGTCCGTGTCGAGAAAGATCGTCTCGCCTTCGAAGGGAAAGGTCTCTTCCGCCGGATCGGCGATCATCAGCAGCGCGCCCGCCGCGCCATTTCCGGCGAGCGTCGTCAGACGTTCGGAAAGCGCCTGCGGATCGCAGAGGAAGTCGGAGATGAGCAGAGCCTTGGCGCCGCCGGGCAGCGCCGCCGCCTCCGGCAATTCGCCGCGCGCCGCGCCGCCCGCTGCGACGAGCGCCTGCGCGAGGCGCTCGATAATGTCGCGCGTCGACATGGGATGGGTGAGGCCGAGCAGCCCCACGCGCTCGCCGCCGCGCATCAGCACATCGGCGAGCGCGAGGCCGAGCGTCAATGCGCGGTCGAGCTTGGGCTCCATCGCCAGAGAGGAGACGAAGCCCATGGAGGGGGAGCAGTCCATCCACAGAAAATAGGAATGGGCGGCCTCCCATTCCCGCTCGCGCACGAAGAGACGGTCGTCGCGCGCCGAGCGGCGCCAGTCGATGCGATGCGCCGCCTCGCCGGCGCCGAAGGGCCGGAACTGCCAGAAATTCTCGCCCGTCCCGGCGCGCCTTCGGCCATGCGCGCCATGGACGACGGTCGCCGCCACCTCCCGCGCGCGGATGACGATATCCGGCAGCCGGCTGGCGAGCTCTGCGGCGTCCACGCCGCGCGCGCTCGCCCCGAGCCGGGCGGACATATCGAAAGCCTCGGTGGAAACCGCCGGTGTCGCCGCCACCTCAGCCGATCCTCGCGACGAGCTTCTCGACGAGGCCGGCGATGGTCTTGCCCTGCGCGCGCGCGGCGAAGGTCAGCGCCATGCGATGGCGCAGCGCCGGCGCGGCGAGCGCAGCCACATCGTCCAGCGACGGCGACAGCCGCCCGGCGAGCAACGCGCGCGCGCGCGTGGCGAGCATGAGAGACTGCGCCGCGCGCGGGCCAGGGCCCCAGGCGACATGCGGCGCGATCTCGGGATCGCCCTCCCCCGGCCGCGCGGCGCGCACGAGATCGAGTATCGCGTCGACGACCTTGTCGCCGACCGGCAATTGCCGCACCAGCCGCTGCGCCGCGATCAGCTCCTGCGCGGAGAGAGTCTTGCGCGCCTCGATCACGCGGTCGCCCGTCGTCTCCAACAATATGCGCCGCTCGCTGGCGCGGTCGGGATAATCGACGTCGATCTGGAGAAGAAAACGATCGAGCTGCGCCTCCGGCAGAGGATAGGTTCCCTCCTGCTCCAGCGGATTTTGCGTCGCCAGCACATGGAAGGGCCGCGGCAGATCGTGACGCTCGCCGGCGACGCTCACATGATATTCCTGCATCGCCTGCAGCAGCGCCGATTGCGTGCGCGGCGAGGCGCGGTTGATCTCGTCCGCCATCAGCAATTGCGCGAAGATCGGGCCTTTGACGAAGCGGAAGACGCGCTTTTTATCGGCGGTCTCCTCGAGCACCTCGGAGCCCAGAATATCGGCCGGCAAAAGATCGGGCGTGAATTGCACGCGCCGCTCGTCGAGGCCGAGCACCCGGCCCAATGTCTCGACGAGCTTGGTCTTGGCGAGGCCGGGCACGCCGACGAGCAGGCCGTGTCCGCCGGCGAGCAGAGTGACGAGCGCCTGCTCGACCGCCTCCTCTTGGCCGAAGATCACGGTGGAGACGGCGGCGCGGGCGCGGCCGATCTCTTCCAGGACACGCTCGGCTGCGGCGGCGGGAGCGCTCGCCAAATCTTGCTCGGTCATTGACTGTCCTTCGCTCGGCGACGACGGCCGCGTCGCAGTTTCCCCCTAGGATAAGCCGGAAAGGACGCTTGTCGACGTGAAAGAATGATTAATTTTGGCCGGGGGCGCGGCGCGCCCGGACAGAGGGGTTCGCCGGCAAAAATGGCTTTTTGACGCTCGGAAGCGCCGACGCCGCCCGCGCTCAGAGGGAATAGCGCGAGGACAGGGAGACGCTGATCCCGATCAGGAGATTATAGACATAGACGCTCTGCGCGACGATGCGCGTGTCGCCGCTCATCATATTGGTGGCGATGCCCGAATTATTGGCGGTCGGCGCCGACGTCGTCTGGTAGAGCACGGAGTCCGAGATCACGCCGCTGGTCATGGATTTGGCGAGATATCGCACCGAGACATTGAGGTTGGCGGGCGCCGTCGCGCCTTGCATCACGAAAATAATATTCCCGAGCACGGTTTTCGCGCCGGTCGACAGCGAGGCGTTGGCGGTGGAGGTCGCCGGCGTGACGAGCGTCTGCGCCGTCCAGGCGAGGGATTCGGTCATTTGCGCGACATTGCGATAGGCGAGCAAGGCGCGGCAGCTCTCGACGACGCCGAGCAGCAGCATGACGAGAACCGGCGCGAGCAGTCCGAACTCCACCGCGACGATGCCGCTTCGCGCGTGCGGTCCACGAAAGCCAAAGCAAAAACCGAAACGTGCGAGAGCGCGCTCACGCATTGGGCGTCACCGTGACGACGGAATAGTCGATTTTCTTGTTCACTATGCTCGACCAGACATTGTTGGCGAGAAGATTGAACGGCACGAGGCTGGTGCGCTTGGCGACGACGCGGACCAGCACGGCCGAGGACGCCCCCGGCAGCGAGAAGCTGTCCGCCGTCGGCTGCGTCGGCATGGAGGTCATGGCGGTCGTCGAGAGCGGCGAGACGGTGACGATCACATCCGTCGCCTTCTGCATCACCATATTCGCGCCGAGCACAATGGTCTTTGCCGAGGCGGCGTCGGTCGGCGGCGAGGCGGACGAGCTGATCGCGCGCGCGAGCAGAAAGGCGCCGGTCTGCACCGCGCTCATTTCCATATAGTTGACGCCGAGCTGGATCACCGAGATCACGGTGAAGATCAGCACAGGCGACAAGAAGGCGAATTCGACGACGCTCGCGCCGGAGCGATCGCGCGCGAAAGCTCCGCGCGCCTTCCCTCGCTGCTTCACTCGCCCGCCTCCGTCGCGGCGGCGATCCGCGCGTCTCTCGCGGTCGCGAGCCATATGTCCTCGATCATGATCGGCGCGCCATTGCGAATGGCGTGAGACTGCATCTTCATATGGCCGTCGGCGTCGATCGTCTTTTTCCAATTGGCGTCGATCGCGGTGACGCCGAGCGCGGCGAGAGACTCGATCTCGCCGTGCTGCACGATTCCGTCGCCGTCGTCGATCCACACGGCGAGGCCGTCGAGATCGCGGCCCGTGAGAACGCCGGAGCCGCTATGGTCGAGCTTTGCGAGCGTCTCGAATCCATCCGACGTCGTGTCGGTCGGGCCGAAGAGACGCGCGGAGGACATGTCCGTCTCGGCGCGGCCGTCGCGATTGTCGACGAGGAAGCCTTGCCCATTGCCGGTGAGCCATTCGATGCGCGTCGGACCGTCCGGCGTGCGCAGCGAGACCGTGCGTCCGACCGTCGGACGAATGGCGTCGATCGCGGTGGAGACGCCGGTCGTCTCTATGCGTCCGAGGCCGATGAGATCGAGCGCGATGGGCGAGCTGATGTCGTTGCAGGCGCCGTTGAGATCCTCCCAGACGGCGTCCGTATGGCTCTTCACATAGACGAGCTTCCATCCGGCGCCGACGACGTCGGTCATCATCGTGCCGAATTTTCCGGCCGCGACATTGAAGAGATAGGCCTGCTCGTCGGTCGTGGTGTAGACGGCGCTTCCAGCGCCCGTCACCTGCGTCACCGAGGCGGAAGCGGCGAAGCCCTTCGACACGTTGAATGTCACCGTATAGGGGCCGGATTTGGCGCCATTGAGCACGGTCGTCGTGAGCGTGAGCGTGGAGAGCCCGGCGGAGGGGGACGGCGAGAGGGAGACGGTTCCCGAATAGCTGGAATTGCTCATCGTCTCCGTGCGCGCGGAGCGCACATAGGCGCTGGCGGAGCAATAGGCGCTGCTGGAGCTCGAAGAGGACGAGCTGCTGCTCGAGCTGGACGAGCTCGCCGTGTAGGGAAGAGCGTCCTCGCAGAATTGCGGCATGCTTCCGTCCTTGTTGACGTCATGGACGAAGACGGTGGTGGCGGCCGCGGTGGTCGCGGGAATGAGGTAGTCGGCGCTGATCACATTGCGCGAGAGCAGCTGCGTGGCGTTGGACGCGTCGAGGCTGGCGTAGCTCACGACATATTGCGTGGGGCTCGACGCCTGCGACAACGCCGCGAGCTTGCTCATCGTGAGCGTCTGGCCGGCGACATTGTTGGCGGCGTAGATATAGGAGCCGCTCGTGCATTGATATTGCGTCGTCGAGGTCTTGGGGCATTGCGCGCGCACGGCGAGATCGGAGCCGCGATAGCCGAGCGCCGCGCCGAAGGTGGAACGCACCGTCTGCGTCAAGGCCAGCGAATAGGTCGAGCCTGCGTCGGTGAGCGAGACGGAAGCGCTAGCGGTCGACGAATTGGAGCCGAGCTCGCCCGTGGCGTAGCGCTGCGCCATGGCGACGACGTCGGTCGAGGTCGGGTAATTCACCGTCGAGGCGCTGGAAATCTGGCGGCAGGTCGCGTCGGCGACGCGCTTCAATCCCGCTTGCGTGTTCTGCACGCGATAAGTGTCGATCCCGAGCCCCACCGCGCCCACCAGAGCAAGCGCGGAAATGCCGAATATGATGGCGACGGAGCCGAAGGAATCATCGGCGAAAGAACGAGGCGCCGGTTTGCGCATGCGGAACTCCAAAATGCGACGAAACGCGCGCGAACGAGCGCTCCCTCGAAGCGACGAGGAGGACAGGCCGGAGTCCAACCGGCTCGACGGTGATGGCTTCATGCCGCGGATTTGGATCCGCACCGTCGTCTAGGAGCGAATGGGAGATATTCGCGGGAGCCCGGAACACGAGGGGCTCGGGAAATATTGGAAGTGAGAATGGCCCCAAAACCTTTTCAAAAAATTGAGACGGCTCCCGACAAAGAGTTTCCAAACGCGGCTAATTATTTGTAACTGCGCCAAACTTCGCCGCGCTCGGCGCGCCGTCGCGGCGTGCTATGATCGCGCGAGGTTCGGCGCGGCGATTCCCCCTCCCAGTGAAAAATCGCCCTTCGTGCGAGGCGTCCCAATGTGGCGGGTCATCGGTCAGCCGGCTTTGCTCTTCGTCACGCCCTTCGTCGCCTATGCGCTCTATCTTCTGGCGCGGCGGCGCTGGCCTTTCGTGGCCACGTTATGGACGCGCGGCGTCGTCTCGACGTTGACGATCGCCGGCCTCGCCGTCGCCGTGGCCGGCTTCGTGTTTCTCGCTCTGCTGTCGCCGCGCAATGAAGGGACCTATGTCCCGGCGCATATAGAGGACGGCCGGCTCGCGCCCGGCCGCTTTCAGTGATTTGCCGATCCGACTGCTCGACAATCCCAAGATCATCCGCCTGCTCGAGGCGCTGCGCGCGACCGGCGGCGAGACGCGCATCGTCGGCGGCGCCGTGCGCGATTCGCTGCTCGGTCGGCCGCCGCATGAGATCGACCTCGCCACCACCGCTCTGCCCGAGGCCGTGATCGCCGCGGCCGCTGCGGCCGGGCTCAAGAGCGCGCCAACCGGCATTGATCACGGCACGGTGACGATCGTCGTCGAGGGCACGCCCTTCGAGGTGACGACGCTACGTGAGGATGTCGAGACCTTCGGCCGCCACGCCAAAGTGCGCTTCGGGGATGATTTCGAGAAGGACGCGCTGCGCCGCGACTTCACCATCAATGCGCTGTCGCTCTCGCCGGACGGGCAGATTCACGATTACACAGGCGGGCGCGCGGATATAGAGGCGCGCCGCGTGCGCTTCATCGGCGATCCGGCGACGCGCATCGCCGAGGATCATTTGCGCGTGCTGCGCTTCTTCCGCTTTCACGCCGCCTTCGGCGAGGATCCGCTGGACCCCGCCGGACTGCATGCGGCGATCGTCGCCCGCGTGAGCCTCGCCAAGCTCTCCGGCGAGCGCATCCGCGCCGAGACGCTGAAGCTGCTCGCCGCGCGGCGGGCGGTCGAGGTGGCGCGCGAAATCTCGCAGGCGGGCGTGCTCGAGGTCGTCGTCGGCGCGAGCTTTCCGGCGCGGCTAGAGCGTCTGGCCGCGGTCGAGGCGGCGCTGTCCCACGCCGCCGATCCGCTGCTGCGCCTCTGCGCGCTCTGCGTTATCGTCCCGGAGGACGCCGATCGGCTGCGCGATCGGCTGCGGCTCTCCAACGCCGAGCATCGCCGCCTCGCCCATGCGGCGCGCCTGCTGGAAGGGCTCCATGGCGCGGCCTCGCCGCCGCGGGAGCTGGAGCTTCTGCGCCTCCTCTTCGAGCAGGGCCGCGCCGCCGCGCGCGACGCGCTGGCTCTGGCTCATGCGGAGAGTCCCGCCGCCGCCGATGCGGAATTCTGGCTGCGCGGCGCGCGCTTCATCGCCGAGACCCCGGCGCCGGATTTTCCGGTGAAGGCGGCCGATCTCATGGCGCGCGGACTTTCGCCCGGACGCGCGCTGGGCGCCGTGCTGAAGGAACTGCAGGCGAAATGGATCCGCGCCGGCTTCCCGCGCGATCCGGCGACGGTGACGCGGCTCATCGAGGAGGCGGCGCGCGAGGCGCTGCGCCCGTCGAGGCTATAGCAGGCTGCGTCCGAACATCAGCACCGCCACGAACAGTCCGAGCATGGCGAGCACGAACAGAAGATCGGCGATCAGCTCGTAATTCACCCGTGTCCGCAGCTGTAGCAGGGAAGCGAAGGAGAAGAGGCAGGCGCCGACGAAGCCGACCGCGGAGACCATGGCCACCTCGTCGAGCAGCGTGCTGTCGCTCACCTTGCTGATCTTGAGGCCGGTGATCAGCACGAAGCAGATGCCGAGCAGATTGGAGGCCGCGGTCAAAATATGCGGCTGACGATTTTGAGACATTTTCCTTGTCTGGCTCCGCTGGAACGCTCGGCAAAATCCTAGGGCGTCGCCGCGCCGAGGCCAGAGGCGCCGGCGGATATCCGCGGCGGCGGAAAATCTGCCGCGCATCGCTGCGCGCGGCTTTTCTTTTCGCCGCCGGGCGCGCTATCATTCTTTCGTCGGCCGCGGGAGTTGCGTATGAGCGTCGAGACCAGACAGCCGAGAGACGTGGCGCGTCGCCTCGCCGATCGCGCCCGTAGCGTCAAGAGCGCGCGCAGCGACGGCTGGCGCCGGGAGACCTTCACGCTCGAGCGCGGCGAGGCCCGCGCCAAGGCGCGCGAATGGTTCGACCTCTATCCCAAAGCCGCCTATATGACCGAGATCGAGTTCTGGCGGGAGCTCGAGGACGGCCGCATCGAATTCACCATTCGTCGCCTGCCCAGCGCCGACTGACCTCCCCTCCTTTCCTCTGGCGCTCGAATTGCTCTATTCGAGGGTCTCGCTTTCAGGAGGGAAGATGCAACACGGCGTCGATCTCATCACGACCCTCGCCGCCGCGCTCGGCCTCGCGCTGTTCATGGGGCTCATCGCCGCCAAGCTGCGGCTCTCCCCGCTGGTCGGCTATCTCTTCGCCGGAATAGCGATCGGCCCGGCGACGCCCGGTTTCGTCGCCGATGTCGCCCTCGCCGATCAGCTCGCCGAGATCGGCATTATTCTGCTGATGTTCGGCGTCGGCCTGCATCTCTCGCTCGAAGACCTCCTCTCCGTCCGCCGCATCGCCGCGCCGGGAGCAGTGGTGCAAATGGCCATAGCGACGGCGCTGGGCGTCGGCGTCGCCACCTATTGGGGCTGGCATTTCGGCGCGGCGCTGATCTTCGGCCTCTCGCTCTCCTGCGCCAGCACGGTGGTGCTGCTGCGCGCGCTGGAGGAGCGCGGCGAGATGGACACGATCAATGGCCGCATCGCGGTCGGCTGGCTCGTCGTCGAGGATTTGGCGACCGTGCTGCTGCTGGTGCTGCTGCCGCCGGCCGCCGGCCTGCTCGGCGGCGGCGCTCCAGACGCCATGGCGGGCGAGACGAACCTTTGGCCGATCGTCGGCCTGACGCTCGCCAAAGTGGCGGCCTTCGTCATTTTGATGCTGGTGGTCGGGCGCTGGCTGTTCCCGCGCCTCCTGTTCTGGGTGGCGGGCGTCGGCTCGCGCGAGCTGTTCACGCTCTGCGTCGTCGCCACGGCGATCGGCGTCGCCTATGGCTCGGCCAAGCTCTTCGACGTCTCTTTCGCGCTGGGCGCCTTTTTCGCCGGCATGATGATGCGCGAATCCGAGTTCAGCCATCGCGCCGCCGATGAATCCCTGCCGCTGCGCGACGCTTTCTCGGTCCTGTTCTTCGTCTCGGTCGGCATGGCCTTCGATCCGCGCGCTTTCGTCGAGGAGCCTTGGCGCGTGCTCGCCGTCGTCGGCATCGTAATGGTTGGCAAGACGCTGGCCGCCGTCGGCCTCACCCTCGCGCTGCGCTATCCGCTGGACACGGCGCTGACCGTCGGCGCCAGCCTGGCGCAGATCGGCGAATTCTCCTTCATTCTGGCCGGGCTCGGCGTCTCGCTCGGCCTCATCTCGCCGGACGGCCGCAATCTCATTCTCGCCGGCGCGCTGGTCTCCATCGCGCTCAACTCGCTGGTCTTCGTGTCCATAGAGCCGATCCGCGCGCGGCTCGGACAAAGAGCGCGCTCGCTCGATCCGCTGGCGGAATTGCCGCCCTACGTCGACGATTCCCGCCTCGCCGGCCAGATCGTGCTGGTCGGCTATGGCCGCGTCGGGAGCCGCATCGGCGCGAAGCTGCTGGAATGGGGCGCGCCTTTCGTCGTCATCGAGCAGAATCGCGAATTGGTGGAGGCGCTGCGGTCACGAGATATCGCCGCCGTCTGCGGCGACGCCTCCGAGCCCGCCACTCTGGCGCAGGCCCATATCGCGCGGGCGCGCGCGCTGATCGTCTCGACGACGCCCGACAGCTGCGACCTGCAGAAGACGATCACAACGGCGCGGAGGGTCAATCCGGCCGTGGACGTGGCGTTGCGCGCGCGCGACGAGGCGGAGGCCGAGCTGCTGGAGAGTCAGAACATCGGCCGGGTGTTCTCGCCGGAGACGGAGCTCTCGCTCGGCATGCTCGGCTATTTGTTCGAGCGGCTCGGCAAGAGCGGCTGATTACTCGATCTCGACATCATAGCTCGGCGCCTCGCCCGCGCCGGCGAAGGCGAAATGCCACCATTCGGTCGGCAGATTGCGAAAGCCGTGGCTGCGCATCAGCGTCTCGAGGCGGCGGCGATGCTCCTGCGCCACAGCGCTCACATCCTTGTTCGCGGTCCAGGAGCGCTCGTCGAAATAGTCGAAAGGCGTGCCGAAATCCCAGCCCAGCACGCCGAGATCGACGGCGAGCCCGGTGGAATGCGAGGATTTTTCGGCGATATAGCCGCGCGCGAAAAGATCGCGCTTGTTCTCATGCGGATAATATTGCGCCTTCATGCTCTCGTCCGGGCCTTTCGCCCAATCGATGAAAGCGGCGACGGCGCGGCGCGGGCGGTAGCAATCATAGAGAATGAGCTCGAAGCCTTGACGCTTCGCCTCGCCCTGCACGGCGATGAGCGCCTTGGCGGCGTCCTCGCGCAGCCAGCATTGCGCGGCCTTGTAGCCGGGCACGGGACGGCCGGTGAAATTATCGGCGCCGGCGTAGCGCATATCCTGCACGATCTGCGGCGCGAGATCGGCCAGCCGCACAAAGCCCGGCGGAAGCGTGGCCGCGGCGGCGGCGCAAGCGACGCAGGCGCCGGCGGCGGCGGCGATATCGCGGGTGGTTTTGGAGGTCATGAAGCGGCTCGGCGTTGACGGTGGCGCGGCATGCCGACAGTATTAGCCCAGGGGCCGGCCCGATCAAAGGCGTCGCACATGCTCATTCGAGACGAGAGCGCAGCAGATCGCGTCGCGGTGCGCGACGTGCACAGCGCCGCCTTCCGAGACCATCCATTCAGCAAGGGGCGGGAGGGAGAGCTCGTCGACGCGCTGCGCGAGGCCGGCGCTCTGACCATCTCGCTCGTCGCCGAGGCCGAATTCATCGTCGGCCATGTCGCCATCTCGCCTGTCACGATCGACGGGGCTGTGCTCGGCTGGTTCGGCCTCGGACCGGTCGCTGTGCTGTCAGAGCATCGGCGCCAGGGCGTCGGCGCCATGCTTATCGACGCCGGTCTGGCGCGGCTCCGCGCGGCCCGCGCCGCCGGATGCGTCGTCTTCGGAGAGCCGAAATATTATGGCCGCTTCGGATTCCGGTCCCATGCCGGACTTCGCTTCGCGGGAGGTCCGCCGGAGCTTTTCATGGCCCTGCCATTTGCAGCGCCAATCCCGAGCGGCGCTGTCGATTATCATCCATCATTCGCGCTGGTCGGCTGAGACGCTAAATCCGCCTCAGCGTCACCACGCGGTTCGTGTTGGTGCCCTTGGCGTTATTGCCGACGCCCCAGCAATTGCTGGTCTTGGTGAAGCTCTGGCTGTTGACCAGCACAAAGAGCCGCTCGAAAGGCAAGCCCTCCGCCGCGCGCCAGACCAGCCGCTCCAGCAGGACCTTTCCGCCGCGCACCTCGCCGACCTCGAAGGCGACATGCCCGCCGGGCGCGACGATGCGCGCGAATTCCGTGAGGCAGGCGCGCACCATCCGCTCCCATTCCGCCTCGCTGCGATGCGCGGAAATGCGCACCGTATCCGTATCGACGCCGGCGAACCAATTGCGCAGCCAATTGTCGCTCGCATATTGCACGACATCCAGAAAGGGCGGCGAGGTGACGACGAGCTGGACTTCCGCCTCGCCGGCATAGGGCGCGCGCCAGGCTTCGCTGGTGGCGAGCACGGCGGGCGGATGCGGCGGCGGCGCGCCATCGGCGAGCAGCGCGCGCGATTTGCGCAGGATCAGCGTCGCCACGTCGCGCAAGGGCGGCGTCTGCTCGCGCTTGGCGTTGATCTTGGCCTGCGCCTCGATGGAAACCGCCTGGTTCGGCGGCAACGAATAGACCGAGAAAAAACCAGGCGAGTGGCCGGTCAAGCGATTGATCGCGACCATGCGAATCCAATCGTCGACCTCATCCGTGTCACGCTCGAGCAAATGGCGGCGCAGCGCGCAGAGGCGACGCAATGTCTCGGGATGATAGAAGACGAGAAGATCGCTTCGCTCGATCTCGCCTTGCTCCCAAGGGATTTCGGCGAGGCGTTTCTCTATGGCCGCGAGTGGCGGAGGCGACAGACGCGGGCGCGTCAGCAGAATGGAGAGCGGATTGATATCCGCGCCCATGGGTCGCCGCCCCTGTAGCGCCGCCTCGAGCGGCGTCGTGCCGCGGCCCATGAAGGGATCGAGCACCGCGTCTCCCGGCGCGGTGAGGCGCGAGATGAAAAAGCCCGGCAGCTGCGGCTTGAAGCAGGCACGATAGCTAATCTCGTGGAGCGAATGCGCCTGCCGCTGCGCCGAGGTCCAGAATTCATTGACGAGATAGAGGAGGCCTTCCTCCTCTATCCGCCGCGTCGGCGCGCCGAAAGCGTCGAAGGCGAGCAGCTCTGCTTGAAGAGTATCAGTCGAGCAGGCGAGATTGCGAGCGAGCGCTTGGGGCATGAATCACCCTTGTTCACGCCGACTATAGCGCCTTCGCTTCTCCGCGCGCCCAGCCTTCCTTCGTCTGCGCAATGAAATCGGCGAGACGCCCCTGCTCTATCGCCTCGCGCAGGCCCGCCATCAGCTCCTGATAATAGGCGACATTGATCTCGGTCAGCAGCATCATGCCGAGGATTTCTTGCGCCTTGACGAGATGATGCAGATAGGCGCGGGAATAATCGCGCGCCGAGGCGCAGGCGGCGCCTTCGTCGAGCGGCGCGGCGTCGTCGGCATGACGCGCATTACGAAGATTTACGCGGCCGAAGCGCGTGTAGGCGAGGCCATGGCGCCCGGCGCGCGTCGGCATCACGCAATCGAACATATCGACGCCGCGCAGCACGGATTGCACGATATCATCCGGCGTGCCGACGCCCATGAGATAGCGCGGCTTCTCCTCCGGCAGATGCGGGATGACGATGTCGAGCATCGCCAGCATCACATCCTGCGGCTCGCCGACCGCGAGGCCGCCTATGGCGAGGCCGTGGAAATCCATGGCGGCCAGCGCCTTCGCGCTCTCTATGCGCAGCGGCGGCGAGGCGCCACCCTGCACAATGCCGAACAGCGCCTTGCCTCTGGCGTCGCCGAACGCCTTGCGCGAGCGCTCCGCCCAGCGCAGCGACAGGCGCATGGCGCGCTCGGCCTCCGCATCCGTGCAAGGCAGGCGCACGCATTCGTCGAATTGCATATGAATGTCGGAGTCGAGCAGGCGCTGAATCTCCATAGAGCGCTCGGGCGTCAGCATGTGGCGCGAGCCGTCGATATGGGATTGGAAGGCGACGCCCTCCTCGTTCAGCTTGCGCAGCTTGGAGAGCGACATCACTTGAAAGCCGCCGGAATCGGTGAGGATCGGGTGCGGCCAATTCATGAATTTATGCAGGCCGCCGAGCGCGGCGACGCGCTCCGCGCCGGGGCGTAGCATCAGATGATAGACATTGCCGAGCACGATATCGGCGCCGGTCGCGCGCACATCCTGCGGAAACATCGCCTTGACCGTCGCCGCCGTGCCGACGGGCATGAAGGCCGGCGTGCGTATGTCACCGCGCGGCGTCGAGACGAGGCCGCGCCGCGCCGCGCCGTCCTTCGCCAGCAGCCGAAAAGAAAATTGCTCGGTCATGCGTCTCTCTCACTCAGCTCTTGGCGCCGAGAGACGCCACTTTGACGATCTCATAAACACCGAAATCGCGCTCGTTCCAATGCATGGTGAAGCGCTCGCCGACCTTGATGACGGCGCTGCGCAGATCGGTGCGCCACGCTTCCGCCGCGCCCATGCCGAAATCCAATGCGCCGTCGCGCCGCAGCACGAAAGGCCGACATTTGCCGCCGGAAAGATCGCAGGCGCCGAATGTCTCCCAATGCGAGATCACGCGGCGGCTGTCGGCGTCTATGCGCAGATCGAGCGTCAGGGGACATTCGGTGCGATCGTCGCGCCAGAGCGCCAGCACGCGCACATCAAGGAAAGCCGGCTCGCTCATTTGCGCAGCAGCAGGCAAGCGTCGCCGTAGGAATAGAAGCGATAGCCGCAAGCGATCGCATGGGCGTAGGCCTCTCGCATGCGCTCGAGGCCGGCGAAGGCGCAGATCAGCATGAACAAGGTCGAGCGCGGCAAATGGAAATTGGTGAGCAGCGCGTCGACGGCGCGGAAGCGATAGCCGGGCGTGATGAAGATCGCCGTATCGCTCGCGAATTCCGCGAGCGTTCCGTCCTCGCGCGCAGCGCTCTCCAGCACGCGCAATGCGGTCGTTCCCACAGCGACAATGCGCCCTCCCCGCGCGCGCGTCTCGTTCAATGCGCGCGCGGTGGCGGCGTCGACGCGGCCCCATTCGGAATGCATCTTATGCTCGGCCGTATCCTCGACCTTCACCGGAAGAAAGGTGCCGGCGCCGACATGCAGCGTCACGCGATGCAGCGCGACGCCCTTCGCCTGCAGCGCCTCGACGAGGCGCGGCGTGAAATGCAGGCCCGCGGTCGGCGCGGCGACGGCGCCGGCGTTGGCGGCGAACAGGGTTTGATAGTCGCTCTCGTCGCGCGCGTCGGCGGCGCGTTGGCCGGCGATATAGGGCGGCAGCGGCATGACGCCGGCGGCCTCCACGGCTTCGTCCAGCGCGGCGCCCGCGAGCGCGAAGCCGAGCAATATCTCGCCATTCTCGCCCTTCTCGAGCGCTGTCGCCGCGAACGCGCCATCCGCGCCGAAGCGCACGGTCTCGCCGATAGCGAGCTTCTTCGCAGGCTTGACCAGCGCGCGCCAACGATCGGCCGCGACGCGTTCTATGAGCGTCGCCTCAATATGGGCGCGCGTTTCGCCGCGCGCGCGAAAGCCGGAGAGGCGCGCGTGAATGACGCGCGTGTCATTGACGACGAGCGCGTCGCCGGGCGCGAGGAAGTCCGGCAGATCGCGAATGGAGCGGTCTAGAAAGTCGCCGTCCAGCGGCGCGACGAGCAGATGCGCGCTGTCGCGCGGCTCGGCGGGACGCAGCGCGATCCGGTCTCGCGGAAGCTCGAAATCGAAGAGATCGACGCGCATGGGTGTTTTTGCGAAGCCTGCGTGCGCGACTCCTTCTTCCGCGAGCGGGAGAAGGAAGCGCGCGCTCGCAAAGGCAGCAGACTCAGACCAGCGAGGCCTTGACGATCTTGTCCGGGTCCTTCACCGGCTCGCCGCGCTTGATCTTGTCGACATTCTCCATGCCGGAGATCACCTCTCCCCACACCGTATACTTCTTGTCGAGGAAGCGGGCGTCGTCGAAGCAGATGAAGAATTGCGAATTGGCGGAATCGGGGTTCTGCGCGCGCGCCATGGAGCAGGTGCCGCGCACATGCGGCTCGGCGTTGAACTCCTGCTTCAGATCGGGATATTTCGAGCCGCCGGTGCCGGTGCCATGCGGACAGCCGGTCTGCGCCATGAATCCGTCGATGACGCGGTGGAACACGATCCCGTCATAGAAGCCTTCGGAGACGAGCTTCTTGATATGCGCCACGTGGTTGGGCGCGAGATCGGGACGCAGCTTGATCAGAACGTCGCCCTGCGTCGTCTCGAGCTTCAGATTTTCGGACATGTCCACTCCTGTCGGTTTTGCATTTTCGCCCCGCGAAGCAATCCGAGGGCCGTAGCGCTCGGATCGCAGCGCCAGAAGCACGCGATCAGCTATTGTCGCCGGCGAGGCGCAGCTTGATGATCTTGTCCGGGCTCGTCACCTTGCCATTGTCGGCCTTGTCGCCCTTCTTGATCTTGTCGACGACATCCATGCCGGAGACGACCTCGCCGATCACCGTATATTGCTCCTCGAGATAGCGCGCCGGCGCGAGGCAGATAAAGAATTGCGAATTGGCCGAGTCCGGGTTCTGGCTGCGCGCCATGCCCAGAGTGCCGCGCACGAATTTCTCCTTGGAGAATTCGGCGGGGATGTTCGGCAGGTCGGACTTGCCCATGCCCGTGCCGGTCGGATCGCCGGTCTGGGCCATGAAGCCGTCGATGACGCGGTGGAAGACGATTCCGTCGTAGAAATGACGCTTGGCCAAGGTCTCGATCTGCGCCACATGCTTGGGCGCTATGTCGGCGCGCAGCTTGATGACGATGCGGCCGTCCTTGGTGTCGAGATAGAGCGTATGCTCGGGCGCATCCTCGGCGCGGGCTGCGCAGGCGGAAGCGGCGGCGAGAGCGGCGAGCGTGAAGCTGCGGCGATCGATAGGCAATCGAGCCTCCCTTTGCGTTGTTTTCTGTCAGCGTCTGGAGAGCGCGCGGCGCAGAGCCTCCGCCGACTCTGGCGGAACAAAGGCCGTGACATCGCCTCCGAGCGAGGCGATCTGCCGCACGAGCGTCGCGGTTATGTGCCGGACCGCTGGAGACGAAGGGTGAAAAATGGTCCTGATCTCCGGCGCCATGGCGAGATTCATCCCCGCCATCTGCATTTCATAGTCGAAATCGGAGCCGTCGCGCAATCCGCGCAGGATCAGCCCGGCGCCATGCTCGCGCGCCGCCTCCACCGCGAGCCCGGCGAAGGAGACCACCTCGAAACGGCAGGACGCCGCCTCCGCGAGCCCGGCGCAAACGGCTTCGATGAGCGCGACGCGCTCATCGAGCGGGATCAGAGGCGTCTTGCCCGGATGCGCGCCTATGGCGATGACGAGCCGGTCGCAGAGGCTCGCCCCGGCCCGGATCACATCCAAATGGCCGAGTGTCAGCGGATCGAAGGAGCCGGTGTAGAGGGCGGTGCGGGTCATGGCGCGGATATAGGCGATTTTCTGGGCGTCGTCAGGGCGTGAGCGCTCATCGTCCTTCTGACGTCATGCGGATTTTGGGAAGAGCCGTTCGACCTTGATCGACCCGGCTCTAGCGCGCACCAGCGAGAGGTCATGGTTCGCCTGCAGACGAAGCCAAGCATCGGCCGTGCTTCCGAGCGCCGCCTCCAGGCGGAACGCCATCTCGGGCGTTATCGCCGATCGCCCGGCTATGACGTTATGCAGCTGTTGCCGGGTGACGCCGAGAGCTTTTGCCGCCTCGCTCACAGAAACGCCCATTTCCTCGATGCTGTCTCCGATGGTCTGCCCCGGATGAGGAGGGTTTTTCATCGCCATGATCAGCCTCGCTCAGTGATAGTCGACGAGGTCGACATCTGAGACCTCTCCCTTTTCCAAACGAAAAACGATCCGCCAATTCGCGCGAACCGTGATCGACCAGAAGCCATGCCGCTCGCCTTTGAGCGCATGCAGCCGAAAAGTCGCCAAATCCATGTCGGCCGGAACTTCGGCAATGTCCAGCAGAGCGAGGATCTGCTTGATCTTGCGCAGCTGGTCAGCGCTGACGCCCTTTGGATCGTCCTGCTCGAACAGCCGCTTCAGACCCTTGTGCCGAAAGCTCGCGATCACTCGATCCCGCCGCCATTGTAAAGCATCGATTTACATTTGTCAGCTCACCCCAGGCTCGCCTTCACCGTCTCGATCAGCTGCTTCAGGCTGAAGGGCTTGGGCAGAAAGCCGAAATCGCCCTCGGGCAGATTTTTCGCGAAAGCCTCCTCCGCGTAGCCCGAGACGAACACCACCTTCGCCGTGACGCCGCGCTTGCGCAATTCCGCGAACATGGCGGGGCCGTCCATTTCCGGCATCACCACGTCGGAGACGATGAGATCGATGCGCTGGCCCTCGCGCTCCACCACTTCCAGCGCCTCGAGGCCGGAGGCGGCCTCCATCACCTTATAACCGCGCGAGCCCAGCGCGCGCGCCGCGAAAGCGCGGACGGCGTCCTCGTCCTCCACCAGCAGGATCGTGCCTTGCCCCGTGTAATCGGCGGCGGGCTTGGCGGCCTCGGGCTTGGCGGCGACCTCGCCGACCTCCGGCACATGGCGCGGCAGGAAGATGCGAAACACCGTTCCGCGTCCGAGCTCGCTGGCCGGGAAAACGAAGCCGCCCGACTGCTTGACGATGCCGAACACCATCGACAAGCCGAGGCCTGTGCCTTTGCCGACCTCCTTGGTGGTGAAGAAGGGCTCGAAAATCTTGGCCATCACATCCGGCGCTATGCCGGCGCCATTGTCCTCGACCTCGATCAGCACATATTCGGCCGGCGTCAGCGAAGCCTCGCCGAAGGCGGCGCATTCGCCCGCGGCGACATTGCGCGTGCGCAGCTGGATGCGCCCGCCCGATTCCGGCATGGCGTCGCGGGCGTTCACCACCAGATTGATGACGACCTGCTCGAATTGATTGATGTCGGCCTTCACGAACCACAGATCGCGGCCATGCTTGAGATCGACCTCGACCTTCTCACCGACGAGACGGCGCAGCAGCAATTGCAGCTCCGACAGCACGTCGCCGAGCTGCAGCACCTGCGGGCGCAAGGTCTGGCGGCGCGAGAAGGCGAGCAGCTGCCGGGTGAGGCCGGCGGCGCGATTGGCCGTCTGCTTGATCTGGATAATGTCCTGGAAGGACGGATCGGTCGGCCGGTGATTGGCGAGCAGCAGGTCCGAATAGCCGATGATGGCGGTGAGCATATTGTTGAAATCATGCGCCACGCCGCCGGCGAGCTGGCCGACCGCCTGCATTTTCTGCGATTGGGCGAAGCCCTCCTGCAGCTTGCGATGCTCTGTGGTGTCGAGCGCGTAAATGGTCGCGCCCTTTTTGCCGGCGTCCTCCGACGGCGCGACGAAGAAGCGCGCCGAGCGCGTCGGCAGTCCGTCCTCCTCCTGCAGCGCGGCGTCGATGGGCGGCACGTCGCCGCGATTGTCCAGAGCGGCGGCGATCGCCTCCTTCAGCGCGGCGCGGTCGCGCTCGACGACGCTGGCCAGCACCGGCCAGGCGGCGGCGCCCTTCAGCGCCTGCGGCAGCAGCTTGGCGAAGGCGGCGTTGGAGCGCGTTACCTTGCCGTCGGGATCGATGGCGGCGATGGCCATGGGCGTCGAATTGAAGAAGCGCGCGAAACGCACCTCGGCGGCGCGCAAATCCTCCTCCGGCTCCTCGCCGGCGGTGCGATTGAGCACCAAGGTCCGCGAGGCGCCCGGCGCGCCGTCCTGGCCGAAGGCGACGCGATGCAGCAGCCGCACCGGCAGAGAGCGGCCGTTGCGGCGCTTCAGATCGAGGTCGATCTGCGCGGTGCGCACCTCGCCCGAGCCGCCGGTGATGGCGGTGAGCAGAGTCGAGCCATTATTGGCGACGATGTCGGCGAGCGAGACGCCGCCCGAGCCGACCTGGGTGAGGTCATAGCCGAGCCAGCCTGCCAGCGTCTTGTTCATATAGGAGATCGCCCCGTCCGGGCCGGCCGAGAAAAAGCCCGCCGGCGCATGGTCGAGGAAGTCGATCGCATGCTGGAGCTCCTGGAAGACATTCTCCTGTCGCTGGCGATCGGCGGTGGCGTCGACGACTGTCCACAGATTCGTGTGGCGCACGCCGTCGCGCTCGAGCGGACGCACGCGAATGCGATACCAGCCGACCTCGGCGTCCCCGGTCAGCGGCGGAACGAGTCGCACATCCTCGACATGGGCGCGCCTGGCGCGGGCCGCCTGGGCGAGGCGATAGATCGCTTCCGAGACTTCCGCCGGCCCGGAGAACAGCCGCTCGACGGTCAGCAGCCCGGCCGGATCGCGCGAGCCGCACAGCTCGAGATAGGCGTCATTGGCGTAGACGATCTGCGTGTCGCCCTCGGTGACGAGCAGCCCCTCGGAGAAGGAATCGGCGATCTGGCGGGCGATGTCGAGCCGCGCGGAGCGGCCTGGAAAGCGCAAAAATCCAACGGCATAGGCGAAGGCGCAGAAAACGCCGGCGACGGCCAGCAGCGCCAATAGGCCTACGGCGAATTTGGGCGCGACCGGCGCCGGCAGCAGCGAGGCCACGACGATCGAGCCCACCAGGGCGATGGCGAGCGCGAGGACCAGGCCGACATTGCCGGGACGTTCGGTGCGGTCATAGGCGGGCGGCGCCGTCCGGTCGGTCACGGGAATGGTCTCGTGAATCGTTGCATGGGCCGCCTCATTGGCCGCGTCTCGGGCCGTGTCTCGCCGTCGGAAGGGCTCCTGCGCCCACAAACGCTGCGGCGCAGGCAGAATCAGGCGGAACAATGGCCCCGGCCGGGGCGCATGGCAATGTCCTTGCGCATTTTCCGCAAGCGCGAATCGCGAAGAATGCACTATTAACCATTGCTTAACCTTTGAGGCGCGCTTGCGTCCAACGCTGATAGACTGCATTCTCGCGCCGCGTCACGACGAAAGAAAAATCGATTCATGCCGTCCAGCATCACACAGTCGCAGCTCCTGCCGATACTCGCCGCAATTGTCGCGTTCCTGTTCGCGGCGCTGCTGCTCGTCTATATCTACCGGCTCTTGTTCGGACGACGCATCAAGGCTCCAGGGCCGCGCAACCGGCCGCGCCGGCTCGATATCGTCGATACTTTCGATGTCGACGGCGACCGGCAGCTCGTCATCGTGCGCCGCGACAATGTCGAGCATCTCCTGCTCATCGGCGGGCCGAACGATCTCTTGGTCGAGGCGTCGATCAGCCGGGTCGAGGCTCGCGAGCAGCGTCCGCGCGACAAGGAGGCGCCCTCCGCCGGCCCCGGCTGGCCGCTCGGCCCTTCCGCCGCGCCGCAGGCGCCGGCTCCCGCCCCTGCGCCGGCGCAGTCTCTGCCGCCGACGCTCGGCCCGGCCGCCCCGCCCGTGGAGAGCGAGGCTCCCAAGCCGCCGCCAATCGAGCAGGCGCCGCCGCCCGGCCTCGCGCCGCTGCCGCCGGATTTGTTCGGCCCGCCGCCCTCCAAGCCCGCTCCGCCGCCTGCGCCCGAGGCTCCCGCCCGCGCCGGCACGCCGCGATTCACACCGCAGCGCCCGCCTTTCACCCCGACGCCGCGCCCGCCACGGCCGGCTCCGCCGCCCTTCCTGGCGCGCACGGCCAAGCCGCCGGTCCCGCCGCCGGCCGCAGAGGTCCCGCCTCCGCCCCAGCCCGAGGAGCCGCCGCATCAGCCTGCGCCCGAGCCGCCGCCGCCGGAGCCCGTGACTGCCGAGCCGCCGCCGCCCGCGCCGGAGGAGCCCGCGCCGCCGCCCGCGCCCGTCGATCCGCTCGACTCGCTGGAGGCCGAAATGGCCCGTCTGCTGGGCCGGCCGGAATCCAAGCCCTGAAAATAAAACAGCGCCCGCGGAGATTTTCCGCGGGCGCTTTGTTTTGCTGCTGACCGAAAAAGAAGAGAAAGCCGTCAGTCGTCCCGATAGACGCGCTCGCGGCGCTCATGCCGCTCCTGCGCCTCGATCGACAGAGTGGCGATCGGCCTCGCGTCGAGACGCTTCAGCGAAATCGGCTCGCCCGTCTCCTCGCAATAGCCATAGGTGCCGTCCTCGAGCCGCGCCAGAGCGGCGTCGATTTTGGAGATCAGCTTGCGCTGCCGGTCGCGAGCGCGCAACTCTATCGCCCGATCGGTCTCCGAGGAGGCGCGGTCGGCGAGGTCGGGGTGGTTCTCGTTCTCGCTCTGCAGAGTGGCGAGCGTGTCGCGGCTCTCCTGCAGTATCTCGTCCTTCCACGCGAGCAGCTTGCGCCGAAAATACTCGCGCTGCCGATCGTTCATGAAATCTTCTTGCTCGGACGGTCTGTAGCTCGCGTCTAGATCCACCGCCATTGCCGCGAATCCTCCCTAAGCCTGAACGCGGCGTCTATATAGCCGCGCCGCTCGGGTTGCACAATCACTTCGTCGCGCGCTCATTTACCGAGCGAAAGCGCGGCTGCGAGATTGGAATCGATCTTGTCGAGGAAGCCGGTGGTCGACAGCCATTTCTGATTATGGCCGACGAGCAGCGCCAGATCCTTGGTCATGAAGCCCTGCTCCACGGTCGAGACGCAGACCTGCTCGAGCGTCAGCGCGAAGCGCGCCAGCGCCTCATTGCCGTCGAGCTTGGCGCGATGCGCGAGCGCGCGCGTCCAGGCGAAGATGGAGGCGATGGAATTGGTCGATGTCTCGTGACCCTTCTGATGCTCGCGATAATGGCGCGTCACCGTGCCATGCGCGGCCTCCGCCTCGACGGTCTTGCCGTCGGGCGTCATCAGAACGCTGGTCATCAGGCCGAGCGAGCCGAAGCCCTGCGCCACCGTGTCCGACTGCACGTCGCCGTCGTAATTCTTGCAGGCCCACACATAGCCGCCGGACCATTTCAGCGCCGAGGCGACCATATCGTCGATGAGGCGATGCTCATAGGTGAGGCCCTGCGCCTGGAATTGCGTTTTGAACTCGGCGTCGAAGACTTCCTGGAACAGATCCTTGAAGCGCCCGTCATAGGCTTTCAAAATCGTGTTCTTGGTCGAGAGATAGAGCGGGAATTTGCGGTTCAGCGCATAATTCATCGAGGCGCGCGCGAACTCGCGGATCGACTCGTCGAGATTGTACATCGCCATTGCGACGCCGGCGCCGGGGAAACGGAAGACTTCCTTCTCGATCACCGTCCCATCGTCGCCCTCGAACTTCATCGTGAGCCGGCCCTTGCCGGGCGTGCGGAAATCGACGGCGCGATATTGATCGCCGAAGGCGTGGCGGCCGATGACGATCGGCTGCGTCCAGCCGGGCACGAGGCGCGGGACGTTCTTGGCGATGATCGGCTCGCGGAAGATGACGCCGCCCAGAATATTGCGGATCGTGCCATTGGGCGACTTCCACATCTCCTTCAGGCCGAATTCCTGCACGCGGGCTTCGTCCGGCGTGATGGTGGCGCATTTGACGCCGACGCCATGCGTCTTGATCGCCTCGGCGGCGTCGATCGTCACCTGATCATTGGTGGCGTCGCGGTTCTGAATGGAGAGATCGTAATAGAGCAGCTCGAGATCGAGGTAAGGATGGATGAGCTTGTCCTTGATATAGGCCCAGATGATCCGGGTCATCTCGTCGCCGTCGAGCTCGACGACCGGATTCGCGACCTTGATCTTGCTCATGAAATGCCTCTCTCCGCGTGAGCCGCCGGCCTTATAGCGCGCGCTCGCCGCAAGGCAAAGCAGGCGCCATAGGCAAATCTGCGTCGCGCAGTGGCGTTCGCGCTTTTCTGAAAGGCGATTTTGATCGACGGCTGCCGAATGTTCAGGCGCCGACGCTCACGGCGCGCTCGCCGAGAGAAATTCGACCAACGCTTCCAATAGCACGATATGCGCATATCGTGCTATAAAGCCTCAAGGAGGCGCCCATGAACGTATCCGTCGGCAAGCATTGGGAAGAGTTCATCGATTCCCTCGTCAAGCAGGGCCGCTACGCTTCGGCGACCGAGGTGATGCGCGAGGGCCTGCGCCTCGTCGAGGAGCGCGAAGCCAAACTAAAGGCGCTGCGCGAGACGATAGAGGCGTCGCTGGCCGAAGGGGGCGAGCACAGCGACGAAGAGGTGGCCGCTTATCTCGATAAGAGAGCCCAGGAACTGAAAGCGCGAGGATATTGATTTGCGCCGACTCGTCTATTCGAGCGCGGCGCGACGAAGCCTCGGCGATCTTCTCGAATATCTGACAATCGAAATGGGTGCGGAAGCGCTCGCTTCGCCGATCGTGCGGCGCATTCGGGACAAATGCGTGAAGCTCGCGGAACTGCCCGCCATTCTCGGCTGGCCTCGCGACGATCTCGCGCCCGGCCTGCGCAGCTTTCCTTTCCGAGGTTTCGTGATCTTTATGCGCTATAGCGACGACAGGCTCGATATCATCGACATCGTGCACTCACGGCGGGACGCCGACGCCGTGATGGGCGAGACCGAGCATTGATCCCGTGACCGGCGCCGGAACCGACCACACCAAGCAAAGCCTCGAGGGCGGGCCGACCATTGTGCTCGTGCGGCCGCAGCTCGCGGTCAATATCGGCATGTGCGCGCGCGCCATGGCCAATTTCGGCCTCTCCGATCTGCGGCTCGTCGCGCCGCGCGAGGGCTGGCCGACGCGCGATCCCGTCTATCGCGACGCCTCTTACGCCGCCGCCGCCGGCGCCGCGCATCTGCTCGATTCGGCGAAGCTCTATGAGAGCGTGCGCGAGGCGATCGCCGATCTCTCCTTCGTCTATGCGGCGACGGCGCGCGGGCGCGGCCAAGTGAAGCCCGTGGTGACGCCCGCGACTGCAATGTCCGATACCGTCCTGCGCATCAAATCGGGCGAGCGCCATGGCGTGATGTTCGGCCCGGAGCGCACCGGCCTCGACAATGACGATGTCGCGCTCGCCGATTCGATCCTGACCTTTCCGGTCAATCCCGCCTATGCCTCGCTCAATCTGGCGCAAGCTGTGCTGCTCACCGGCTATGAATGGTTCCGCTACGCCCATGGCGAGACGCTGCCCTTCGACGTCATCGAGCGCTCGCCTCCCGCCACCCGCGAGATGACGCTCGCCTTCTTCGACTATCTGGAGAAGCATCTCGACGAGCGGCAGTTCTTCCGGCCCGAGACGAAGAAGCCGGTGATGTCGCGCAATCTGCGCAACATGTTTCATCGCATGAACATGACCGAGCAGGATGTGCGCACGCTCTGGGGCGTGGTGGTGCGGCTGGTGGAAGGCCCGCGGCGCGAACCGAAGAAGGCGGGGCGGCGCAAGAAAGACGAGCAGAGCTGAACCGGCGCGCGGGAGAAGGAGCGGCGCGCATCGGTTGCTGATATGATCCCTATATGTCCCGCTACGCCGAGCTCGCGACTGCGACCAATTTCTCCTTCCTGCGCGGCGCCTCGCATCCCGAGGAGATGGTCGCGCAGGCCATGGCGCTCGGCCATGTCGGCATTGGCGTGGCCGATCGCAATTCGCTCGCCGGCGTCGTGCGCGCTCATTCCTATCTGCGCGAGCATGCGAGCGAAGCGCCGGGCTTTCGCCTCGCCATTGGCGCGCGTCTCGTCTTCGCCGACGAGACGCCGGATATTCTCTGCTATCCGAAGGATCGCGCCGCTTACGGGCGTCTCTGCCGGCTGCTGACGCGTGGCAATATGCGCGCGCAGAAGGGCGCGTGCCGCCTCTTCCTCGACGATCTCCTGGAATTTTCCGAAGGCCAGCAGCTCATCGCGATGGAGGGCGCGGCGCTTCCCCCCGCCCTGCTCGCGGCAGCCGAGGAGCGGCTGTGGCTGGCGGCGACCGCGCTCTATGGCGTCGACATGCGCGCCGCGCTGGCCCGCCGCATCGCGCTCTCGCGAGAGACGGGCCTTCCGCTCATCGCTGTGAATGAGGCGAATATGCATGTCCCCGAGCGGCGCCCGCTCGCCGACGTTCTCGCCTGCGTGCGCGAGAAGACGACGCTCGACGACGCCGGCTATCTCCTCTCCGCCAACGCCGAGCGCGCGCTGAAAAGCGGCGCGGAAATGGCGCGGCTTTTCGCCCGAACGCCGCAGGCGCTCGAGGAGACAGCGCGCTTTCTAGAAGGCCTCTCCTTCAGCCTCGACGCGCTCGCGCATAATTATCCGAGCGAGCTGCGCGAAGGCTTTTCCAGCGAGCAGGAGGCGCTCGAACATTACGCACAGGAGGGCGCGCGGACGCGCTATCCGCAAGGCGTTCCCGAAAAGGTCGAGGCGCTGCTGCGCCATGAGCTGCAGCTGATCGCCGAGCTCGGCTACGCGGCCTATTTCCTCACCGTGCACGACATTGTGCGTTTCGCGCGCGCAAAGGAAATTCTCGCGCAGGGGCGCGGCTCGGCCGCCAATTCCGTCGTCTGCTTCTGTCTCGGCGTCACCGAGGTCGATCCGACCAAGCATGATCTCCTCTTCGAGCGCTTCGTCTCCGCCGCGCGCAACGAGCCGCCCGATATCGACGTCGATTTCGAGCATGAGCGGCGCGAAGAGGTGATGCAATATATCTACGCGCGCTACGGCCGCGAGCGCGCCGGCCTCACGGCGACGGTGGTCTCCTATCGCTCGCGCTCGGCCATTCGCGAGGTCGGCAAGGCTTTCGGCCTTTCCGCCGATGTCGTCTCGCGGCTCTCGAACAATGTGTGGGGAGGAACGGTGCAAGGAGAGGCGTCCCCACCTCCCCCTCGAGGGGGGAGGTCGAGCGCGGAAGGCGATCGGGAGGGGGTGACGACGCCCCGAGTCTTTGCCGTTGAACCCCACCCCGTCCGGCTATCGCCGGCCGCCCCTCCCCCTAAAGGGGAGGGTGAGCGCGAGCCGCGCCTCGCGAAAGCCCTCGAGCTGACGCGCGAGCTGACCGGCTTTCCGCGTCATCTGTCACAGCATACGGGCGGCTTCGTCATCACGCGCGATCGGCTGGACGAGATTGTCCCGCTCGCGCCCGCCGCCATGGAAGGCCGCACGACGATCGAATGGGACAAGGACGATCTCGACGCTCTACGCATATTGAAGATCGACGTGCTGGCGCTCGGAATGCTCACCTGCCTGCGCAAGGGCCTCGCCCTGCTGGCCGAGCGCTATGGCGTCGCGCATCGTCTGTCGTCGATCCCGCCGGAAGAAGCGAGCGTCTATGACATGATCTCGCGCGCCGACACGATCGGCGTTTTCCAGATCGAAAGCCGCGCGCAAATGTCCATGCTGCCGCGTCTGCAGCCGCGCGAGTTCTACGATCTCGTCATCGAGGTTGCGATCGTGCGCCCCGGCCCCATTCAGGGCGATATGGTGCACCCATATCTCCGCCGTCGCATCGGCAAGGAGGAGATCTCCTTTCCCTCGGCGGAGCTCGAGCAAGTGCTGCGCAAGACGCTCGGCGTGCCCTTGTTCCAGGAGCAGGCGATGCGCATCGCCATTGTCGCCGGCGGCTTCACGCCCGATGAGGCGGACAGGCTGCGCCGCGCCATGGCGACCTTCAAGCGCGTCGGCACGATCGGAACCTTCCGCGCCAAAATGCTCGCGGGCATGGAGGCGCGCGGCTATAGCCGCGATTTCGCCGAGCGCTGCTGGAGCCAGATCGAAGGCTTCGGCTCCTATGGCTTCCCCGAGAGTCACGCGGCCTCTTTCGCCCTGCTGGTCTACGCCTCCGCCTGGCTCAAATGCCGCTACCCGGATGTGTTCTGCTGCGCCTTGTTGAATTCGCAGCCCATGGGCTTCTATGCGCCGGCGCAGATCGTGCGGGATGCGCAGGAGCACGGCGTCGGCGTGCATGAGGTGGATGTGAATTTCTCCGATTGGGATTGCGCGCTGGAGAGGCGCGCGCAAGCGACGCCGCTGCATTCGCGCCACGCCTGCATGGCCGGCGACATTCGCGCCACGCATGACGTGCGGCTCGGCTTTCGTCAGATCGTCGGCCTGCGCGAGGCGGATATGAAGCGCCTCGTGGCGCGGCGCGGCGCCGGCTATGATTCCGTGCGCGATCTGTGGCTGCGCGGCGAGCTCGAGCCGGCGACGCTGGAGCGTTTGGCGGAGGCCGGCGCCTTCGCCTCGCTCGGCCTGCCGCGCCGCGACGCGCTCTGGGCCGTGCAGGCGCTCAACCGCGCCGGCGATAAGGACGAGCTCCCCCTGCTGCGCGCGCTCTCCTTCGCGCCGCAGGAGGAGGACGCGAACCTTCCGCCCATGCCGCTCGGGGCGGAGGTGGTGGAGGATTATCGCTTTTTGTCGCTGTCGCTGAAAGCGCATCCCATGGCGTTTCTGCGTGGGCGGCTGGAGGCGAAGGGGATCACGCCCTGTGGCGCGCTCGGCGGCGGCCCCCTCCCCAACCCTCCCCCGCAAGCGGGAGAGGGAGCAGACTCCACGCTTCATCGAGATTCCGCGCAACGCCGGCCGCTCCCCTCTCCCGCGCAGCGGGGGAGGGTGAGGGAGGGGGCAACGGGCCAAGGCGCGCGCGAGGGCGCGCGCGTGACGGTCGCCGGCCTCGTGCTGGTGCGGCAGAGGCCGGGCTCGGCGAGCGGCGTGATCTTCATGACGATCGAGGACGAGACCGGAATCGCCAATATCGTCGTCTGGCCGAAACTGTTCGAGCGGCAGCGTCCCGAGGTCATCGGCGCGCGGCTGGTGTCGGTCACGGGGCGCGTGCAGAATGAATCCGGCGTCGTCCATGTGATCGCGCAGAAGATCGAGGATCTGAGCGCCGATCTGCGCCTGCTCGAGCAATCGCGCGGGGCCAAGGCGCGCGAGCCCATTCCGAAGGGACGCAATTTTCAATGAGCTCAGATGATTTTCTCACTGCCTTCGACTCTCCGCCGGGCGTGCTGCAACGCGTTTCGCGGCTGACGCGCCGCATTGTCGCGCCCAATCCCGGCGCCTTCACCTATACGGGCACTTGCAGCTACATCATCGGCGAGGGCGAGGTGGCGATCATCGACCCCGGCCCCGCGGATGCTTCGCACATAGAGGCGCTGCTCGCCGCCGTAGCGGGCGAGAGGCTGCGCTACGTGCTCGTCACCCATACGCATCGCGATCATTCGCCGGCCGCGCGCATTCTGGCGGAGAAGACCGGCGCGACCATCGCCGGCTGCGCGCCCTATGCGCCGCCGCCCGATCTCGCGGTCACAGGCCCCGGCCTCGACGCCTCGCATGACAAAAGCTACACGCCGGACCTTCTCCTCGCCGATGGCGGCCAGCTGAGCTTCGGCGGCCTCTCGATCGAAGCCGTCGCGACGCCGGGCCATACGACCAATCACCTCTGCTTCGCGCTGGCCGAGGAGGCGACGCTCTTCACCGGCGATCATGTGATGGGCTGGGCGACGACCGTCATCGCGCCGCCGGACGGCTCCATGAGCGAATATTTCGCCTCGCTGGAAAAGCTGCGCTGGCGCGACGATCGCCTCTACTGGCCGGCCCATGGCGGGCCGGTGAAGGAGCCGCAGCGCTATTTGCGCGCCCTGCTCCACCATCGTCGGCAGCGCGAGGCCGCCATCCTCGAGCGCCTCGAGGCCGGCGACGAGACGATCGCCGTCATTGTCGCGCGCATCTATGAGGGCTTCGACGCGCGGCTGCAAAGGGCGGCGGCGCTCTCCGTCTTCGCGCATCTCGAAGACTTGATCGAGCGCGGCCTCGCCCGCTGCGACGGGCCGGCGACATTGGAAGCGCGGTATTTCAGAGGGGAGCGAATAGCGAGTAGCGAATAGCGAATAGCGAGTAGAACCACGCTACCGTCGCTAATCTCTATTCGCTACTCGCTATTCGCTATTCGCTCACTTCTCGTTCAGCCCCGCCTGCAGCTCCTCGGCGAATTGCCGGATACGCTTGGCGTTGGCGCCGAAATCATGGCGCCCGTAGCGCGAGGCGGAGCGCACGTCTATGCGCGTCTGGCCGGCCAGCGGACGCAGCCGCACGGCGATGTCGTCGGCAAAGCCCATCACCAATGTGCGGTCGAGAAAATCGAGATGGCCGACGCCGGAGCGGCCGCCGGGCGGGCGCTGGTCGATGACGCGCCAGCCGCGGCTCTGCGCCGTCTCCAGCACCAGCTGATAGGCCTCGTCCGGCTCGAGATCGACGACGATCGGCTCTATGTCGGGATAGCCGTCCCTCTGCCGCTCCGCAGTGTCGGCGTCGAAGCCGGCGGGCGTGAAGCCGGCGCGCGCCGCCACCGCCGCGCGCGAGGTGGAGAAGCGCGGCGGATCGGCCGTGTCGGTCGAGACGTCCGAGAGCACGGGCAGGCGCACGGCCTGGACCGCGAGATAGGCCGGATAGCCGAGCGTCGCCGCGGCGAGAAAAGCGCCGCCGAGCGCCTCGCCCAGCCCGCGCCGGCCCTCCTGCCAGATGACGACGCAGGCGGCGAGAAACAGCAGCAGCGCGACGAGCGCCACCACGATCGCGCCGCCCAGCACGGCGAGCGAGGCCTGCGGCTCCACCGCATTGGCGCGCGCGAGGATCACGGCGATCGCCGCGACCGGGAGAGAGAAAACGGCGAGCCGCCGGCACCAGACCGCGGCGTTGGAGACGGGCTCTTCTGGGATATGGCGCAGCATGGGGCGATCATAGCATCGATCGCGGCCCGCCTCATCCACAGCCGCATGCGGAAGATGCGCGGCGGGCTCCGCGATTTTACGAATAGTTTACCGGGGTAAGGGAGACTTTAAATCAAATGCACGCATTCCTCGAGCGTCGCTCAACCATTCAGTAGAGAGTAGCCGCCATGTCGAAGCTCGTCGCCACCGATTTCAGCGAAGCGCAATCTGCCGATCGTCCGCATGATCTGCTCGCCCGCCTCTATCGCGAGATCGGCATTTCGGCCGTCGCCGCGGCGCTCGAGGTGATGCATCCGAGCCAGGACGAGACCGAGGCCTCCGAGGACGCGCGCCTGCCGGCGATCCTCCTCGAGGAGCAGCTCGCGGCCTGACGGCCCGCAACTCTCTTCTCCCCGACTTGGGACCGCGAGCCTCGAGGCTCGCAGTCCCTTTTTTCGAAGCGAGCCCTAACGGCTCGCTTTTTTATTCGATGATCGAAGCGACCACGCCTGCTCCAACCGTGCGGCCGCCTTCGCGGATGGCGAAGCGCAGCTTCTCCTCCATGGCGATCGGAACGATGAGGTTCACCTCCATCGCCACATTATCGCCCGGCATCACCATCTCCACGCCCTCGGGGAGCGTCACAATGCCGGTCACGTCCGTCGTGCGGAAGTAGAACTGCGGACGATAGTTGGTGAAGAACGGCGTATGACGGCCGCCCTCTTCCTTCGTCAGAATATAGGCTTCCGCCTTGAACTTGGTGTGCGGCTTCACCGAGCCCGGCTTCGACAG
>NZ_JBQUZK010000034.1:0-6580 GCF_056313885.1 Methylosinus sp. DMC45
GACAGTCTGGGCCATGAGCCCAGACTCGCACGCCGAGCCGCAATTGTGAATCCTATGTCGGTGTCAGCGCACTAGGAGCGCCTGCGCGAAATCGCCTTGGAGACAGCCGACGGCACAGTCAGATCGCGAAAACTCAAACGTGCTGTCTTGCCAGAAACTGCGCGGCAGCAAGTTGGAGCGCGGGACGCCGTGGGAGAAATGTTACATCGGTGCTGGCTGATTAACATGCTCATGTATGCTAAACATAATGCGATGATACAGCGATTTGGACATGTCAAACGAGTAGTAAATGCGTTTGCCAGGCAAAACATCTGCTCCATTGTCAATAACGTGATAGGCGTGCGCGTGGGGTTGGAAGAATGACAGCAAGCGATTCCACTCCGTTACGCATTCAGACTCTGATCGACGCCAGTTAAGCTCAATCTCGCTCATTGCTTTCTGAACTTCGGCAATAGACCTATCTCGATCCGCAAGGCTCATGCATTCGCAGACATAGGAAACAACAGCAAAGTCGATGGGGGAACGGTTTACGTCGAACAGGTTGGTAGATGGATCTGCTGCCCCGAAGCGCCAGTCGAGCCATCGCTGGTAGGCTCGCGTCCAGACGACCTGACGAAAAGTGGGTGATGATTCCCGGCTAAAGGCGCGCAGGCATTCGCTGACGAGGGGGTGGCTTTCATCAACATCTGTGACACGGATCGGATGCAACGTGATCGAGTCGATATAAATCGTAGCTGCCTCTTGTGAAGCGTGTGCGAGCGCGCGGCCGAGCGGCCGGTGAAGCGGCGGATAACGCAACGGATACGTATTGAAGGCCGCCATCCATTTGCGGAACTCCTCAGGAGCGGCAGCCACTCCGACCAGAAGTTCCGAGAGTGCCGCTTCTTCGTCGGGAGAAAGCGTCCACGCTTCGACATTGCGCGCTACGGTCATGAAGGCGCAGCAGAAACGAACGCGCTCCGATGTGCTCTCTATGGCGAGGCGCAGACGCTGATCCACGGGAACCACCTGCGCCAGCTCCATGATCGGATGGCATTGCCGGAGCGCGTCCGTTGCCCGCACCAGCCCCACGAAATCATAGCGGGCCAAGCAGCGCACCATTTCCGCGAACAGGATATCCGGCCTCCCGACATGACCGAGCCGCGGCCACATATCGGCGATTGCTGCCCAGTCGCCATCAGTGTCGGCCGACTGAAAAGCTTCCGCAAATTCACTTTCCCATATCGGAGGGGTGGCATTTCCCCGGGCACTAAATACGACCTGCCGTTTGGCCACGAACGAGCCGAGTGCGGCGAGAAATTCCGCCGATGGTGCAAGATCTTCAGGAAGCAGATGCCAAAGGTCCGCGTCGCCACCGCACATCCTGCTGGTTATCAATGCGGCAGCCAACACCTTCATGCGCGGATCGTCAGACGGCTTCCAGTCCTTCACCGCGCCCATGAGCCACCGCACCAACGCGGCCCATCGCTCTATCTCTTCGTTCTCTGCGACTTCCGGCCGTGAGCGCAAGAGGCGGAGAAAGCCGAAGTCATACTCAATAGCCTCCCGAACCGATCCGATTTCGCCATCGTGCGCCAGGCAATCGAGCGGAGAATCCTTCGTCGCAAGGACGGTAAGCAATCGCGTGGGGCCGTCTGCCGACCCAGGTATCAAGGCCAGGGCAAGCGCGTTCATGAGCGGAGAGAAGCTTGAAGTCATGGCACCGGCACCTTCCAGATGAGGTGATCCGGCCTCTGCAATTCGCTCCAGAGTTCGGCGAATGCGTCCATCACCTGTTGTCCGTCGTCGACGCGCTGGAGAATGTGGTGTGCCTTGCCGACACTATTGACGGAGGTGCCCAGCGACCAAGCAAGTGCACCTGACTCCCGCCTGGGGAATATCAGGAACCGATCATGGAATGCCCACCCCGCGGTTCCACTTCTTGCGCGGTACTCAAGTTTCATTCCGTAGAAATTACTCTGTGCACTTGCAAATGCATCGATCTGCCGCTGCCTAAAGTCACCTGCTTCTACAATCCCTGATGGATCTGGGGGGGCATTTTGCGCTGTCAAACCACGCAGGTCAGCCCCTTGATGGGGAGAGAAGAACAGCGTCTTCAATATGTCGACAGCGCTGAGATACGGGTCCCACAGCCATGTACCTTCCTCCCCATGTTGCGCGATGAGATAACGGATGTCCTTGAGTGCCCTCTCGTGCTCGACGGCTTGCTGGCCTGGCTGCGGTCGATACTGAACAAAGCGCCGCTCTTGTACGAGCCGCGCCGTTTCGTCCCGATACATCCGGCGCCGCGTCCATCCTTCATTCCCGTCGTTCTCCGATGTGCCGACAAGGCTCTTGAGGGTGCCATGGACGCGCACCCTCTGCAATTGCCAACCGCCTCTCCCATCCGGCAGGGAAAACACGCGGGGCTCTGGCGCCACTGGTTGCAGGTTCATGGCGATCGTTCGGATAAATGCACTCGCCCCCGTCGCGGCCAACATCAGCCCATTGGCGTCGTCCCAGAGACTTCCACGATGCGACCCCGGCCCGGGTGGGACAGGGAGCTCCGTGCGTTCACCATCAACCGCGGTCGATCGGTAGCCCGTGACGGCACCATCGAATTCTAGCTCGACGGTTGCACGCAAGGGGCGTGGCGTGGCGTGCGGATGCCAGCCAGTTTCGAGCAGAAACGTTCCATCCTGTTGGCCGCTGAACCGTGCCATGAGCACCGTCACGGGCAGCTGAAGCACGATGTTCCCAAGCCGATCCGAGAAGCTTGCGAGGCGGATCGGAACATGGTGCTGGATCGCTTCGGATAACGCCTGTAGGTGGTGAGGGGTGGCGAAGAGCGGTCCGAGGTCTGTCTTTTTCGTATCGGCCCACTCGATGACATAAGAGCCGTTCCAGAAGTTGTTTTTCAGAATGCGGTTCCAAGGGACTTCCTGAACGGCGTCTGGCGGCACGAACTGCGGTGGCTGGGGCGTGTCCGCGTCGTGGCGCAAGGCATTTCCTGAAGCATCCCACACGCCCGTCGCTGCGAGCCGCTCGTATTCAGGGGTGATCCGGTCAATGGAAATTGTGTAACGACAAACGCCAAATCGCCAGTCACGCAACCCGAAAATCTGAATCCGGTTCTTGTTGATGAAATCCGGCTCCATGGAAACTGCATCAGGAGCTTCCTCGGCAACCAACAGGGTCAGGACATTGATGGGCGGTAGCGCTCCGGGAGGGAATGCGATGATTTCGGTTACTTCAGCTCGCGTGTAGAATCCGAGCGTTCCCGGCACGATCAGCCGCTTTATCTCGGCAAGGCTTGCGCTCGAAGTCCAGCCTGGGTTGGTCATAGTCTCACGTCGTTGCCTTTCACCAATATCAGCCATCGGCCAGAGGAGATTGTTGAGCTATATCTACTTGATGCGGCTTGGCTTCCGCGAAGCGATATAAGCCGGCTCATTCCACCTTCGCTTCCAGCGGCCACGGGCGGCCTGTTCCGATGTCGGGATGTCGGGGCTCAAACTCCACGCGCCCGTGCTCATCGCGCAACTTATCGATGCACACAAGGCAGCTTTTGGCCAGTTCGCCGGAAGGGCCGTCGATCATCCCGAAGAGCGCTTTGCGCAGCTTCTCGGCATTCACGCCATGGATCTCGTAGCTATTGCCCCCCAGAGGTCTGTGTTCCAGCACGACGGCCTCCACGGCGCCATGCAGGTCACGGGTATGGGTGACGCCCTGCGCCCCGTTGACCTCGACCATCGTGAGGAGCGTTTCGGCATCGGCGGACGCAGCCAGTGCCTTTTCCAGCGGCCCGCCAGCCCGTCGGAATTCGCCCTTCTTGTACCGGGCCAGCAAGGTCGCCCTGAGCGCCGAAGAACCCGCCAACACCGCTTGCAACTGCCGCTCATGGGCGTAGCCACTGTGGAAGCCCATCACATTCGGGTCCACGTCCGCCATTTCCAGAAGTTTGACCAAGGCAGTCTCGGTGCCGAGCTGGAGGACGGCGCCGACCCAGTTATAGTCGCCATACAGGGACGGGTCCTGGGCCGCTATAGCGAACAGCGTGTCCTCTGCATGAAGATGACCGATGCTGCCCAGCGGGCGAAGGATGTTCTCAAGTTGGATCCGGTCCTTCAGTTGCGCCGGAAGCGTATTCCACGCCTCAATGAGGCATTCCGGGTGGTCGGAGAAGGCGAAAAGACAAAGCCATGCGTAGAGCCCATACGCTCCCTGGTCGTGCAGTAAATAGGTATGCTTCTTCGCCTGTTCATAATACTCGGCGATGGCGGCGTTCAGATACTCGGCATGCAGCGTCTCGCCGGCATAGGCCAGTGCGCGCATATACCCATACTTCGCCGCCCACGGGACAGGCAGCGCGAGAAGCCGCGCCACCAGTTCGGGGCGCCGATTATGCGGCATATAGGTGGCGGCGCACACGATCTGCAACGCGATCTGATGCTGATCCTCCGTCGTGCCCTCGGCCGTGAGGTGGTCCACTGCCGCGAAGATCGCCGCTGCTTCACGCGACTCCTCGCTCGGTCGGCCCTCGGCAATGGCATGTCTACGGTCACGGATCTCGGCCGCGTCCAGTTCGTCCGAGCGCCACCGTCGCTCTTCGGGCGGGACCGGCTCGTCCTGGATGCCCTTCATCGCGAAAGCGGCCTCTTTGGCCATCAGAGATACGGTCAAGTACTTTTCTAGGACCCTCGATGACGCCTCGCTCTTCAAGCAACTGAACGCGCCACGATAAACGTTACCGAAGGACATGCGGGCTTCGTTTGTCGGATCCGAACGCCCGCCGCCCGAGATGAAATCGGCAAGCTGTTTCTCGTTTCTATTTAAGTCTTCATCCAGCATCCGCTCGACGATATCGAGGTCTTCAAGAAGCCTCATCCGAGCGATGGCTGTTGTAACCGTCGCCATGGTGCTCCGTTTCGCTGACGCGTCCGCGATGAGCGCCTCGGCCCAGTTGCGCAGCACCCGGCTGATTTCGCGGCGGGTATCTTCGTCCAGCGCGAGCGTTCCTTTCTGATTAAAATCAGTATCATGGGTGGCCCATAGGTCCGCCATGAACGCGTAGTGTTTGGGCTCGAGGCCGCCGCGCGCGAGCCACGCATGGGCCAGCGCGACATCCGGCACGACGTCCATACGGCGTTCGATGGCCCAATATTCATCCTTCTCTTCGGATTCCGCGTCCCGCCCCGTCTTATGCCCGGCATCGAACAGGGCGAATAGCCGGTCGAGCATACGGGATGCAGTAGCCTCGCCGATGAGGGACGCGGCGATGGCTGCTTGTCGATCGTGCGAAACTTTGGAAAGGGCCATATCGGGGATGGGGCCGGTATCGATTGGCTGGCCGCCCCGCAGCATGTCGTCACCATCGAGCGACAGTGCCGCTCCGGACTGGAACCGTTCAAGCAACGCTTTGCGTACAGCAGCCGGGTACTGCTCAAAGGCCTGACGGACCGAGTACATCGCGTTTCCGTCATCCACTGGGAATGTCGAGTCGGTGATAAGCTCGTAGACAGCGCGTTCGACGTCAGCCTGCCCCGCGGCGTCCCCTTTCGATTGGATGAGCCGCAACAGCAGTCTTGGTCTGTTCGTTTCTATTTTTGTCAGTTCGATCTGCAACTGCCGGATACGATCGGCGATGTCTTTGTCGAGCAAGTGCGTATCCCAGCAGTCTTCCGCGACACGCTCCCAAAGCGTGCCTGCCCCCGTGCGCAGGATGTCCGAAGCGAGGCGAATACCGCGCCGAAACATAAGTGACTGCACGACGGACATCTGGACTTCGACGTCCGCATCCACCTTCGCCAGCTTGGTCGCCAATTCCATGCCGTCCATTCCGCTGTTGCCGGCAATCTCTCCGAGCACGTCGCTGCGGACATCGGGTGGCAAGGCCGCAAGCCGCCGCTCTCTGTCCGCGCCCAGAACGGATGGCCGGAAGCGGGGGGCATGACGCAGAACGCGCAAATAGGATTGGTTGTCTTTTGTCTCGATGAACGGCCACACCAGCTCCGCGAATTCTGGTCGTCCCGACATGATGGCGAAACGGATGGCGCGGTCGATCTTGCTAGTTTGGTGCCAGCGTCCTGCAAAGGCCGTTACTTCGGTCTCAACGCGACGCCACACTTCTTCGCTCGAGCGATAGATCATGTCGGCGGCGAGCATAGGGTCTATGCCGAGCGTTACGACAATCGCCCTCGCTACCGCATCGCATTCCTTGTCGCCAGCCCGAGACAGCCGCTCGGAAGCAAACAGGATCGGCTCTTCCCACATGGTGGTATTCAGCATGCCCACCAGCTGTGTGTGTGCATCTCTATCACCCTTACTGGCAGCCAACATGGCACCCTCCACTTCGAAGGAGGCATGCCATTCCTGAAGCTGCTGGTGCTGGAACCCAACCGAACCGTCCGGGGCACGAACGAGGATGTCGTGGTTGACCAGCGTGTCGAGCACGACCATCGGCGCCGGGACAGCGATGGCGAACTGGCCGGCGTTGCTGAGTTCCTTTTCGGCGGTGCTGACGATAGAGCCGGCCTCGGAAATTCGGACAGTGGCTTGAGTGGATTTTCTGCCTGACTGCGGCGAGGATTCTCGCTGCGAA
>NZ_JBQUZK010000035.1:0-69143 GCF_056313885.1 Methylosinus sp. DMC45
TGCTCCGAGCCGCTCCCGGAGCTTCGCCGCGCGCCCAAATGACCCTGTCTCTTTGGCGAAGACAAGGCCTTCCACGCAACGCAAACCCTTTATCGTCCGGCTGTGACCCGTTCGCTACAGGCCATGGTTAACAAAAAATAGGACGCTCCGGGAGTCGGAGCGTCCTCGAAAGACACAGGATCGAATGACGCGCGCGACGATAGCGGGCCGCGCGTCAGCCCTTGCCGCGCGCCTGCTCGGCGGCGAGCGACATGCGCACCAGCTCGGAAAGGCTGCCGGCGTTCATTTTCAGCATCACATTGGCGCGATGGACCTCCACCGTGCGAACGCTGATGCCGAGCTCGCGGCCGATGACCTTGTTCGGCATGCCGTGCAGAAGGCGCTCGAGCACCTCGCTCTCGCGCGCGGTGAGAGTCTGCAGCCGCGCCTCAATGGTCTGCGTCTCGGCGGCGCGGAACTGCTCCTCGCGCTCATAGGCGAGCGCCAGACGCACGCAGGCGATCAGCGCTTCATTGTCGAAGGGCTTCTCCAGAAAGTCGAAAGCGCCCTGCTTCATCGCCTGCACGGCGAGCGACACATCGGCGTAGGCGGTGATGACGACGACCGGCAAGGACAAGCGCCGCGCCTTCATCGCCTCCAGCAGCTCTATGCCGGTCATCTCCGGCATGCGCGCATCCGTCACCACGCAGCCGGTGTCGCCCGGCTCCACCGACGCCAGAAGATGGCTGGCGCTCTCATGGGCGCGGACCCGAAAGCCGTCCGTGGACAGCAGCAGGCTGAGAGAATCACGAACGGCGTCGTCGTCGTCGACAATATGGATCGTGGCGTCTCGATTCGTCCTCTCCTGCGGAATGGAGCACATCCGCCGAGACGTATCGTCGACGAGCGCGCCCGTCAGCGGCATCTGGACCATGTGCATCGCTCGTCTCGAGAGAAAAAGGCGGCGCATTGACGCGCCGGCGCAGGAAACGCGACGCATCGTTGCGCATCGCGTGGCGGCGGACAGATCATCATCAAGAACCTCGGAATAACCAACCGCGAAAAAGCTCTATGCTCGACCCATGCGCCGACTTTCGATCGGCGTGACCCGCGCTATAATCATTATTCGGGCGCTACAGAGATTGACAAACTGGGGAATGCACGTACTCGGGAAACGCGCAGGTGCGAATCACGAACGCATGTTCGATCATCATTCATGCAGCGCGGCGCGCCGCGGCTTTTTCGCACGCCATGGCGACGACGAGACGCATTTTCCTCGCATTCATGACGGCCGCGACTCTGCACGGAGCCCGAGCGCAAGAGATCGCGCGCGCCGATGATGACGGGCGCGCGCAATGGCTGCGTCAGATCGCCGAAGCGCGCGAGCGCTATGACGCTTTCGCGTCGCGCATGGTCGCCGATTTCGACCGCATGGCCATCAGTCGGGCGGAACGCGAGGAGGCGCGGCTCGACGACCCCACATTGCGGCCCGGCGACATTGTGGTCACGGCCACGGGCCTGCTGATGTTCAAAGGCTCCAGCAAATTCATTCCCGACCTCTCCGATTTCGAGCCGATCGGCGAAGCCCGCGCGCGCCGCTCGGACCATGGCGCGGCGCTGCTCGACATATTGCGCGCCCACGCCCGCGCCGGCCGCTGAAGGCGAATGCGGCAGTTGCTGCGACGCGGCGGATTTCGTGCTACATAGGCTCCGAAATATCGCCACGCCGGCCTTGAACCGGACGCCGCGGAGAAGACAAATGTTCATTCAGACCGAATCCACGCCCAATCCCGCCACTCTGAAATTCCTGCCCGGCCGCCCGGTCCTCGCCGAGGGCGCGCGCGAGTTCCGCACGCCGGAGGCCGCCGCCGCCTCGCCGCTCGCCGGCGCGCTGCTCTCCATCGCCGGCGTCGAGGCGGTGATGTTCGGCCCCGATTTCGTCTCCGTCACCAAGACGGACGCCGAATGGGCGCATCTGAAGCCGGCCATTCTCGGCACGATCATGGAGCATTTCAGCTCGGGCCAGCCGATCGTCGTCGACGGCGCCGAGGCCGCGCCGGCCGAATTCTTCGATCCCGCCGACGCCGAGACGGTCGCGCAGATCAAGGAGCTGATCGTGACGCGCGTGCGTCCGGCGGTCGCCAATGACGGCGGCGACATCACCTTCCGCGGCTTTCGCGACGGAACCGTCTATGTGGCGATGAAGGGCTCCTGCTCCGGCTGCCCCTCCTCCACCGCCACGCTCAAGAACGGCATAGAAAATATGCTGCGCCATTTCGTGCCCCAGGTCACGTCGGTGCAGCAGGTTTGAGAGGCCGCTTTGAAAGCCGCGCGAAACCCGTCATAATCCGCCGGCAATGAGAATCCTCGCCATCGACACGGCGCTTCCCGCCGTCTCCGCCTGTGTGCTCGATCTGGGCGCCGCCGATCCGCTCGCCGTCGAGACGGCGCCGATGGAGCGCGGCCACGCCGAGGAATTGCTGCCGCTCCTCGAGCGCGTCGTCGCGGCGGCGGGCGGCGGCTTCGGCTCCATCGGTCGGGTGGCGGTCACGGTCGGGCCGGGCTCCTTTACCGGCATCCGAATCGGCCTCGCGGCCGGCCAGGCCATCGCCCTCGCCGTGAAGGCGCCCATCGTCGGCGTCTCCACGCTGGCGGCGTTGGCGGCGCCTTATGTTCTGCTGCCCTATGACGGCGTGGTGGCGGCGGCGATCGACGCCCGCCATGGCCAGGTCTATGTGACCGCCTATGGGCCGGACGGCCGCACACTGCTGTCGCCGCGCCGCGTCGGCGCCCATGAGGCGCTGCGCGCGCTCGGCTCCGGCCCGCTGCGGCTGATCGGCTCCGGCGCGCCGCTGCTGGCCGAGGAAGCTCGCCTCGCCGGCCTCGAGGCAGAGGTCGCCAGCCGCGCGCCGGCGCCCGATATCGCCTTTGTGGCCCGGCTCGGCCTCGTCGCCGATCCAGCGACCGCGCCGGCGCGCCCGCTCTATCTAAAGGCGCCGGACGCCAAGCCGCTGGAGCGCGCGCCGCAAGACGCCCCCGCGGGCGCATGAGCTCCAGCGTCATGAGCTTGTTTTCGACCTTCTTTCCGAAGCCCCATTATGTGATCCGCCCCATCGGCGCCGATCACGCCTATGATTGCGCCAAGATTCACGCGGGCTCCTTCGCCTTCCCGTGGTCGAAGATCGATTTCGAGAGCCTTTTGACCGACCGCACCGTGCTCGCCGACGGCGCGATGAACGAGCGGCTGCTGAAGGACGAGATGGGCGGCATGGCGCTGTCCCGGCTGCTGCCGCCGGACGCCGAGATTCTGACCTTCGCCGTCGATCCCGCCCGCCGCGGCGTCGGACTCGGAAGGGCGCTGCTCGCGGCGCATCTCGGCAATCTCGAGCGCGGCGGGGCGCGCCTCGTCTTTCTCGAGGTGGGCGAGGACAATGCCGCGGCGCTGAAAGTCTATGAGAAGCTGGGCTTCAAGACGATCGGCCGGCGCGAGAATTATTATCAGCGGCCCAATGGCGAGCGTCAGGCGGCGCTGACGATGCGCTGCGAGCTGTGAGGCTCCGTCACTCCAGCCTTACCAGAAGCGTGCCGCCGAAGTAGCGCGGCGCATTTTGCATGCCGACGGTCGCCTGTGTCGTGGCGTTGCCTTGCGACCACGCCGTAATGTACCGCTGATCGAAGATATTCTTGGCCCATAGCGACACTGTGTATTTTTGGTCGTCGGTGCGTAGGCCGAGGCCCGCATTCACGATCGAATAGGCGGGTTGCCAGTATTGAAGCACGGAAAACGGGTGGGTCAGCTGAGTCTTGTCCTGCCAAGCGAGATTGACATAGCCGAATCCTGTGATCGAGCGCTCCCAATCAGGACCGAGATCCTGAAAAATAGGTCCCAAAGGATGCTCGTAATTGACGCCCACATTGATCGCCCATTTCGGCAGATTCTCCCAACGCGTGTTCGAACGCGACAGGGTCAGGGGCGCCTTGACGAAGCCTGCCGGAGTCGGATTGGGCGTCGGCCATATCCAATCGGACGGCGGAGCCGCGTTCGAATAATCGATGTAGCGCGCCTCGGTATAAGCTCCATTGAAGCTGAACCACAGCCTCTCGAGCGGATTCCATCGGCCGGTGAACTCGAAGCCGCGCAGCCGGACATGCGGCACATTTCCCATATAAGTCAGGCGCAGGGGTTGCCCGGTGCTATCTGAATAGCTCGTGTCGACCTGCGAGGCCTGAAAATTGTAAATGTCGGTCCAATAGAGGTTGAAATTGGCGATGAGCTTTCCGTCGAGCCAATTCGTCTTGGCGCCGAGCTCATAGTCCCAATTGCTTTCGGCCTTGGTGATGACAGGTTGAAACCCCTTGAATGTCGCGCCGGAGAGAATCGGCAGGGCCGCGACATTCGCCGCGCCCGCCTTCTCGCCACGCCCGACGAGGCCGAAGAGAAGAATATTCTCACTGTATTTGAAGGATGGGTTGAATGCTCCCGTGAGCATGTTGCGTGTAGCGCGCGTTCCGCCGGTGTCGAAAAAGCCGGATCCGAGCGCGCCACGAATGGCCGTGTCCACTTGCGCCGGAGAGAATTTGGCGCTCAATGCCTCCTCCCAGCCGAAATCGGAACCTTCTTTGCTCTCGTAGCTGTCTCGCAAGCCGAAAGTCAGCGACCACTGCTCGTCGAGATGGTAGGTTCCTTGTCCAAATCCGGCGGCCTGAAAGGTCGTCGATTTTCCGTCCTTGTGATAAATGAAGCCATTGAGCAGCGCGGGGTCGGTCGTTGGAGAATTGTACCATCGTGCGGCGTCAGACCCAAAGTCATTATGGCTATAAGACCAAAATTTCTCGTAGAATAGATAGGTTCCGAATTGCCACTCCAAGGCTACGTCCTTCGCAGAAGCAAAGCGAAACTCCTGAGAATATTGGTCTACATATGTATTAACTGGGCTATTATTTATCTCTAAAGTCTGGAATCCTGTCATAGGACCATGTGGATGCGTCAGAAACGCGCCCCAAGCGGTGATCGACGTCAGCGTGTTCTCGCCAATCTGCCAATTCAGCTCATTCGACGCCCCGATCGTGCGAGTGTGATGCGTGCCGCCACGCGTGTAATATGGCTTGTAGGGATCAGTCGTGAGAAGGACGCGGCCGAGCCGCGACCATAGCGTTTGCGAATATGGCGCCGCCAGTGTCCCGTTGGCGAAGAGCTGCGCCGAATCGCCGAATGGCCCGTTCAAAAAGCTGTTGTACTCGTCCGACATCAGCCGAAAGAAAATCAGCCTGTCGGTGACGTTCTCGCCGACATAGAGCAATTGACCGCGTGCGCCCCAGCGATTGTTGTTCAGGACCTCGGCGCCGGTGTTCTGATCGCGGATCCAGCCATCGCCCTTATCGAGGTAGAAGGTGGCGCGATAAGCGAGCTTGTCGTCTACGACCGGCCCTGTGACATTTAATTTCTCGATAAAATGAGTGTAGTTTGCAAAGGAGGTCTCGAATGTGGCCCGACGTTCGAAGGACGGAAGCTGAGTGCGGACGATGACATTGCCGACCGTCGTGTTCTTGCCGCCGGCCGTGCCTTGCGGACCGAGGCCGAGCTCGAAAGATTCGAGCTCGACATAATCGGCCCATTGGAAGCCGACATGCTTGTAGAAGACATTGTCGACGACGAATCCCGTCTGCGACTCGACGCCCGCGGCAGTTCCGACTCCTACGCCGACCCCGCGAATAGCAGGGGTCGTCGTCTGCGGATTGGCGATGTTCGGCCGATAATTCGGCACCAGTTGCGAAAAGTCGGACAGACGCTCCAGATGTTCCTCTGTGGCCTTCTCGCCCGCGACAATCCCGGCCGACCGGGGCGTCTTCAGCAGGACTTTCTCCTCCTGTAGGGTCAATCCATTCTCGCTCTTGGCGCCGACCTGGACGTCCTCGACCACAGCGTCTTCCGCTTTCGCTGCGAACGCCAACGCCAGAGCGCCGACGGCGACGCCGGAGAGTAGAAAACGCGAAAACGTGATCATGGTCATCTCGAGGCCCCAAATAATTAATATTTCCTATCGGCTTAATATTTTTATTGCCGAGCCGTCAAGGCTACGCGCGCCTCGCTGGAAATAGCGGAACCGCCCGGCTGTCACGAAACCGTCGTTCGCGCGTTAGAGACAGGGCCATGCCTTATCTGCGCGCGCTCGCTTTTGTCCTGGCGATGACCGGGGCCTTCGTCGTCTTCGTCCCCATCCAATGGCTGGCGCGGAGACGGCGCTGGGAGCTGCGCCACAATATTCAGACCGGCTTTTGCCGCGTGATGTGCGCCATCATCGGCATTGAGGTCCGCGAGAGCGGCCGGCTCGCCGGCGAGAGCCCCCGATTCGTCGTCGCCAATCATGTCTCCTGGACCGACATCATCGCCCTCGCCAGCCGCTATCCGCTGGTTTTTCTGGCGAAGTCAGAGGTCTCCTCCTGGCCTGTGCTCGGCTTTCTGGCGCGATTGCAGGGCACGGTCTTCGTCGAGCGCGGCAATCGACGCGCGATCCCCATCGTCAATGCGGCTCTGGCGGAACGGCTGCGGCAGGGCGACGATATCGTGGTCTTCGCGGAAGGCACGTCGAGCGACGGCGCCGGCGTGCTGAAATTCAACGCCTCGCATTTTGCCATGCTGAGCGATCTCGCCGCCGCCAATGCGGCCGCGCCCACGCTCGCCCCGGCCGCCATTCTCTACACGGAGCGAAAAAGCGCGCCCGGCGGCCGACTGGACGTCGGCTGGTACGGGGATATGACATTCCTCCCACATTTATGGAGTCTTATGAAGCGCGGCGGCGCAAAATGCCATATATTGTGGGGCGAGGCCGTGGACCCCGGCTCCGGCGACCGCAAGGCTCTCGCCGCCGCCACCGAGGCGCGCGTGCGAGAACTTCTGGCGACGGACGTTGCGGGCCGGGAAAGCGAGAGTAATATCGCCCCGGCGCGAGACCCCGCCGCCCGTTGAGGAGAAACCAAGATTTCCGACGCCGCATCGAAGCCCGCGCCCGCCTTACCCCTCGAGCAAGCGCCGGGAGCCGTGGGACCCGCGAAAGCCTATGTCAAATCATATGGCTGCCAGATGAACGTCTATGACGCGACGCGCATGGCCGATCTGCTCGCGGCGCGCGGCTATGCGGAGGCCGCCGATGAGGACGACGCCGATCTCGTCGTGCTGAACACCTGCCATATTCGCGAGAAGGCCACGGAAAAGGTCTATTCCGAGCTCGGCCGCCTCGCCAAGCTGAAAAGCGAGCGCGGCGCCGAAGGCCGGGACTATCGAATCGTCGTCGCCGGCTGCGTCGCCCAGGCGGAGGGCGAGGAGGTGCTGCGCCGCCAGCGCGCGGTCGATCTCGTCGTCGGGCCGCAGAGCTATCATCGCCTCTCCGATCTATTGACCCGCGCCGAAGCGGGCGAGCGCGTCGCCGAGACGGATTTCGCCGTCGCCGACAAGTTCGAGGCGCTGCGCCGCGCGGCGGCCGCGGGCAAGCGCGTGCGCGACGTCACGGCCTTCGTCACGGCGCAGGAAGGATGCGACAAATTCTGCTCCTTCTGCGTGGTGCCCTACACGCGCGGCGCCGAAATATCGCGTCGCCCAGAAGAGATCGTCGAGGAGGCGGAGGCGCTGGCCGCGGCCGGCGTGCGCGAGCTGACCATCATCGGCCAGAACGTCAACGCCTATAGCGGCTTGGACGAGAGTGGCGCGCCCTGGTCCCTGCCCCGCCTGCTGGCGCGGCTGGAGCGTATCGAAGGCGTCACGCGGCTGCGCTACACCACCAGCCATCCGATCGATATGACGCAGGAGCTGATCGACGCCCATGCCGAGCTGCCGACTCTGGCGCCCTTCGTGCATCTTCCGGTGCAATCCGGCTCGGATCGCATTTTGAAAGCGATGAACCGACGCCATGACGCGCGCTTTTATCTGGACATTGTCGCGCGGCTGCGCGCGGCGCGGCCGGATATCGCGCTGTCCTCGGACTTCATCGTCGGCTTTCCCGGCGAGACCGACGCGGATTTCGAGGCGACGCTGGCGCTCATTCGCGCGGTCGGATACGCGTCCACTTTTTCGTTCAAATATTCGCCGCGCCCCGGCACGCCGGGCGCCGAGCGCGCGGATCAGATCGACGAGCGCGTCAAATCCGAGCGGCTCGCCATTCTGCAGGCGCTGGTCGAGGAGCAGCGGCAGGCGTTCAACGCCGCCACTGTCGGCCGCACGGTCGAGGTCTTGTTCGAGAAGCCGGGCCGGCACGAGGGTCAGATCGCCGGCAAGAGCCCCTATATGCAGCCCGTCCATGCGATGGGCGGCCTGGAGCTGATCGGAAAGACTCTGCCGGTGACGATTGTCGCCGCCGGCTCCAATTCGCTGGCCGGCGGCATCGTCGGCCGAACGAGCCTTGAAGCTGTGAGGGAGGCCGCCCTGTGACGCTCGACCGCGAGAGACGGGTCTTCGAACAGCCGGACGCGCCGCGTTCGGGCGAGCCGGAGGCGGAGATCACGCTCGCCTTCGAGGATAATCGTTACGCCTCGCTGGTTTTCGGCCTCTATGACCAGCATCTCGCCAAGATCGAGCGGCGCCTCGCCGTCTCCTGCTTCGCCAATGGCAATCATGTCACGCTGAAGGGGCGCGCCGAGGCCTGCGAGCAGGCTCGCCGCGTGCTGGAAATTCTCTACGGCCGCGTGCAGCTCGGCCAGAAGGTGGGATTGGGCGACGTGGATGGCGCCATTCAGGAATCGGCCCGCCAGGGCAGCCTATTTCCCGAGGCGGAGCCCGGCCGCGCGGTCTTCGAGCAAGTTTCGACGCGCCGACGCGGTCCTGTGCGGGCGCGAAACCTCGCCCAGGATCTCTATCTGCGGGCGCTGAAGCGCTATGAGCTGGTGTTCGCCGAAGGGCCGGCCGGCACGGGCAAGACCTGGCTCGCCGTCGGCCATGCCGTCTCGCTGCTCGAGCAGGGCGTGGTCGAGCGCATCATTCTCTCGCGCCCGGCGGTGGAGGCCGGCGAGCGCTTGGGCTTCCTGCCCGGCGACATGCGCGAGAAGGTCGATCCCTATCTGCGGCCCATCTATGACGGACTCCATGATTTCATGGATCCGCGCATGGTGGAGCGCGGCATTCAGACCGGCATGATAGAAGTGGCGCCGCTCGCCTTCATGCGCGGGCGCACGCTCACCAAGGCCTGCGTTTTGCTAGACGAAGCGCAGAACGCCACTTCCATGCAGATGAAAATGTTCCTCACCCGTCTCGGCGACGGATCGCGTATGATCATCAATGGCGACCCGTCGCAGACCGATCTGCCGCCCGGCCAGAAATCCGGGCTGAGCGAAGCGATCGCGCTGCTTTCCAATATCGAGGGGGTCGGAAGGGTGAAATTCGCCGAGGGCGACGTGGTGCGCCACGACCTCGTGCGGCAAATCGTCGGCGCCTATGAGGCGGCCGGGCGGGAGAAGGCGAAGCCTCGAGAATCATGAGCGTCGCGATCGACATTATCGTTACTGCGCCCTGCTGGGATCAGCAGGCCGGGCTCGACGAGCTGACGCAGAGTACCGTGCGCGAGTGCGTCGCCCAGACGGCGGCGCCGCTCGCGCCGGGCTGCGAGCTCAGCGTCAACTTCACTGATGACGCGACGATCCGCGAATTGAACGCGCAATGGCGCGGCATGGACAAGCCCACCAATGTGCTCTCCTTCGAGACGCCCGGCCCGCTCGCGCGCCGCATGGCGCTCGGCGATATCGTCATCGCGCATGAGACCGTCGCGCGCGAGGCGGCGGAGCAGGACAAGAGCTTCGACGCGCATCTCACCCATTTGCTCATTCATGGATTTCTGCATCTGATCGGCTACGACCATCAAGCTCCACGGGAGGCCGAAGAGATGGAGGCGCTGGAGCGCCGCATAGCGGCGGCGCTCGGCCTCAATGATCCTTACGAAGGCTCCGAGCTCGTGGCGGAGGCTTCATCCAAAGGAAAATCGAACGGCGATGTCTAGGACGGACAATGGCGAGCACGCGGCCACGAGGCGCGAGCAGCGAAGCGGCATCGTCGATCGGCTGCGCGCGCTCATCGGGCTCGGCTCGCCCTCGGTGCGCGAGGACATAGAGGAGGCGCTGGAAGGCGCCGCCGGCGATGTGACGCCGCATGAGCGCGTGCTGCTGAAGAATGTGCTGGCCCTGCATGATCTGCGCGTCGCCGACGCGATGATCCCGCGCGCCGATATCGTCGCCGTCGCGCAGGACGCCACGCTCGGCGAGACGCTGGCGCTGTTTCGCAACGCCGGCCACTCGCGACTGCCCGTCTATGGCGACACGCTCGACGATCCGCGCGGCATGATCCATATTCGCGATTTCGTCGATTATCTCGCCTCGCTCGCCGAACGCGCCGAGCCCGTGATGGGGGAAGCGCCGGCGCCGAGCGAGCACGCGCCGACGGTCTCGCTCGCCGCAATCGATTTTTCCGCTGAGCTCTCCACCGTCACCGTGCTGAAGCCGGTGCTCTATGTGCCGCCCTCCATGCCGGCGCTCGATCTTTTGGTGAAGATGCAGGCGACGCGCACGCATCTCGCGCTCGTCATCGACGAATATGGCGGCACGCATGGTCTCGTGACGATGGAGGACATCGTCGAGATGATCGTCGGCGACATAGAGGACGAGCATGACGTCGATGAGGAGCCGCGCATAGAGACCGTGTCCGACGGCGTTTATCTCATCGACGCCAAGGCCGATCTCGAGGAAGTCTCGCAGCGGCTCGGCGTCGATTTCACGCCGGAGGACGACGGCGCCGAAGTGACGACGCTCGGCGGGCTCGTCGCATCGCTCGCCGGCCATGTGCCGATGCGCGGCGAGATCGTGCCGGCGCCAGTGGACGGCTGGGAATTCGAGATCGTCGAAGCCGATCCACGCCGCGTCGCGCGCCTGCTGGTGCACGCGCCGAAATAGGCGCCTGCGTCATCGAAGCCGAACGGTTTTAAAAGAGCGAGCCTGAAGGCTCGCGGTCTAGGAGAGCACTCGAACAGCCGCGCTTGGACCGCGAGCCTTCAGGCTCGCTTCTCGAGACACGTCGATCCATCCGACGCGGACACCGACGTTCGCGTCATTCTCCCCAAGGAGAGAATGACGCGCGCCAATGACATGCTTCAAACGCGCAACGACACGACCCGCCGCCCAGCGCCAATGGCCGCACAGACGAGGGCAAGGGCCCAGAGCCCGAAGAAAGCGCCGGCGTTGATGGCGAAGATGCGCGCGACGCTGGCGAGCGCATAATGCGACACATCGCCGCCCACCGCGCGGGTGATCGCGAAGAGCGCGCCCTCATAGACGAGAAAGCTCGCGGCGAGCGCAGCGAAGGGCGCGCCGGCGCCGATCGACATGCGCGCCGCAAAGCGCGCAGTCTCGCAGCAGATGAGCGCGACGAGTCCGAGCGCGCCGCCCCAGGCGAGCGTCTCGAAGTCCAATGGATAATGCAGCATGGTGAAGCCGACGAGCTGATTGGCGAACCAGATCGCCGCCGTCAGCGCCAGCGCATTGCGCCGCGTGCTGGTGAGCGCCGCAATGGCGGCGAAGCCCGCGAGCGGCGCCGCGCAAGCGAAAGCCAGCGAGAAGAAGGCGCCGACGAGAATGAGCGCGCCGCTCCACAGCAGATTGCGCTCGTCGATGATGGGAAGTGAAAGCCTTGTCATGCGATGCTCCTTATTTATGAGCGGGGACGAACGCCCTGCTCTGCCGAAGGTCAATGCCGAAGATCAATGCGCCGGCCGATCGAGCGGATCGGGCTCGACGAGCCCGAGCCAGCGCGCCCGCAACGCATCCCACAATGAGAGCCGCGACCAATCGGGCTCACGCAGGACTTTCTCCGTTTCTGGATGCAGAAACGGATTGGGCAAGAGCACGGCGAGCTGCTGCTCATCCGCGCCATTGAGCAATTGCAGGCTCCAGGACATTGGAACGCATGTGCCGGAGAAGCGCCGATGCAGCTCCGCACGCGCCGTGCGCCTGCGCCGCGCGAGCTCCGGCGACGTCGGCCGGCTGCGCGGTCCTTTCGTCTCGCCGATGCAGACATGAAAATGCGTCTGCCCAAAAGCGATGGTGAGATAGCCGTCGAGAAGACCGATATGCGTCGGCGCATGATCGACATGAATCTCGAAGGCCGCGCCTTGAATGATCGGCCCGAACACGATCTCGCGCCAATGATTTTGAAAAAGATCGCGCAGCAGCGCTTCGAGGCTCTGCGCGTCGGTCGGCAGAGCGAAGACATCGACCGGCGTTCCATCCGGCTCCAGGCGCCTTTGCGGCGTCGCATTCGTCATTGGTTCATTCTCCCTGAAACCTCATCACCAGCTGAATTTCACGCCGCCATAGATGGAGCGTCCCGCCGTTCCGTAATCGTAGACTTCCTCATAGCGCGCATCATTGACATTCTCGATCCGCGCGAACACAGACATGCGTTCGTCGATCTTGTAATCGGCGAAGAGATCGAGCTTGGCGTAAGGCGCGAGCGTCACGCGCTGCGAGAAAATATAGTCATAGTCGGGATTGGGCCCGACGTAGCTGAGGCGCGCCTCGAGCTCCAGCCCTGCGATTCCCGTGTAGATGAGGGAGCCCGTCGCCTTGTCGCGCGGCCGACGGTACAGGCTGCGATGCGTCGTCAGATTTTCCGCGGCGAGATGCGTGTAGCTGGCGCGCAAGCGCCATTCGCCGGGAATGACGATCGCCTCGCCGGAGAATTCGACGCCTTTCGTGCGCGCGCGGCCGACATTGTAATAGCAGCCGAAAGCCTGTGTCGCAGAGCAGCTCGGCGCGCGGCCGAATTCAATGAGATCGCGAAAGCGATTTTCGAACAGCGACACGGAGGCATAGAGACGCTCGCCGAACAAGGATTGATCGACGCCGACGTCATATCCGACGCTCGTTTCCGGCGCGAGCGTCGGATCGCCATATTGGCTGAAGCGCTGATAGAGCGAGGCGACGCGCGCGCCCGTTCCGGCGCTGCCGCGCAATTTGGTCCCCGTCTCCTCGAGGCGGTAAGCGGCGGTGGCGCGCCATGTCGCGAATGTGCGATTTTGATCGACGGCGTCGATACGTCCGCCATAGGACAGATCGACGCGCTCGAGCAAGGTGAGCTTATGCTGCGCGAAGCCCGAATGCGTCGTCTGCGCAGCGTCGATCGGCGTGAATGTGGTCGGCGGAACAGGGTCCTGCGACGTGCGGACAGACTCCGTCTCATTGCGAGCGCCGAAGGTCAGAAGGCCGAATTCGCCGAGCGTGAGATCGCCCTGATATTCGAAGCCGCGCCGCGTTCCACGATAGCCGCGCCGGCAATTATAGGCGTCGAAGCTCGCATCATAGCAGGAGCGCGCCTGCCAGACGTCGCGGTTCGTCACATTGCCGAACAGAGTGAAACGATTGTGCAATGCGCGATCGAACATGTCGGCGTCGACGCGCGCAAAGCCTTGCGCGAATGTCGCATGCTGATGGTTCTGCGGATCGTAGGCGTCGATCGCCGAGAAGGAATAGGGATTGTCGAAGCGGATCGCGCTGTCATAGCCGAAGAAACCGGCCGCGACCGCGACATCCTCATTCATGCGATAGCCGAGGCGCGCGCTGGCGCCGCCCTTTCTGGTCGGATCATTGGGCGGCAGAGGCGGCAGAGGCGTCTTGCCGTCGCCGATCGTCAGCGGGCGCGCAATGCGATAGCCATAGCGCGGATGGCCGTCGATCGTCAGCGCATCGATCGCGAATGCGTACCACAAGCGATCCTCGCTTCCCGAGACGCGCGCGCGCAAATGTCCGGTTCCATAGGAGCCGCCTTCCAGGGAGAGAGACGCGCGCGGCCGTCCCTCGCCTTTGCGCGTGACGATGTGAATGACGCCGCCCATCGCATCCGAGCCATAGAGCGCCGATTGCGGGCCGCGCAGCACCTCTATGCGCTCTATGTCCGTGGCGACGAGGCCGCCGAGATCGACGGAGCCGTCGGTGGAGGACGGATCGCCGATGCGCACGCCATCGACGAGGACGAGCGTCTGGCCAGGCGTCGCGCCGCGTAGAAACACGGAGGTCTGCGCGCCGGGACCGCCCGTCTCATAGAGATCGAGGCCCGGCGCGCCGCGCAGCGCCTCGGTGAGGCCGGTCGCGCCGCGCTTCTCGATCTGCGCGGACGGAATGACGGTGACGGAGGAGGAGGATTTGTCGACGCGCTCCTCGACGCGATCGGCGGAGACGATGGTCGCCGCGCCGATCTCAACCGTGGGCAGAGCCTCCTGCCCCGCGGCGGAAGCGGGAAGGAGAAGCGAGGCGGAAAGAAACGCAATATGAGAAGCAGCGCCCGTGAGGGCGGCCCGATGGGACAGGGAGGACATTGCCGGAAGACTCGCAGCAGACGTGGGCCGTCACTGCGAAAGGTCGCGACCCTCTCGCGCTATGCGAAAAGGGTCTCGGCCGCCTCGGTGCACCCCGCCCGACGCTATCGCGCGTGACCACGACTGATGGCAGGTCTCCTGGCTCGCGGGTCAGCGCCTTCGGATCGCCTTCCCGGAGCGCATGGCTCCAGTGGCTCGTTTGATCCTCGGCTCGCCGCTCACAGTTGCGGGGGCAGCCGCGGCTTCGCGCCGTCGCCGACGCTCACCGCATTCCCTTTTGATCCCTCGAGAGGGAACCATCGCCTTTCAATAGAGCCGCACAGCGCTCCCCTGTCAAGCACGCGGAACGAAGCCGCGCGCGGCGCGTTGGAACTGCGGCGGGACTCGTCCCCGGAACTCGCGCCCGGAACTCGCGCCATGGAAAATTCGATTAGAATTTCGGAGAAGATCAATGAGCGCCATTCACCTCGTCGCCACCAATGACCTGCCGCGCGCCAAAGTCGGCGGCGTGGACGATCCGAGCGTGCGCTGGGCGGGCGCCTTCGCCTCCTGCGGCGAGCATGGCGCGACGCAATCCTCGACCATCGTCTATGAGATCGAGCCCGGCGGACGGCTCGGCTGGCACACGGACGCCACCGAGGAGACGCAATATATTCTCGGCGGCTGCGGCGAATTGCGCGCAGAAGGCGGCGTCGTCCATCACGTGCGGCCGGGCGACGTCTTCGTCATTCCGACGCCGCTGCGGCATGATCTCGTCAACACGGGCGAGGAAACGCTGCGCGCCGTCGCCTTCTTCGCGGCGCCGATGTTCACGCAGCGTTTCGACAATGTGATGATCGCGCCCGACGTGCATGTGCTGGGCACGCCGAACCGCGCAGGCTGAACGCCTCACATATTGCCGAGACAGACATATTTGATCTCGAGATAGCTCTCTATTCCGTATTTGGAGCCCTCGCGTCCCATGCCCGATTGCTTCACGCCGCCGAAAGGCGCCGCCTCGCTCGACATCAGCGACTCGTTGACGCCGACCATGCCGAACTCCAGCTGCTCGGCGACGCGGAACACGCGCGCTATGTCGCGGCTGTAGAAATAGGCGGCGAGGCCATAATGCGTCGAATTGGCGAGGCGGAGCGCCTCCGCTTCATCCTCGAAAGTGGTGATCGCGGCGACGGGACCGAAGATCTCCTCCGCGAAAATCTGCATGTCCGGCCGCGTGTCGAAGAGCACGGTCGGCGCATAGAAATTGCCGCCGAGCTCATGGCGTCCGCCGCCGGTCAGCACTTTCGCGCCGCGCGCGCGGGCGTCGGCGACGAGACGCTGGACCTTCTCGACCGCCGCCTCCTCGATCAGCGGACCGATGACGACGCCGGGCTCGACGCCGCGCCCGACCTTCAGCCTGGAGGCCGCCTCGGCGAGCTTGGCGCCGAAGGCCTCGGCGACGTCTTTCTGCACGAGGAAGCGATTGGCGCAGACGCAGGTCTGGCCGCTGTTGCGATATTTGGTCGCGAGCGCGCCCTTCACCGCGAGATCGAGATCGGCGTCGGCAAAGACGATGAAAGGCGCGTTGCCGCCGAGTTCCATCGAGCATTTCTGCACATTCTCCGCCGCCTGGCGCAGAAGAATCTTCCCCACCTCGGTCGAGCCGGTGAAGCTGATCTTGCGCACTGTCGGATTGGAGGTGAACTCGGCGCCGACGCTGGCGGGGTCGTTGGTCGTCACCACATTGAGCACGCCGTCCGGCACGCCGGCACGCTGCGCGATCTCGGCCATCGCTATCGCCGAGAGCGGCGTCAGCTCGGCCGGCTTCACCACCATCGTGCAGCCGGCGGCGAGCGCCGCGCCGGCCTTGCGCGCGATCATGGCGGAAGGAAAGTTCCAGGGCGTGATCGCGGCGGTGACGCCGATCGCCTGCTTGAACACGAGAATGCGCTTCTCGCGCGCCTGCTGCGGAATCACATCGCCATAGACGCGGCGGCCCTCCTCCGCGAACCAGTCGAAATAGGCGGCGGCATAGGCGATCTCGCCGCGCGCCTCGGCGATCGGCTTGCCCTGCTCCGCGGTGATGATCTGCGCGAGGCGCTCCTGATCGGCGAGCAGCAGATCATGCAGGCGCCGCAATATTTGCGCGCGCTCCTTGGCGAGCTTGCCGCGCCAGCCGGGCAGCGCGCGCTCGGCGGCCTCGATCGCGCGGCGCGTCTCCGCTGCGCCCAAGTCCGGGACCTCGGCCAATACCGCGCCCGTGGCCGGATCGCGAACGGCGAAGGTCGCGCCATTGTCGGCGGCGACGAAGGCGCCGTCGATGAAGGCCTGGTGGCGGAACGGGCGGGGCTCTCTGGTCATCTCGGCTGCGCTCCCGACGCGATACGAAAGGGGCCATCGAATACGGCGCCTTGGCCAGCGGACACAACATTTAGCTTCCGCAATTCTCGCGGGGCCGGCTCGCCCGCGGTCCCGCTGCCCGAAAAGCGGCGCTTTCCTCGCGTATCCGGCGCCCTCCCGCGGAAGGCGGAACCGCGGCCCCGGCTCGCGCGTCATATGGGAAGCGACTGCAATCTCATATGGCTTCATCCCGAAAATCCGACATAATCGCGGGATTCGCGTGAGCCGTCGCGCTCACGCCAGCCCTGACGCCCCGAAAGCGAGATCACCTTGGCTGAAACACGCAATTTTCTTCCTGTGACGCGCCGCCGGGCGCTCGCCGCCCTCTCGAGCCTCGCCGGGCTCGCCCTGCCGGGATGGGCCATCCGCCCCGCCTTCGCCGAAGCCGCGCCGGGCGAGACCGAGAGCCACGGGCTCTCCATCTTCGGCGAGCTCGCCGAGCCGGCGGACTTTCCGCATTTCGCCTATGTGAACCCCAAGGCGCCCAAGGGCGGAACGTTGGTGATGGAGCCGCCGCCGCCCGAGATGAGCAGCTACGATTCGCTCAACCCCTTTATTTTGCGCGGTAATCCGGCTGCGGGCATCGGACTCGTCTACGATACATTGATGGCCGGCAGCCTCGACGAGCGCGACGCGCTCTACGGCCTCGTCGCCAAGCAGGTCCGCATATCCGCCGACAAACTCACCTACACTTTTATCCTACGCAGAGAAGCGCGTTTTCATGACGGCACGCCGCTCACTGCCCATGATGTCGCCTTCTCGCTCGATATTTTGAAAAATGAGGGCCATCCGTCGATCTCGCAATCGTTACGCGACCTCGTGAGCGCGACGGCGATCGCAGACGACATTCTGGTCGTCAAGCTCGCGCCGAGCCGCACGCGCGACCTGCCGATCGTGGTCGCCAGTCAGCCGATTTTCTCCAAAGCATATTATACGAAGCACAAGTTCAACCAGACGACGATGGAGCCGCCTCTCGGCTCTTCGGCGTATAAGGTCGGGCCGTTCGATCCGGGCCGTTTCATTTCCTTCGAGCGCGTGCCGGACTATTGGGCGAAAGACTTGCCGGTCAATGTCGGCCAAGCCAATTTCGACGTGATCCGCTTCGACTATTACGCCGATCGCAACGTCGCCTTCGAGGCGTTCAAAGCCGGCTCCTTCACAGCGCACGAGGAGTTCACTTCCGCGATTTGGGCGACAGGCTACGACTTCCCCGCCTTTCGCGACGGGCGCGTCAAGCGAGAGGAAATCCCCGACTACAACAACTCCAACTCTCAGGGCTGGTTTCTGAACATTCGCCGGCCGGTTTTTTCCGATCCGCGCGTGCGCAAGGCCCTCGGCTACGCTTTCGACTTCGAATGGACCAATCACAATCTTATGTATGATTCCTACAAGCGGACGAGCTCCTATTTCGAGAATTCGGACCTCGAGGCCGTAGGTCCGCCGACGCCTGCCGAGCTCGCGCTGCTGGAGCCGTTTCGCGATCAGCTGCCAAAAGAAGTCTTCGACGCGCCTTTCCAGCCGCCCGTCTCCGATGGATCAGGACAAGACCGCAATCTGCTTCGCAAGGCCGTCGATCTGCTGACTGAGGCCGGGTGCACGCGCAAGGACGGCGTGACGCGCCTGCCGAGCGGCAAACCGATCGAAGTCGAATTTCTCTATAATTCGAGCTTCTTCGAGCGTCTCACCCAGCCCTTCGTCAAAAATCTGAAGCTCATCGGGGTCAACGCGCGTATCCGGATCGTCGACTCCGCGCAATACAAGGCGCGGCTCGACGATTTCGACTACGACATCATCATGGAGCGCCCGCGCATGGGCTATTCGCCGGGCGAGGAGCTGCGCGTCATGTTCGGCTCCCGAGCGGCGCGAACCAAAGGCGAGCGCAATGTGATCGGCGTCGCCGATCCGGTCGCCGACGCCCTCATCGAAAAGGCGCTGCTTGCAAACTCGCGCGCCGAACTCGTCGCAATCTGCCGCGCTCTCGATCGTGTGCTGATCGCGGGCTATTATTGGATTCCGCATTATTACAAGCCGACGCATTGGATCGCCCATTGGGATGTGTTCGGCCGCCCGGAGCGCTACCCACGCTTCGACCCGGGCATAGCCGCGACATGGTGGTGGGACGACTCCAAAGCGCGCAAGATCAACTACACGGGGCGTTGAACGAATATGGCCGCCTATATTCTGCGACGCCTGCTGCTGATGATCCCGACGATCCTCGGCATCATGCTCATCTCCTTCGCCATTGTGCAATTCGCCCCCGGCGGTCCCGTCGAGCGCGTCATCGCGCAGCTGCAGGGCTATGACATGGGCGCGACCTCGCGCTTTTCCGGCGGCGGCGGCGATGTCGGCCGCGGCGGCGCGGCGACTCCCGGCGCCGGCGCGGAAGGCGCCTCCAAATATCGCGGCGCGCAGGGGCTCGATCCCAAATTCATCGCAGAGCTGGAAAAGCAGTTCGGCTTCGACAAGCCGGCCTGGGAACGCTTCCTGCTGATGGTGAAAAATTACGCCGTCTTCGACTTCGGCCGCAGCTATTTTCGGGACGAGAGCGTGCTGAAGCTCATCGGCGAGAAGCTGCCCGTCTCGATGTCGCTCGGCCTATGGATGACGCTCATCTCCTATTCCGTCTCCATCCCGCTCGGCATCGCCAAAGCGGTGCGCGACGGCGAGCGTTTCGATTCTTGGACGTCCAATCTCGTCATCATCGGCTATGCGATACCGAGCTTTCTCTTCGCGATGCTGCTCATCGTGCTCTTCGCCGGCGGCTCCTTCTGGCAGATTTTCCCATTGCGGGGCCTCGTCTCGGAGAATTTCTCGGAGCTGTCGCTGCCGGCCAAGGTCGGCGATTATCTCTGGCACATCTGCCTGCCCGTGCTCGCCATGACGCTCGGCGCCTTCGCGACGCAGACCTTTCTGACCAAAAACTCCTTCCTCGACGAAATCCGCAAGCAATATGTGCAGACGGCGCGCATGAAGGGCCTGACCGAGAACCGCGTGCTCTACGGCCATGTGTTCCGCAACGCCATGCTCATCGTCGTCTCCGGCTTTCCGGGCGCCTTCGTGCACGCCTTCTTGACCGGCTCCGTGCTCATAGAGACGATCTTCTCGCTCGACGGGCTCGGCTATCTCTCCTACGAATCCATCGTCAATCGCGATTATCCGGTGGTGTTCGCCAATCTCTATATTTTCGCGCTGCTGGGCCTCGTGGTGAATCTGCTCTCGGACCTCACCTACACCTGGATCGATCCGCGCATCGATTTCGAGACGCGCGAGGTCTGACCGATGAACGAGACCAGCATCCCTGCCCCGACGATGAAGCTCGCGCCGGAAATTCCGGGCGGCGGGCTGTTTCACCTGCGGCCGATCGATCGCCGCCGGCTGCAGAATTTCAAGGCCAACTCCAGGGGTTATTGGTCCTTCTGGATATTCATGGCGCTTTTTCTGCTTTCGCTGGCGTCCAACTTCATCGCCAACGACAAGCCCGTGCTCGCCTATTACAAGGGCGAGCTGCTCTTCCCGATCTTCAAAGATTACCCGGAAGAGAAATTCGGCGGCTTTCTCGCGCGCACGGACTATCGTGATCCGACGATCGAGAAAGAGATCGACGCCAATGGCTGGATGATCTGGCCGCCGATACACTATTCCTACGACACGCATAATCTCGATCTGCCGACGCCGGCGCCCTCGCCGCCGACATGGCTGCTCACCAAGGCGCAATGCGAAGCCGCGGCGGCAAAAAAGCTCGGGCCCGACAAAGCGCATCTCGGCTGCTCGGCGATCGAATGGAACTGGCTCGGCACGGATGACCAAGGCCGCGACGTCGTCGCGCGCCTGCTCTATGGTTTCCGACTATCGGTGCTGTTCGGCCTCATTCTGGCGAGCATCTCCTCCATCGTCGGCGTCGCGGCGGGCGCCGTGCAGGGCTTTTTCGGCGGGTGGATCGATCTCGTGTTCCAGCGCTTCATCGAAGTGTGGTCGTCGCTGCCGCAGCTCTATCTGCTCATCATCGTGTCGTCCTTTCTGGCGCCGGGCTTCTTCGTGCTGCTCGGCATATTGCTGCTCTTCTCCTGGGTGTCACTGGTGCATGTGGTGCGCGCGGAATTTCTGCGCGCGCGCAATTTCGAATATGTGAACGCCGCGCGCGCGCTCGGCCTCTCCAATTTCCGCATCATCACGCGCCATCTTCTGCCCAACGCCACGGTCGCGACCTTGACCTTCCTGCCCTTCGTGCTCAATTCCTCGATCACGACGCTGACCTCGCTCGACTTTTTGGGCTTCGGCCTGCCGCCGGGCTCGCCGTCGCTCGGCGAGCTTCTGCTGCAAGGCAAATCCAATCTGCAGGCGCCCTGGCTCGGCCTCACCGGCTTCGTCATCATCGCGCTGATGCTCTCGCTTCTGGTGTTCATCGGCGAAGCCGTGCGCGACGCCTTCGACCCGCGAAAGACCTTCCGGTGAACGATCAAATGGATTCCCCCCTCCTCGACGTCCGCGATCTGTCCATCGCCTTCGCCCAAGGCGGCAAGGAGACGCTCGCGGTCGATAAAGTCTCCTTCTCCGTCGAACGCGGGCGCACGCTGGCGCTGGTCGGCGAGTCAGGCTCCGGCAAATCCATCACCGCGCTCTCGATCGTGCGGCTGCTGCCGCCTGCGGCCGTACATCCGTCGGGACGCATCGACTTTTCCGGCAAAGACATTCTGAAGCTCTCGGACGCCGAGCTGCGCGCCATTCGCGGCGCGAAGATCACGATGGTGTTTCAGGAGCCGATGACATCGCTCAATCCGCTGCAGACGATCGAGCAGCAGATCGGCGAAATCCTCGAGCTGCATGGCGCGCGCGGCGCCGAAAAAATCCGCGCGCGAGTCGTGGAGCTGCTCGGCGAGGTCGGCATTCCAAACCCGTCCGAGCGTCTCACCGCCTTTCCGCATCAATTGTCGGGCGGCCAGCGCCAGCGCGTGATGATCGCCATGGCGCTCGCCAATCGGCCGGACCTGCTCATTGCCGACGAGCCGACGACAGCGCTCGACGTCACCGTGCAGGCGCAGATTCTCGCTCTGCTGGAGCGCGTGCAGAAGACCTATGGCATGGCCATGCTCTTCATCACCCATGATCTCGGCCTGGTGCGGCGCTTCGCCGATGATGTCTGCGTGATGCAGCACGGCCGCATCGTCGAGAAGGGCGATGTCGAGAAGGTCTTCTCGGCGCCCGAGCATCCCTACACCAAGGCCCTGCTCGCCGCCGAGCCCAAGGGCTCGCCGCCGCCGGATGACGAGAACGAGCCCGTTCTCGTCGCCGCCGACGACCTCAAGGTCTGGTTTCCGATCAAGCGCGGCTTTCTGCGCCGCACCGTCGGCCATATCAAGGCGGTGGACGGCGTCACCCTCGCGGTCCGCCGCGGCTCGACGGTCGGCGTCGTCGGCGAATCGGGCTCCGGCAAGACGACGCTCGGCCTCGCGCTGCTGCGGCTCATCCGCTCGGAGGGGCCGATCCTCTATCTCGGCGAGCGCATAGACGCGAAGACCGTCAAAGAAATGCGCCCGCTGCGCCGCGACATGCAGATCGTCTTTCAGGACCCTTACGGCTCGCTGTCGCCGCGCATGTCGATCGCGGAAATCGTCGCCGAGGGACTCGGCGTGCAGATGAAGGGTCTCTCCTTCGAGGAGACGCGCGAGATCGTCGCCAAGGCGCTGGCCGAGACGGGTCTCGACCCCGCCATGATGGACCGCTATCCGCATGAATTCTCGGGCGGCCAGCGCCAGCGCATCGCCATCGCACGCGCCATTGTGCTGAAGCCGAAATTCATCGTGCTCGACGAGCCGACCTCGGCGCTCGACATGTCCGTGCAGGCGCAGATCGTCGATCTGCTGCGCGAATTGCAGGCCAAGCACCGCCTCGCCTATCTCTTCATCAGCCATGATCTCAAGGTGGTGAAGTCGCTCGCCGCCCATCTCATCGTCATGCGCCACGGCAAGGTGGTGGAGGAAGGCCCGGCGGTAGACGTCTTCGCCGCGCCCAAGAGCGATTACACGCGCGCCCTCTTCGCCGCCGCCTTCCGCATCGAGGCCGAGCCGCACTCCGGCGACAAGGCCTGATTCCGATAGCGCCCATGCGCGCACTTGCGGCGACGCCTTCGCTTCGTCACACTCCACTGCGACGATTCGGATCCTTTCGAGGCTACTCATGAGCACGCGCGCAAGGGACGCGGCCGACATCATCGGCGCGCGCAATCCTCTGGGGCCGATCGAAACCGCGGTCGTGCTCGGACGCGAATTTCTCGCCGCCGCCGACATCGGCGAGCAGGCGGTCGCCATCCCCTATTCCGAGCTGCCGGGCTTTCCTCAGATCGAGGGCGGCGAGCTCGTGATCGGCCTCGTCGAAGGCGCGCCCATGCTGTTCCTCAAGGGCCGCTCGGAATTCTACGACAGCGGCGATCCCAGCCTGATGTCCTCGCCGATCGAGACATTGACGCTTTTGAACGTGCGGGCCCTGCTCTCCACCGGCCTCGCCACCTCCACCAACGCCGATTTTCAGCCCTCCTCCATTCTCTCCGTGACCGATCACATCAATTTCAGCGGCCTCAATCCGCTCATCGGCGCAACGGGACAGAATTTCGTGAATATGAACGGCGCCTATGACAAAAGGCTGCTGCGCCGCCTCAAGCAGGCCAGCGCAGGCGCCGGGGTGACGCTGCATGAAGGCGTCTTCATGTGGTTCTCCGGCCCGAGCTATGAGACGCCGGCGGAAGCCAAAATGGCCCGCATGCTCGGCGCCGACGCGCTCGGCGTATCGATCGTGCCGGAGGCAATACTCGCCAAGCGATTCGCGCTGCCTTTCGCGGCCGTGGCGCTCATCTCGGATTATGCGACGGGCTTCGCCGGCGGCAATCCGACCTATGATCCGAGCCGCGCCTCCGGCGTCATCGCCCTGCGGCGCCTGCTGCGCGCCTATCAAAAGGTGAAATAGCGCCGGCCTCACGGCCCGGTCGGTCGCCGAAAGGCGAGCACATCGGCAGCGAGCAGTTGCACGGTTTCGCCGCGCTGATTGGACGTCACGACGCGCATCTTCACCATTCCGCGATCGTTGCGCGACTTCGACGGCGCAATGCGCAGAATGGTCGCCTCGACGCTCAGAAGATCGCCTGGCCGCACGGGCCGCAGCCATTCGATCTTGCCGCCGACGCCGATCAGCCCGCCGGAAAATGACGCGCATTGCGTCAGCAGCCGCATGGTGAGCGAGGCCGTATGCCAGCCGCTGGCCACCAGACCGCCGAACAGGCTGTCCTTCGCCGCCGTCTCGTCGAGATGAAAGGGCTGCGGGTCGAATTTGGCCGCGAAAGCTTTGATCTCCTCCGTCGTGACCTCGACCGGCCCTCCATGAAAGCGCTGACCGACGAAGAGGTCTTCGAGATAGAGCGGCTCGGGCATTGTCGTCACTCGAAGATTCGCCGCACGCTCGTCACCGCCGAGCCAGAGGCCAAAATCCGCTCCCGCGCCGGCGCGAAGGGCTCGCTGGCGACCTGCAGATGAAAGGCGTTGGCGTGCAGCAGGCGCTCTGCGTCCTGCATTATGCCGACATGGCCTTTCCAAAAAACGAGATCGCCGCGCCGCATCGTCTCGCTTTCGGCGAGCGCGCGGCCGAGCGACTTCTCCTGCAAATCCGTATCGCGCGGCGCCTCTATCCCGGCGAAAGCGAGGGAGGTCTGCACCAGGCCAGAGCAATCGACGCCGAGCCAGCTCTTGCCGCCCCAAAGATAGGGCGCGCCGATGAGGCTCTCCGCCACAGCGACGAAATCCGTGACGCGCGCCGCGCGCGGGGTCAGATGCGTGCGATAGATGAAGCCGCCGCCGGCCTCTATGAGGAATTTGTCGCGCTCGCCGACGATCTCCACTTCGGCGCCGAGCGGCAGAGCGAGCAAGGGCGGGTCCTTGATCTCCGCTCGCGGAAAAACAAAGGTGCGGGGAACGCTGACGCGATGCGTCGGCATCTCTATGCGGCTCCAGAGCACATTGGCGGCGATCCAGCCGACATAGCCATCGCGCTCGAGCTGCGCCCAGGACCAGCCCTCCTCATCGTCATAGACGATGATGGTCTCGCCATAGAGCGCCTGCGTGTCGAGCCGTGCGTCCGGTCGCGGCTCGCGCTTCAGATCGGCGACGCCTTCCTTCACCTGCATGCGACGCCCATCGACGAAGCGCGCCGCCTCGACCTTGCCCTCGAGATGGCGCGCGGCGAGATCGGGCCGCGCCGGCGTCAGCCTTTTGTCGAAGCTCTCGCTCATGTCTTCACGCTCCAACGCGCGGCGCGCTCCTCGATCAGCTCGGCGAGCAGCCGCGCCGTCTGAATCTCGCCGCCCTCCGGCCGGCCCGGCTTGGCGGAAGGAGTCCAGGCGAAGAGATCGAAATGCGCCCATTTCTCCGGCTTGGCCACGAAGCGGCGCAAGAACAGCGCCGCGGTGATCGAGCCTGCATGTCCGCTCGACGACACATTCACAATGTTCGACGCTTTGCCGTCGAGCTGCGAATCATAAGGCTCCCACAAGGGCAGCCGCCAAACGGGATCGCCGAGCTTGCGGCCATAGGTCTCGATCTCCAGCGCCAGAGCATCGTCTCCCGTGTAGAAGGCGGGGAGCTCCGGGCCGAGCGCGACGCGCGCCGCGCCGGTGAGCGTGGCGAAATCGAGCAGCAGATCGGGGTCCTCCTCGGCGGCGAGCGCCAGAGCGTCCGCGAGAATGAGACGCCCTTCCGCATCCGTGTTGCCGATCTCGACCGAGAGGCCCTTGCGGCTCGGATAAATGTCGCCCGGCCGCATGGCGTCCGCCGAAATGGCGTTCTCGACGATGGGCAGCAGCACGCGCAGGCGCAGACGCGCGCCAGAGCCCATCAGAATATCAGCCAGCGCCAGCGCCGTGGCGGCGCCGCCCATATCCTTTTTCATCAGCAGCATGGCGCTGCTCGGCTTGATGTCGAGGCCGCCGCTGTCGAAGCAGACGCCCTTCCCCACCAGCGTCACCTTCATCGCCTCTTCCGGCCCGAAGCTGATGTCGACGAGCCGCGGCGCCTGCGCCGCCGCGCGGCCGACCGCGTGAACGAGCGGGAAATTTTCCGAGAGCAGCGCATCGCCGGCGATGACGCGCGCCTGCGCTCCATGCCGCGCGGCGAGCGCCAGCGCCGCCTCCGCCAGAGCCTCCGGCCCCAGATCATTGGCGGGCGTGTTGACGAGATCGCGACCGAAGCAGAGCGCGGCGGCGACGCGCTCTATGCGCGCGCGATCCGCGTCCTGCGGCGCGCAGAGGCGCGGGCGCTCCTTCTTGGGCGCGACATAGCGCGAGAAAGAATAGCCGCCGAGCAAAAAGGCGAGCGCGGCCGAATAGGAATCGGATACGCCTTCGCGCAGACGATAGAGGCCCGGCGGCAACAAGGTCGCGAGCTTGCCGGGAAGAAAAGGATCGCGATGGCGCGCCCCCGCCGCCTCCACGCCGAACAGAACCACCGCCGGCGCGCCCTGCGGCCCCGGCGCGAGCAGATGCGCGCCGACCTTGCCGTCGAAGCCGCAAGCGCGCGCAAAGGCGGCGATCGGCGGCGGCAGGGTCTCGGCGAGAATCGGCCAGCTCTCCTTATCGACGAAATCGATCGGCGTCGCCTCCGCCGTCCACTCCTCCAATCGGCTCATATCGCCCTCTTTTCGAGTTCGTTCCTGTCTTTGCGGCTTTTTAGCACCAAGACACGGAGGACACGAAGACGTTATAGGACTCGGCCCATGGAAATCGGTCCACTCTCCCGCTATCGCGCCCAGCTCGCGCTCGGCGCAAGGATCACGATCGCCGCTGTCGCGACGCTCGGCATCGGCCATCTCCTCGGCACGCCGATGATTTTATGGGCCGTGCTGACCGCGGTCATCCTCACGCAAATGAGCGTCGGCCGCTCGGTCAAGGCGACGATCGACTATTCCTTCGGCACGCTGGGCGGCGCGATCTACGCCGGCCTCGTCTCCAATTACGTCGCCGGCGCGAGTGAGCCGACGCTGCTGCTTCTGCTCGCTCTCGCCATAGCGCCGCTCGCCCTGCTCTCGGCTTTGACGCCGCGCTTTTCCGTCGCGCCGGCGACCGGCGTCATCGTCGTGCTCGCGCCGACCCTCACCCATGCGACCGCCTTCCACTCGGCCTATGATCGCGTGCTCGAGGTGGCGCTCGGCGGCGGCGTCGCCCTCGTCGTGTCGCATCTCGTCTTTCCCGCCCGCGCCCGCATTCTCGCGCTCGAGGCCGGCGCCGAAATGCTCGCCGTCATGGCCGAGGCGCTGCCTCGGCTCTTCTCGGGCTTTGCCCAGCCGCAGGACCCGGAAGCGATTCGCGATCTCCAGCGCGGCGTCGGCGACGCCTTCGCCCGTCTCGACAAGATGGAGCAGGAGGCGCGTCACGAGCGCATCGTCTTCCTCGAGGCCGAGCCCGATCTGGCGCCGCTGCTGCGCGCCCTGCTGCGCATGCGTCATGATCTGGTGATGATCGGCCGCGCCGCCGTCACGCCCTTGCCGGAGCGGCTGCGTCCGCGCCTCGAGACTTTGCTCGCGACGATCGCCGACGAGGCCGCCGCCCAGCTTCTCGAGAGCGGCGCCGCGCTGACCGGCGCGCGCGCGCCGGTCCCGAGCAAGTCATTGGACGCCGCCTTCGACGCTTATTCGCGAGAGATATCGACGCTCCGAGAAGAAGGAATCCTCCGCAGCCTTCCGGTGGAGCAGGTGGAGCATGTCTTCGCGCTCGGCTTCGCGCTCGAGCAATGGCGCGGCGATCTCGACGATCTCGGCCGCCGGATCGCCGAGCGCGCCCGTTAAGGAAGCGGCAAGGTTAACGATTTATTGCTCGACCCTGACGGTTCAACCGCAAGAGAGGGGTCGCCCGATGTTCCCGTCCCATTTCGTCGCGACGCGCCGCAAAGGCGCGCCGAGCGCGCTCGTGATTTGCGCCCTGGTCGCGCTCGGCGGCTGCGCGCAGCCGCTCACCGACGTCACCGGATCGATCGGCGCGACGCGACGCGCCGAGCTGCCGACCGACGAGGCCGAGCTGCGCCGCTTCGCCGACGAATGGGGTCGTCGCTTCGACGCCGACCCCAAGAACAAATCCGTCGCGCTCACCTACGCCAAGGCGCTGCATGCGCTGGATCGCAACGCCCAGGCGGTCGCCGTGCTGCAAGGCCTCGCCATTCGCTATCCAGACGATCTCTCCGTGCTGGGCGCCTATGGCAAATCGCTCGCCGACGCCGGACGCCTGCGCGACGCCGCCGATGTGCTGTCGCGCGCCCATACGCCGGAGCGGCCCGATTGGACCGTGCTCTCCGCGCAAGGCTCGATCGCCGATCAGCTCGGCAATCATGAAGAAGCGCGCGAATATTATCAGACCGCATTGAAGATCAAGCCCAATGACCCGAAGGTGCTCTCAAATCTCGGGCTCTCCTATGCGCTCTCCAAGCAGCTGCCGCAGGCCGAGAGCACATTGCTGACCGCCGCCTCGCAGCCGACGGCGGACATGCGCGTGCGCCAGAATCTCGCGCTCGTGCTGGCGCTGCAGGGCAAGTTCGAAGAAGCGGAGAGCTGGTCGCGCCACGATCTCGCGCCGATCGACGCCGCGGCCAATGTCGCCTCGATTCGCCAGATGATCGCGCAATCCAACAGCTGGCGCGAGATTCAGAGCTATAGCGAGAAGACCAAGCGAAAGAGCGCCGAAGCGCCCGCGCCGCGCGCCCGGCTCGGCGCGCTCACCAGCTCTGCGACATCACCTGAATAATCGCCGGCGCCATCACGACGACCATCAGCACCGGCAAAAAGAAGACGATCATCGGCACTGTGAGCTTGGGCGGCAGCGCCGCGGCCTTGCGCTCGGCCTCCGCCATGCGCATGTCGCGGCTCTCCTGCGCTGTGACGCGCAGCGCGCGGCCGAGCGGCGTGCCGTATTTCTCCGCCTGAATGAGCACGGTGGAAATCTGCTTCACGCTCTCGAGCCCGGTGCGCGCCGTCAGATTCTGATAGGCCTGACGGCGATCCGGCAAATAGGAGAGCTCGGCCGTCGCCAACGCGAATTCCTCGGCGAGCGGGGCCGAGCGCACGCCGATCTCCTGCCCCACCTTGCGAAAAGCGTGATCGACCGACATGCCCGATTCGACGCAGATCAGCATCAGATCGAGGGCGTCGGGAAAAGCAATGCGCATGCTCTGCTGCCGCTTGGCGATCGTGTTGCTGATGAACAGCTCCGGCGTCTTCACCCCGAGATAGGTCGCGAAGATCACAATGCCCGCCTTGGTGAGCATGGGCCAATCGGAATCGTCGAGCACGACGAGATAGAAGACCGCAAAGAGCGCGAAAGCGATCGGCGTCACCAGCCGGAAGAACAAAAAGGTCACTTCCGCCTGCGGACCGCGATAGCCGGCCGAGGCGAGACGCAGCTTGGCGTCGTCGGTGTTGAGCCATGTCGTCAAGGAGAAGCGGTCGACGACATTCTTCATATATTGCTTGGGCTGGTAGCGCAGTCCGCCGCCGTCCGCCTTCGCCGCCGCGCGCTCGCGCGCTCTGATGCGCTCGCGCTCATTGGCGACGCTCTTCATGCGCTTGGCCAATGTGTCGCTCTGCATGAAGGTCGCGCCCAGCGACCATATGGTGGCGATGACCGCCGTTGCGACGATGAGGCTGAACATCAGCCGCCCATTGGTCGCCAGCTTGACGATCTGCTCCATGACCTCGTGCCCCCTCGCTCGACGCGGCGCATACGCTCAAATATCGAAGTCGATCATCTTCTGCATGATGAAGACGCCGATCGCCATCCAGAGCAGGCTCGCTCCGATGATGATGTTTCCGACCGTCGTGTTGAAAAGCACGCTGATATAGGCCGGATTGGTAAACCAGACGACGAGGCCGACGAGAAACGGCAGGCTGCCGATGATGCCCGCCGACGCCTTGGCCTCCGCCGACATGGCCTTCACCTTGGCCTTCATTTTCTTGCGCTCGCGCAGCACGGCGGCGAGATTGGTGAGCGCCTCGGAGAGATTGCCGCCCGCCTTTTGCTGCAGGCTGATGACGATCGAGAAGAACGACGCCTCCGCCACCGGCACCCGATCGGCGAAGCGCTCCGTCGCCTCGGCGATCGACAGGCCGATCGTCTGCGATTCGACGATCTGGCGAAACTCGCTGCGCACCGGCTCCGCCGCCTCGCCCGCGATCATGCGAAAGCAATCGGCGACCGGCAGGCCGGCCTTCACGCCACGAATGATGATATCGACGGCGCCGGGAAATTCGGCGATGAATTTCGCGATGCGCCGACGCGCGAGAAAGCCCAGCAGCCAATGCGGCGCGCCGACGCCGGCGACGACGCCCGCGCCGAGCGCCACCAGCGGATCCGAGTTGAAGACGAAGACGAGGAAAGCGATGAGCAGGCCGAAACCCGCCGATGCGGCGAGAAAAATCGGGCGCGTCGTCGTCAGCCCCGCTTGCGCGATGCGCTGCTCGAGCGTCACCTTGGCTTTCTTCTTGGTCTCGACGTCCTTCAGGCTCTCCTGAATCAGCTTGCGTCGCTTGGCCGGATCGCCGTTCCGCGCGTCGCGACGGCGGTCGGAAGAGGACATCAGCGCCGCTGTGCGTTTCTGCGCCTGAATCTCGCCGGAGAGATAGGGATAGACGAAAGCGTACATCACTCCGCCGGCGGCGCAGGCGACGAGAAGCGCAGAGAGCAGCGATTGGCGATCCATTTTCTGGCCCTCGCGACTAATTTTCGTCGTCGATGACAGTGGCGGCGTCGAGCGCCGCGGCGAGCCTGTTCTCCTCGCCATAGTAGCGCGCGCGCTCCCAGAAGCGCGGCCGTCCGACGCCGGTGGAACGATGCCGACCGATGATGCGGCCATTGGCGTCCTCGCCGACGATCTCATAAACGAAGAGATCCTGCAGCGTGACGACGTCCGCCTCCTGGCCCAGCACCTCGGTGATATGGGTGATGCGGCGCGAGCCGTCGCGAAGGCGCGCCGCCTGCACGATAATGTCGATCGACGAGACGATCATGTCGCGGATTGTCTTGGCCGGCAGCGAGAAGCCGCCCATTGTGATCATGGATTCGAGACGGCCCAGCGCCTCGCGCGGCGAGTTGGCGTGCAGCGTGCCCATCGAGCCGTCATGGCCCGTGTTCATCGCCTGCAGAAGATCGAAAGCCTCCGGTCCGCGAACCTCGCCGACGATGATACGTTCGGGACGCATGCGCAGGCAGTTCTTCACGAGATCGCGCATCGTCACCGCGCCCTGCCCTTCCAGATTGGGCGGACGCGTCTCCAGGCGCACCACATGCGGCTGCTGAAGCTGCAATTCCGCCGCGTCCTCGCAGGTGATCACACGCTCGTCGGTGTCGATGGAGTTGGTGAGGCAGTTGAGCAGCGTCGTCTTGCCGGAGCCCGTGCCGCCGGAGATCAGCACATTGCAGCGCACGCGGCCGATGATTTTCAGCACCTCGCCGCCTTCGGGCGAAATGGAGGCGTAGCGGATGAGCTGATCGAGAGTGAGCTTGTCCTTGCGGAACTTACGAATGGTGAGCGCCGGGCCGTCGATCGCCAGCGGCGGCGCGATGACGTTGACGCGAGAACCGTCGAGCAAGCGCGCGTCGCAGATCGGCGAGGATTCGTCGACGCGGCGGCCGACCTGGCTGACGATGCGCTGGCAGATGTTCATCAGCTGGGAATTGTCGCGGAAGCGGATGTTGGTGAGCTGAATCTTGCCGCCGACTTCTATATAGGTCTTGGCGGCGCCGTTCACCATTATGTCGGCGATGTCGTCGCGCATGAGCAGCGGCTCCAGCGGGCCATAGCCGAGCACGTCGTTGCATATATCCTCGAGCAGCTCCTCCTGCTCGGCGATCGACATCACGACATTCTTGATCGCGACGATCTCATTGACGATGTCGCGGATCTCGTCGCGCGCGCTCTCGGGCTCCAGCTTGGAGAGCTGCGCGAGATCGATCGCCTCGATGAGCGCGCCGAAGATCATGCTCTTCGTCACGTAATATTGTTCCGAGCGCTTCTGCTCGGGAGGCGCCGCGATCGTCACGCTCGCCTCGGGCGCAGCGGCGGGCGTCGGCGCCTTGCTCGCCGGCGCCGCCTGCTGTGTCGAACGCGCTGTCGCTGTCTGCGCCGTTCCGACGTTCGTCCGCTTTCCGAACATGCGATCTCCTCGTTACGCTCAGTCGCCGCTCGTCAGCCGGCCAGCTTTCGTGACAAACGATCGAGCAGCGGCGCCAATAATCCGCTCTTGACCTTGCGGCTCACGGCGCGCCCCGTCACCTCGCGGCCGAGCGCGTCGAACTGCTCGATGATCTTGGCGCCGGGGTCGACCTCGGCGATCATCTGCCCATTGTTGGACGCCGCGCCGAACAGCTTCGGATCGAAGGGAATGATCGCCGACGGCTCCATCTCGATGGCCTTGGCGAAATCCGCCACCGCTATCTCCGGCCGCTTCGGCACGCCGACGAAATTCAATACGAGCTTGGGCGGCGAGTCGTTCTGGCGCGCGACACGCAGCTGATCGATGAGCGTCTTGGCGTTGCGCAAATTGGCGAGATCGGGCGCCGCGACGATCGCCACCTCATCGGCGCCGATCAGCATGCGCTTCGTCCAGGCAGACCATTGATGCGGAACGTCGAGCACGGTGCAGGGCGCGGTGGCGCGCAGCGTGTCCACGATCGCGTCGAATGCGGTCTCCGGCAGATCATAGAGACGATCGACCGTCGCCGGCGCGGCGAGCAGGCTGAGCTGCTCGCTGCATTTGGACAGCAGGCGATCGATGAGGTTGGCGTCCACGCGATCCGGCGCGAACACGGCTTCCGCGACGCCTTGCGGCGGGTCCTGGTTGAAATCCAGCCCGGCGGTGCCGAAGGGGAGATCGAGATCGGCGACGACCGTCTGCATCTGCAGCGCGCGCGCGATCGACCAAGCGAGGTTATGCGCGACGCAGGAGGAGCCGACTCCGCCCTTGGCGCCGGCCACGGCGACGATGCGGCCCAGCGCCTCTGCGCTGTTGTTATAAAGATCGGAGATGCGCGAGATGAAGCCGAGCACGTCGATCGGCGCGACGATATAGTCGCTGACGCCGCGCGCCATCAGCGCGCGATACAGCGATATGTCGTTGACATGGCCGAGCACGACGACCTTGGTGCCGGAGTCGCAGGACTCCGCCAGCGTCTCCAGCTGACCGATGAGCGTCTGACGCTCGCCGATCGCCTCGAGCACGATCAGATTCGGCGTCGGCGCCGATCGGAAGGCCTCGATCGCGGCCGCGACGCCGCCCATGTGAACCTTGACATGCGCCTTGTCCATGCGGCGGTCCACGGCGGCGGAATTCACCACCGCAACGGCGTCGGGCGTCTCGCAGAACGCCTGCACGGAAATGCGCGGCAAGGGAGCGATCTGCGCCGCCGCGTCGCTCTCCGCCATTGCCGACTGCTCTTTCATCAACCGCCTCCAACCGAGCTGATATTCGTGCCCTTGACGTTCCAGTTCGTCGCCGGATCGATGCCTTTGCGCACATTGCCGATGGCGCGCATGCGCGACTCGACGTCGGCCGGCGTTTCGCCGCGCGGCGCGACGAGATCGCGCGGATCGTCGATTTGCGCCGCCAGCGTCGTCTGGCTCGCGCAGCCGAAATTCCAATAAGTGGTGTTGTCCCACCCTTGCAGCGAGCTCGCCGATGCGAGATCGGCGGGCCATTCGCCGCAGCGTCCCGCGACTTTCGCGCGAACGCCCTGGAAGGACAGACGCACAGGCGCCGCGAGATTGGGATCGGTCACCGGATAGGAGGCGACATAGACGGCGCCGGAGACGCCGCTCTCCGCCAATATGCGTTTCACCGCATCGACGCCGCCGCGCACGGCGAGCTGATCTTTCGCTCCGGTCGGCGCGAGCAGCGTGATCTGACCATGGCCGAAGCGGCGATAGCGCAGCACGAAATCGCGAATGCGCCCGGTGGTCGCATAGTCGATGCGAGCCGACGGCAGCACGTCGATGGAGGTGCTGGCGTCCGCGAGCACGACGGGATGACGGTCGCGATAGTCTTGCGCGACGGCGGGCGCCGGCAGCGTTCTGTTCACGCCGCAGCCGGCGAGAGGCGCCATTGCGGCGAGGCACGCGAGCCTCGTTCCAAAGGCTTTGAGTTTCGCGCTGTTCAGTCGGATAGACATGTTTACCGCTCCTCGCGCGCTCAGTCCTGAATGAAGCCGACGCGGCCCTTCAGGCGCGGAACCGCTTGCGGATGTTGGGGATTGGCGTAGAGCCGATTGACGCGGCCGAGCAGCCAGGCCTGCGGATCGCTGGCGTCAGCGAAGCCGTCGTCCGGCCGCGCCACATCGCGCGCCTGGATCGAGCGCGCGATGAAGGGCGTGACGATGATGAGCAGCTCGGTCTCGTTGCGCAGATAATCGCGCGAACGGAACAGCGTTCCGAGCACCGGCAGATTGATGAGGCCCGGCAGGCCGTTGATCGCCTGATCGGACTTCTGCTGCAGCAGGCCCGCGGTGGCGATGGAGCCGCCGGACGGAAGCTCGACGCTCGTCTCGTTCTTGCGAGTCTTGAAGCCGGGAACGGTCACGCCATTGTAGGTCTGCGCGCCCTGATAATCGACCTCGGTCACTTCCGTCGCGAGATGCAGGAGAATGCGGCCTTCGGCGAGCACAACGGGCGTGAAGTTCAGCGACACGCCATATTGCTTGAACACGATGCCGACCGTGCAGAGGATCGAGCCGCTGATGCAATTGCCATTGCCGGGCACCGCGACCTCGCCGCCGACGGTGAATTTCGCCGACTCGCCGGAGACCGCTGTGACGGTCGGCTCGGCGAGGATGCGCGAGACGCCGTAGCGCTCATAGGCCTGCAGAGTCGCAGAGGTGCTGTTGGGGCCATTGAGGCTCAAAGCGCTCGAGGTGAGAGCGGAATTGATGGCGAAAGGGTTTTCCTGAACCAGCTTGCCCCAGCCGCCCGACAAGATCGCCTCGCCGCCGGATTTGGCGGAGACGCCCAGCTGCTTGATCACGCGGCGCTGCACTTCGGCGACCGTGACCTTCAGCATCACCTGATCTTGCGTGCTGATGGTGAGCGCGTTGACGACGAGGCCGTCGCCGCCCGCGCCATTGCCCTGGGCGGAGGACGAGCGCGCGGCGAAGCCCTTGGCGATGTCGACGGCGCGCTGCGCCTCCGAGGCGGACTCGACCGTGCCGGTCAGAATGATCGTGTCATTGACCGTGCGTGCGGTGATGTTCGATTTGGGTAGAGCGGCGCGCAGCAGCGGCCCGAGCTCGCCGACGTCGCGGCCGATGCTGATCTCGAGATTGGCGATCTGCCGCCCGGCGCGGTCGAGCGCGAAAATCGTCGTCTGGCCCGTTTCCGCGCCCATGATGTACAGCTTGCGCGCCGAGCGAGCGACCGCATTGGCGACCTTCGGATTGCCGACGACGATCTCCGACGCCTCCGCCGGAAGATCGACGATGATCGACTTGCCGACGCCCATGGCGATACGTCGCGACATCATCGCCTCCGCGCTCGACTGGACGCCCCCTTTTTCCTGGCCAGACGCCGGAATGGCTCCGAGCGACGCCCCGGCGAACGCGAGCATCGCGAGCGCCGCCGCCCCCGACAGCCGACGCGCCGACCTGCCCATATCCGTCGTTCCGCGTTCGATTTTCGCCATGTGGCGCCGTCCTTCGATGAGCTGCATCGCCTCAGCGCGTGCGCATGGTTGTTGGGAAGCCGAAGCGCACGACCGTCAATGAATCGTCCGCCGCCGAAGCGCGCTTGTCGTCATCATGCGCATCCGCCATCGAGCGCAGCATGAGCGCCAATTGGCCGGTGCGCTGAGCGAGAATGACGAGCTCGGCCTGCCGCGGCTCGAGATCGAGCGTGGCGGTCGCGCCGGTCACGACGGATTCGCCATTCTTCGTCTCGACCATCGGCCCGATCGCCATCACGCGCACATTGGTGAGAATGACTTCCGACGAGAGATCGGCGGAGCCGCCTTCACGGCCGCGATCGCTGTCGCGATAGGTGCGCATCACATCGACATGATCATTCGGAAGAATGAAGCCGCCCGCCGTCGTATTGGGCGAGATGTCGATGGCGACCGCCCGATGGCCAGCGGGAAGCAGAGTGGACATCAGGCCCGCGGTCGGACCCTTGACCAGACGCTCGCGCCGCACCGGCTCGCCATTGGAGATCGGATTGCGGACGTAGGAGCCCTGCAGATCCTCCTTGGCGTTCGGCGCCTCGCTCTTGCGCAGCACGCCCTGCGGCACCGCGCCCATCGGCCAATCGATCCAATTGGTGTCCGGCTCGCCGAGCGCGGTTCCATAGGAGAGATCGCGCGTCGCCACGAGAACCTTGTCGGTCGGCGGCGGCGTGGGGATCATCTGAACGATCTTCGGCGCCTCTGGCGGCGATCCGTTCATCATCAGGAAGGCCCCGCCGCCCGCCACGACGGCGACGCCGAGAACCACGATCTGCGCCTTGTTCATCTGCTTCCAGTCCGATCGCCCCGGCTAGAGCGGAGCATTCCGAATGAAAGCGGAAAAACGTCAAATTATGGTTAATCGCCGGTAAGACGACAGGCTCTTTCGCATTGCGAAGCCCATGTGTCTCGCGGCTCTCGGCGAAGAGCCGAGCGACAAGGTCATGCGGCGGCGAGCAACGCCCAGAGCTGAGAATTGGGATAGACGACGACGCCGGCGATCGCGAGCGCCACGCCGTAAGGAACGCCCTCGGCGGCGTCGCAAAGATGGGCGAGGCGCGGCGATTGGGCGACGAAGCGCGGCTCGAATCGGCGCAGCGCGAGAATCGCTATGGTCAGCGCGCCGCCGGCCAGAGAGGCGATGAGCGCATAATCGGCGAGCTGCTCGAAGCCGAGCCACAGCGCCGTCGCGGATGCGAGCTTTGCGTCGCCGCCACCCATCCAGCCGCGATTGAACATCAGGAAGGTCGCAGCGAGCACCGCCGCCCCGCAGGCGACATGCGACGCAACGCTGTCGAGCGGCATGCCGAGCCATGCGGCGAAAATCGCAAACAGCGCGATGAGCGCCAAGGAGACGCGATTGGGAATCGTCATGGTGAGGAGATCGGCGAAGGCCGAAAACGCCATAAGGGCAGGAAAGAGGATTAGCGCGGCGGCGGCTGCGATCATCAGTGTCGTTCCTGTCGCCGCGCCTTTCTCTTTTGCGACAAAGGCGCCTCTCGAAGTCGTTTCGGCGCGCTCGGATGAGCGCGCGATTCGCGCGACGCGCGGCGAGGAGCCGACGCGCGCGCACGATTCGGGCGATCACTCAGCTGAGGTTCTGAGCGATCTTGTTGAAAGTCTCCGACAGATTGCTGCCGACGAGCTTTACGGCGGTAATGATAATGACCGAAATCAGAGCGCCGATGAGGCCGTATTCGATAGCCGTGGCGCCCGACTCATTGTCCAGGAATTTCAAGACCGACAATTTCATCGCCTTCTCCCAATATAGGGCGTCGCAATTGGCCGCCCGTGCGCCGAGCCGGCCGGCTCCGTTCACGAGCCGGCCTTCGGCGAAAATGCGCGCATTGAAATGATCTCGGCGCGGGGGCGACGAGATCAGCGCCCGTCAGACCTCAGCTCAGATTCTGAGCGATCTTGTTGAAGGTCTGCGACAGGTTGCTGCCGACGAGCTTCACTGCGGTGATGATGATGACGGAGATCAGCGCGCCGATCAGGCCGTATTCGATGGCGGTCGCGCCGGACTCGTCCTTAACGAACCGCGAAAACAAGCTCTTCATACTCGTGCTCCTCGCTCTTTTGACTGAGTTCGGCGGCGTCGCTCGATCGAGCCCGTTCGCCGGACAGGACGAGACCCTACGTAGAACTTCTTGCAAACGCGTTAATCGCATCATCGACCTATGAAGCTCACGGCGCGAAACGTCGATCCACCTCATTTTCAGCAATGATTCACTATTACGTGGTTTTGTTCGACACGAAGCCTCGCAAAGGCGATGATTGTTCAGAGGTGCGTGATGCGCTCGACTCGTTTCCATGGATATTTGGCATTATTGGTCGGCGCGACCGTCACCGCCGGCGTCGCTATGGCGCGCGAGGGCGAAAGACGCGGCGTTTTCGTGGACGTTGACCGCGCTCGCGTGGTGCGCATGCCGGAAGGCGCGCAAACGCTGATTATCGGAAATCCGCTCATCGCCGATGTGACGATGCTCAAGACCAATCGTCTCATGGTCGTCACCGGAAAAAGCTTCGGCTCGACCAATCTCATCCTGCTCGATCCGACGGGCAATCAGGTCGGCGAGGAGATCATCACCGTCACCCAGCCGATGGACAAGCTCGTCGTGCTGCGCGGCTCGCGCCGCGAATCCTACGCTTGCGCGCCCGATTGCGCGCCGGCCGTCGATCTCGGCGACGACAAGGATTATACGGCGCGCGTTCTCGAGGCGGTGAAGCAGCACGAGGGCTCGTCCTCGCCCAAGCGCTGACGGACGTCGCCGAAGGCGCGCATGGGAGATCAAAAGGGGCGGCTGCGAAACGCCCTTTCGGGCCATGGGTTCGAGGCATGAGCGGAGACGAAAATTTGTCGCGACGGCCGACGCGCCGATTCGCCGCGGGCGCAATTCGCTTCGGGCGCGACCGGAACGGGGCGCTCGCGGTCGAGTTCGCCATGGTGCTCGTGCCGATGCTCGGGCTGCTCGGCGCGATTTTCGAGACGGGAATCGTCTATTTCAAGAGCCAGCAGCTGCAGGTGACGACCATTCATGCGAGCCGCGCCGTGCTGACGCACAGCCTCGCCAACATGACCTATCAGAATTTCATCGACAAATATGTCTGCACTTGGCAGGCCAGCGGCGTCGTCGCGGCCGGCACGTTGAGCAAATCCTTCGACTGCTCGAAGATTCTCGTCGATATCGCCGATGTCGGCAATGGCAAGGACTGGTCGAGCGCGTCGACCTCCAATACCTTCTATTCCAATCCTCCGGCGGCGAGCTCGACGATCACGATGCCGGCCTCCGGCCATGTCGCCGTCGTGCGCATCGTCTATCCCATGCCGGCAGTGACGGCGATTCTCACCGGCGGCATTTTGACCGGCATAACGCTGGGCAAGACGACGGGCGGAGAGGTCACATTCAATAGCCGATGGACGCATCTGCTGTTCGGCGTCGCCGCTTTTCGCGTGGAGCCGACATGAGCGCTTCGTCGGCCGAGCGCCGCGACGCGCGCGCCTGGCTGCGCGAGGAGCGCGCCTTCGCGGCTGTGGAATTCGCGCTCACGCTGCCGCTGGTGCTGGTGATCTATCTCGGCCTCGCGGAGCTGGCGCTCGGGCAGCGCGCGAGCCAGAGGCTCGATCTCGTCGCGCATACGCTCTCGGATCTCGCCGCGCAGCAATTGAAAGGCGGCTCCAATTCCGGCCAGGCCGGAATGGACGAGGATACGATTCAGGCAATTTTTTCCGCCGCGACGACGCTGATGTCGCCGCTGCCGACCACCACTCTCAAAATGACCATCTCGGAGGTCACGGTCGTCGCCGACGCCACGCAGACGAGCGGCTTCAAGGCAAGCGTGAGCTGGACCGTCGCCAAGAATTCGGGCACGCTGCGCCCGTGCAAGATCAATGGCGTCGCCAAGCTGAACGCGGCCGATGTCGCGCCTATCGATCCCAATTCCATGCCGACGAGCTATACGAGCGCGAAATCGGTGACGCTGGCCAACGCCGGCGGCGGCACGACGACGACCAGCGTGACGCCGACCATCGGCTCGATCATCGTCGCCGATGTGAGCTACAGCTATCAGCCCTCATTCAGCCGCACGATCACCTGGCTGAAGTCGGCGGCGCCGTTGATGTCGCGCACCAGCTATTCGCCGGTGCGCAACACCTACAGCCCCAATCATGTTCAATATTACATGACGAGCGGAACCAACTGCTCCACGTCGCCCTGACGCGCTCAGATCGTCTGATTATAGGCGCCGACCTCGGGATTCTCGCGCAGCACGGCGTCCACCGCATGGAACATCTCGCGCATGCGCGCCTCCGACACCGGACTCTCGACGACGACGACCAGCTCCGGCTTGTTCGATGAGGCGCGCACCAGTCCCCAGGTGCCGTCGGCGGTCGTCACGCGCACGCCATTGACGGTGACGAGATCGCGAATCTTCTGCCCGGTGAAGGCGACGCCATCGGCCTCCATCTTCTGGAAGCGCGCGATCACCTTGTCGACGACGCCATATTTCGTCTCGTCGGCGCAATGCGGCGACATGGTGGGCGAGCCCCAGGTCTTGGGCAGAGCGGCGTAGAGATCGGACATGGACTTGCTCGGATTGCGATCGAGCATCTGCAGCACATGCACCGCCGTCAGCAGACCGTCGTCATAGCCGCGGCCGACCGGGGCGTTGAAGAAGAAGTGGCCGGACTTCTCGAAGCCGGCGAGCGCCTTCAGCTCGGTCACGCGGCGCTTGATGTAGGAATGGCCGGTCTTCCAATAATCGGCCTTCACATTGCGCGAGATGAGCTCGGGATCGGTCGCGAACAATCCGGTCGACTTCACGTCGACGACGAAGGTCGCGCCGGGATGCAGCTTGGAGAGATCGCGCGCCAGCATCACGCCGATCTTATCGGCGAAAATCTCCTCGCCCGTATTGTCGACGACGCCGCAGCGATCGCCGTCGCCGTCGAAGCCGAGGCCGACATCGGCGCCGCTCTCGCGCACCTTGTCGGCCATGGCGTGCAGCATATGCAGATCTTCGGGGTTGGGATTGTAATGCGGGAAATTATAGTCGAGCTCGGTGTCGAGTGGCACGACCTCGCAGCCGATGCGCTCCAGCAGCTTGGGCGCGAAGGCGCCGGCCGTGCCATTGCCGCAGGCCGCGACCACCTTCAGCTTGCGGGAGAGCGTCACGCCGGAAGCGAGATCGTCGAGATAACGCGCGCCGAAATTCTCGACATAGCGATAGGAGCCGCCCTCGGCGGAACGGAAGGCGCCGGCGAGCACGATCTCCTTGAGGCGCGTCATCTCCACGGGGCCGAAGGTCACGGGACGCTGCGCGCCCATCTTCACGCCGGTCCAGCCATTGTCATTGTGCGAGGCCGTGACCATGGCGACGGCGGGGACATCCAGCGCGAATTGCGCGAAATAGGCCATGGGCGAGAGCGCGAGGCCGATATCGTGCACGCGCACGCCGGCGGCCATCAGGCCGGTGATCAGCGCAAGCTTTATGGAGGCGGAATAGGCGCGATAGTCGTGGCCGGTGGCGAGCTCCAGCGGCACGCCCATCTCATGGAGCAGCGTGCCCAATCCGAGGCCGAGCGCCTGCACCCCCATGAGGTTGAGCTCCTTCTCGAACAGCCAGCGCGCGTCATATTCGCGAAAGCCCGTCGGCTTCACGAGCGGCGTCGTCTCATAGGCGTAAGTGTTCGGGGCGAGATCGGAAACGGGGGTCGGAAACATCGCATCTCCTAAAGGACGAACCTCGGTTCGCATGCACATAAGGGAAAAACGCCGCCGCGCCAAACCTCGGCGCGTCGTTCCGCCGCGCGGCGCCGGCGGACCGAACGAAATATCTGACGCACCTGCCCGGCTTCCGATCCATCGGGACAAAAAAATCAATCAGGACGCGAATAGGCGCGACATCGGCCGAGCAACGGCGGAGGACGAATTCAGCGGCGTTTCATACGGATATGAAATCGAGCGCCGATTTATGACCGTTTTACGTCGGCGAGCCGAAAAATATCGAAAATATTCTTTGCGCCGCGCTCTGCGTTCTCGGCTGCGCCATTGCGCCGGCAGCCCTGCGACGGCTGCAGCGAGAAAAGCGCGGCGAACCATCGTGGGTTCGCCGCGCCGGCCGCCTGGCGCACATGGGGGACGCGCCAGGCTAGCTCTCGATGACTCTGGAGAGTCAAAACGCTTTTCGGGGAGATCGGAGCGCGGTTCAGCTATAGGCCAGGACGCCGTTATAGTCAACTATTCCTATGGTATTTACATGGTAATTCAGAGACCGATTGCGCATTCGCGGCGGCTGCGCGATCATCGCCGCCGCGACGGCACGGAGGATTCGCATGGTCGAGCGACAGCCCTATTCGCCTCTCGCCAAGGCGCTGCATTGGATCATCGCCGCCCTGGCGCTGACGTCCCTGCCGACAGGCATAGTGATGGCCGATCTCGACGAGGGGCCGTTGCAGAACAATCTCTTCGTGCTGCACGAGTCGCTCGGCGTCATCGTGCTGGCTCTGATGCTTCCCAGGCTTCTCGCGCGGCTGCGCCATCGGCCAGGCTCCAGCGCCGATCTGACCCCGGCCGAGCGCATCGTCTCGAAGGCGACGCATCGCGGGCTCTATCTGCTGCTGATCGCGACGCCCATCGTCGGCTGGCTGGCGCTGTCGGCCTATGGCCTCGGGCCGAGCTTCTTCTGGCTCGGCCATCTCCCCGCGCTCCTCGCCAAGAACGAGCCGCTGTCGAAGCAGCTCTTCGAGCTGCATGAGAGTCTCGGCTGGGCCTTGCTGGCGCTGATCGCGCTGCATGTCGCCGGCATCATCCGCCATCGCATCGCCGGCGACGAGGTGATCTGGCGCATGCTTCCCGAGGCTTGGCGCAAATAGCGAAGCGCGGGGACGGCCGACGCCTCCCCGCCGATCGCGCCGTCAGGCGTGGCCCTGCGTCGGGAAATACAGCCGGTAGACTTTCTGCCCCGGCGCCACGACGGATTCCTCATGCCGCACGATGATCTTCGTGTCGGCGTCCGGGCCGATGGTCTCGCCATCGCCGAGCACCGCGCCGGCGTCGACGAGATAAGCGGCGATATCGATCAGAAAGCCGTTCAGCTCGCTGGGATCGTCCTTATAGCCGCGGGTCTCGATCTCCATCAGGCCGAAAGCCGTGAGGCCTTTGGTGATGGCCGAAACGCCGCCGTCCGGGTCGCGACCGAGCGCCACCGCGACGAGGAAGGGGATCGGCGGCTGGTCGCCGCTTTTCGACACCACCTCGGCGACGAGCGCGGCCGGCCAGAGAGCGTCGGAGCCGGCAAAATGCACGGCGCAAGCGGCGGGCGTCGCCTCGATGACCGCCGAGACGGCGCGGCCGAGCAGGAGCGAGCGGGTCTTGGCGTCGGCGCCGCCGGTCACGGCAACCACCACATGGCCGGCATGGCCTTCGATCGCCGGCCAGACATCCTTCCAATGCCAGGCGTAGGCGACGCAAGGATCGTCCTCGGCGATGGGCGCCGGCGCCGCCACGCCGCCGATGGCCAGCATGGCGCCGTCAGCGAGAAACAAGCTGGTTCCGCCGGGGATTTCCTTGTCCGGCGTCTGCGCCTGCGGCAAATGCCGCCGGATCGCGGCGGCGAGCGCCTCCCCCTCGGGAAGCAGCCCATCCTTCGAGAGGACGAGCGCGAGCATTGTGTCATTGGGGGCGGCCATTCTGGGCTCCGGGTGAAAGGTGAGAATTGACGCGAGAGGCCGAAGCGGACTCTCCGCCCGATTGCCCCATGTCGGGAACCATTTCCTTTCTAGCACAGATGGCGCCATGGCCGCGCCGACGTCCCGGCCTCAACCGCCCTTCGGCCGCGCGAAGAGATCCGAATGTCCGATCTCGCAGGCCTCGGCCGCCCGACGGGCGCGACGCCAATCCTCGACGATCCCGGCCGAAACCTCCCCGGTCTCGGCCACGGCCGCCGCCGAGCCCTCGGCGAGAGCGGCGATGAGCGCCGCTTCCCCCGCGCCGAGCCGCCAGGGGCTCGGCGCCGTCTCGACGCTATAGCCGAGCGCCTCCAGCGCTTTCGCCAGCAATTCCGCCGCGCGCGGCCCGGCGGCAGGTCCAAAACCCTTGTCGCTCGCCTGATGGCGGTGGAAGGCGGCGAGCATCGGGGCGTCATCGACGTGCGGCGGCGTCCAGCGCTCCTCGCCGGAATAGCTCAAAATCGCATAGAGCGGCAGGCGGCGCGCCGCGATCTGCTCCGCGAAGGCCTCGAGCCATTGCGCCGAGACGAGATCGAAAAAAGCCGCCGAGGTCACGAGATCGATCGTTCCGTCGAGCGCCGCCCCTGCCCCGCCGGAGAGATCGGCGATCCGAAACGCGACCTCGAGTCGCCGCGCGCCCTTGGAGAGGATCAGCGTCTCGCCCTCCTCCGCAGCGTCGGCCCAGGCGATGAGGCGCGCTCGCGCGGCGGCGAGCAGCGCCGGATCATGATCGACGAGACGCCATTTCTGGCGCGCCGGCAGATGCTCGGCGAGGCCGCGGAGATTGGAGCCGGCCCCGCAGGCGAGATCGACGATGGTCAGAGACTCGCGATCGGCGAAGGCGCGCGCGACGCTCGCGCGCAGGATGGGATTGCGCGCTGCGTGGTCGGCGCTCTCGCGCAGATCGAGCCATTCGGCCGAGAAACCGCTCACGCCAGCCCCCTCGTCACGTCCGCGATGATGCGCGCCGTCTCTTCCCAGCGCGGCAGCGCCTGCCCCGCGCGCCAAGAGGCCTCGGCGAGCCGCGCCCGCAAGGCCGAATCCGCAATGATCGCGCGCAGAGAATCGCGCAGCGCGGCCACATCCCCCGGCAGGATTTTCAGCGTGGCGCTATCAGGGATTGTGTCGCCCGCAGCTCCGCCCGTCGTCGCGACGATGGGCAGCCCGCGCGCCAGCGCCTCGGCGAGCGCCATGCCATAGCCCTCATGAAGCGATGCGGAGACGAAGACATCGGCGCTATGATAGGCCGTGTCAAGCGCATCGCCGGAAAGCTCGCCGCGCAGAACGATGCGTCCGCCGAGCCCCTTCGCTTCTATGAGCTGCGCGAGATCGGCCGCCGTCTGGGGAGAATGTTGGGCGCCGCCAACGATGGCGAGGCGCCAGTCGAGATCGGAAAGGCCGCTCAGCGCCTCGACCAGAAGATGGAACGCCTTGCGCGGAATAATCGAGCCCACGGCGAGCAGCGCTGGCGCGCCGCCCGAGCCTCTTGCGCGCTCGGCCGGATCGGTTCCCGGCGGAGCGATGGTCAGCTTGCGCTCCGCCACGCCGAAAGCGCGGATCAGCGTCTTACCCGTATGCGCGCTGGTGGCGATCACATGAGCGGCGCGGGCCAGCGCCCGCCGCTCGCTCTCGCGCAGGGCCGCCGCGCGCTCCGGCGCGAGGCCCGCCTCGAGGCAGAGCGGATGATGGCAGAGCGCCACGATCGGCGCCGCAATGGACGCGATCGCCGTCTCGGAAAGCGCGCCATAGGCGAGGCCGTCGATGAGCGCGACGTCGTCCGCTGTCAATTCACCGTCGAAAGCAGCGGCGACGGCGCGCTCCTCCGCGGCCGTCGGATGCGGAAATCCTCCCGGCAGAGCGAGATGGACCGCCGCGACGCCCTGCCGCGCCAATTCCGCGAGCACGCGGCGGTCATAGCCATAACCGCCGGTCCTCGCCTCTATGTCTCCCGGAATGGCGAAGACGATACGCCTCACACAGCGCCCTCGAACCAAGCGCGGGCGACATGGGACTCGTGCAGCGTCACGCGAATGCGCGAGATGCCCTCGCCGCCCGGCCCGAGCGCGCCCGAGCGGGCGGCGGCGGCCATGGCGTCGAAAATATGCCGCGAGAGAAATTCGGTCGTCGTCTGCCGGCCCTTGAACTGCTCGATCTCATCGAGATTTTGATAGTTCAGCGGCGCCAGCGTCGCCTTCAGCGCGTCATGGGCGCGGCCGATGTCGACCACCACCTCGTCGACGGTGAGCGTCTCGCGAAAAAACGCCACATCGACGACGAAGGTCGCGCCGTGAAGGCGCTGCGCCGGGCCGAACAGCTCGCCCTTGAAGCTATGGGCGATCATGATGTGGTCGCGGACTTCGACTGCGTACATTTTCTTCTCCGTTCAATAGCGAAACAAGGTGGCGAGGCCGCTCGCCCCGGGCGCGAGAATGCGCTCCAGCTCCCGCGGCGCGTCGGCGAAGGGAATTTCCTCGGTGATGAGCGCGTCGAGGCGTGGATCGGCGAGCAGCTCCAGCGCCTTGTCCAGCCGGCGGGCGTAGCTCCAGCGCGGCCGCCGCGAGGGCGCGACCTGCCCCACTTGCGAGGAGACGAGCCGCAGCCGATTGGCGTGAAAGCCGCCGCCGAGCGGCGCAGAGACCTGCCCTTCCCCATACCAGCTCAATTCGACGATCGCCGCCTCCAGCCCCGCCGCGGCGAGCGACAGCGCCAGCCCCTCGGAGGAGGCGCTGGCGTGGAAGACGACATCCGCGCCCAGCCCCTCCAGCGCGTCGGCGCCGACGAATCGCGCGCCGAGACTCTCGGCGATCTGCGCGCGAGACTCCTCGCGATCATGGATCAGCACCTCGGCGCCCGGCAGGCGCGCGGCGAGCGCGGCGACCAGCAGGCCGAGAACGCCTGCGCCGATGACGACGATGCGGTCGCCCGGCCCGGCTCCCGAATCCCAAAGCCCGTTCAGCGCGGTCTCCATATTGGCGGCGAGCGGCGCGCGGCGCGTCGGCGTCTCCCGCGGAATCGGCCGCAGCATGGCGACAGGCGCAACGAAAAAATCCTGATGCGGATGGAGGCAGAACACGTCGCGGCCGAGCAGGCCGGCCGGCCCCTCCTCCACGCGGCCGACGGCGCAATAGCCGTATTTCACCGGAAAGGAGAATGCGCCCTCCTGAAACGGCGCGCGCATGCGCTCCCATTCCGAGCGCGGCGCGCGGCCTTCGAAGACAAGCCGCTCCGTGCCGCGGCTAACCGCGCTCCACGAAGTCCGCACCAGCGCCTCCTCCGGCCCCGGCGGAGCGAGAGCCGCAGCGCGCAGCGCCGCGCTCCGCGGCGCCTCGATCCACAGAGAATGCGCCTCTTTCATACCATTAAAGTAGGATTTTTCCGATTCGCCCAATTTACAAACCTCGTGCTTCGCGGATATTGCTAGAGCACGGCGGCGATGCGCGCCAGCCGATTTTCCCGTGTTCTGCATAGGAAACGACGACGCGAATGTCCGCCGCCGCCCCCGCCGGCCTCCAGAGCCGCGCCGAACTCTTTCGGCGACGCCTGCTGGTCGCCGCGATCGACGCCGCCGTCTATCTCGCTTTGCTGATCTGGCTCGCCGATATTCTGGGGCAAGACGGCTGGAGCGTCATCGAGGCCGCGATTCTCCTCTGCTTCGCCATCGCCGCGCCCTGGAGCGTGCTCGGCGTCGGCAACGCCGTTCTCGGCTTCTGGCTCCTGCATTTTCATCCGCGCCCGCTCGACAGCGTCGCGCCTTTCGCCCGCGCCGGCGACACGCGCCGCCGCATCCGCGCGCGCACGGCCGTCACGCTGACGATCCGCAATGAGGACGCCGCCCGCGCGCTGACGCGGTTCGCGGCCATGAAGGCCGATCTCGACGCGACCGGCGAAGGCGCCCTCTTCGATTGGTTCGTGCTGAGCGACACCACCGATCCGCGCATCGCCGCGCAGGAGGAGACCGAATTCGCCCGCTGGCGCGCGGCCGAAGGCGCTGAGGCGTCACGGCTGCATTACCGTCGGCGCTCCGACAATATCGGATACAAGGCCGGCAATATTCGCGACTTTTGCGAGCGTTTCGGCGGCGCCTATGACTTCATGATTCCCCTCGACGCCGACAGCCTGATGGATGGCGGGTCGATTTTGCGGCTGGTGCGCATCGGCGAAGCCTATCCGCGCATCGGCATTATTCAGAGCCTCGTGGTCGGCGCGCCGTCGCGCTCCGCCTTCGCGCGCGCCTTTCAATTCGGCATGCGCGCCGGAATGCGCAGCTACACGATGGGCGCGGCCTGGTGGGGCGCCGATTGCGGTCCCTTCTGGGGACACAATGCGCTGGTGCGCATCGCGCCTTTCGCGCGGCATTGCGATCTGCCGCGCCTGTCGGGCGGACGGCATATTCTCTCGCATGACCAGATCGAGGCGGCGCTGATGCGACGCGCGGGCTATGAGGTGCGCGTGCTGCCGATAGAGAGCGGCAGCTATGAGGAAAATCCGCCGACGCTGCTGGAATTCATGCGCCGCGATCTGCGATGGTGCCGCGGCAACATGCAATATTGGGAGCTGCTCTCTCTTCCGGGGCTGCTGCCGATGAGCCGCTTTCAGCTGGTCTGGGCGATCAGCATGTTCATCGGCGCGCCGGCCTGGACGGCGATCATCCTGCTCGGCGCGCTGCTGCCGCTGGTCGAGGACGTGTCGCGCTTTCCGTCCGGCTCGGCGGCGGCGCTCTATCTGCTGTTTCTCGGCTTCTATCTCGCGCCCAAGCTCGCCGGCTATGCGGATATAGCGCTGACGCCGGGCGGCGTGCGGCGCTATGGCGGCGCGGTCCGCCTGCTCGCGGGCGCGGCGCTGGAGATCGTCTTCTCCTTCATCATCGGCGCCGTCACGACATTCGGCGTCACTCTGCTGCTCGCGCGACTGCCCTTCGAGCGCGACGCGGGCTGGAGCGGACAGGCGCGCGACGCGCATGGCCTCGGCGCATGGGAGACCGCGCGCGCGCTCTGGCCGGCCTTCGCTTTCGGCGCATTCGTCCTCGCCGTCGCCGGACTTTCCGCGCCGTCGCTGGCCTTGTGGTCGGCGCCGCTGACCTTCGGCTATGTCGCCGCGATTCCCTTCGCGCTCGCCAGCGCTTGGCCGCGTCTCGGCGCCTGGTTCACGCAGGCGGGGCTGTGCGGCGTCCCCGAGGAATTCGCGCCGCCGCCGGTCTTCGCCCGGCTGCGCGCGCCGCGGCGACGGGAGACGGCGCCGGAGCCTCTGGCGATCGCCCCATCCGAAGAACGCATTTCCGCATGAGGGATCAGATGGAATCGGACCTTCGCCCAGGAGACGCAACGCGCAGACAAGAGCTGCGCGCCTCGCTGCGCGTGCTGCGATCGGAGAGCGCGGACGCCTCGGCTCCGCGCATAATGGCGCCGCGCCGGCTCGTGGTCGTCGCGCCGCGGCCGGCCGCTGACGAGCCGCTGCCGCCGGCGCAGCGCGTTCTCGCATCGGCCGCGCTGGCCGGGCTTCTGCTGATGGCGGTCGCGGCGCTCTCGGACGCGGCGGCCCACGCAATGGACGCGATGGAGCCGCGCGCCATCGCGTCACTGGAAATGGGCCGCTCTCACTTCGGCTTCGGCCAATAGCCCTGCGGCGCGCCCGGCGCCCCGACCTGCGTCGTCTCCACCGGCCCTTCGCCGGTAATCTGAATGACGACCTCCTCCTCGCCCGCGCCGTCCCAATGCACGCCGCCGGCAGGATGCAGCACATAGGAGCCCGCCTTCACCGGCCGCGCCTTCTTGAAGTCCAGCTCCTCGCCGACGCCGTTCCACCATGTTCCCGAGACCACCACCGCATGGCGATCCTGCGAATGAAAATGCGGATTGGAATGGTGTCCGGGCGGGAAGCGCACGCGCACCACATAGACGCCGGGCTTCGACGGATCGCCGAACAGCACCGCCTGGGCGGGGCCGACGCCGAGCGGGCTCTTGAACTGAACCTCGTCGGCGGGCTTGTAGACGAAACTCTTTTCCGGCTCGGCGCCGATGGGCAGGGTCTGGCCGAGGACCGCCGTCGCTGCGGCGCCCGCGAGGAGAAATCTGAGCTTGGTCATGGTTTGCTCTATGGACGCCGTCAGAAAATATCGCAGTTCGGCCGCGTCTCGCCGACCATGAGCGCAGCATAGTCGCTAAAGCCTATAAGATAAATATGCGAATGAACGTCGCATCGCGCCCGCGCGGCGCCGCAGCGCGCGCGCCGAGCTGCGACGCGGAGCCGCAGCGTTTTGCGCCGTCGCAGCTCTGCGGCAATTTCCTGACGCTATTGCGAAACCCTGTCGCAAACTCTAGTGTCGAGCTTGGTTCGAACCCGGCGCCCTATTGATTGCGGAACGCGGGAATGACAACGCCCGCAGCCTTCGCCCTGCCGGGCGGCGAAGAGGAAACCCGAGGGAAATGAACAACAAGAACAACAAGGTCATTACAGCCGACGAAGCGATTGCGCTGATCAGCGAAAATGACGTTCTGACCACCACCGGCTTCGTCCAGAGCTGCATTCCCGAGGCGCTGCACGCCGCGCTGGAGAAGCGCTTCGTCGAGACGGGCGGACCGAGCGGCCTCACGCTCATCATGACCGCCGGCGCCGGCGACAGCAAAGGGCTCGGCACCGGCCGCCTGCATCATGAAGGCCTGCTGCGCCGGGTCATCGCCGGCAATTTCGGCCGCATGCCCAAGGTCGCCCAGGCCGCCGCGGAAAATAAGATTCTCGGCTACAACCTGCCGCAGGGCGTCATCTCGCAGCTCTATCGCGCCTGCGCCGCCGGCCAGCCCGGCCTCTTCTCCAAGGTCGGCCTCTATACTTATGTCGATCCGCGCTTCGGCGGCGGCCGCGTCAACGAGGTGACGACGGAAGAGATCGTCAAGCATGTCGTCATCGACGAGGAAGAATGGCTGTTCTACACGGCGACCAAGATCGACGTGGCCTTCATCCGCGGCACCAGCGCCGATCCTTCCGGCAATATCAGCATGGAGAAGGAGGCGCTGACGCTCGACGTGCTCGCCCAGGCGATGGCCGCGCATAATAATGGCGGCATCGTCATCGCGCAGGTCGAGCGCATCGTCGAGGCCGGCTCGATTCGTCCCAAGGACGTAAAGGTTCCGGGCATTCTGGTCGATTGCGTCGTCGTCGCCGACCAGCCCGAGCTCCACCGGATGAACTACGGCGTCATGTATAATCCGGCGCTGGCCGGCGAGATTCGCGTGCCGGTCGAGAGCATGGCGAAAATGCCGCTCGACGCGCGCAAGATCATCGCGCGCCGCGCCGCCTTCGAGCTGCCGCCCAATGGCGTCGTCAATCTCGGCGTCGGCGCGCCGGAGGGCATAGCCGCCGTCGCCAATGAAGAGAAGCTCACCCCCTTCATCACGCTGACGACGGAAGCCGGCGCCATAGGCGGCGTGCTCGCCTCGGGCTCCTCCTTCGGCTCGGCCACCAACGCCGATTCGATCATCGATCAGAACACGCAATTCGACTTCTATGACGGTGGCGGTCTCGACATGACCTGCCTCGGCATGGCCGAATGCGACGAGCAGGGCAATGTCAACACCAGCCGTTTCGGCGGACGCCTCAACGGCTGCGGCGGCTTCATCAACATCAGCCAGAACGCGCGCAGCGTCGTCTTCGCCGGGACCTTCACCGCCGGCGGGCTCGACATTGCGATTCAAGACGGCGAGGTGAAAATCCTCAAGGAAGGCCGCGCGCGCAAATTCCTGAAATTCGTCGAGCAGGTGACGTTCAGCGGCAAATATGCGCAAAAGCGCGAGCAGCCGGTGATCTATGTCACCGAGCGCTGCGTCTTCCAGCTGACGAAGGAAGGTCTCGAGCTGATCGAGATCGCGCCGGGCATAGACATAGAGCGGGATATTCTCCCGCACATGGACTTCAAGCCCATCGTCAAGCATCCGATCTTGATGGACAAGCGCATCTTCGTCGATGAGCCGATGGGGTTGATCTCCGATCTGCTCAATCTCGATCTGCAGGATCGCGTGAGCTATGACGCCGATCGCAATATTCAGTTCCTCAATCTCGAGGGCTGGAGCGCCCGCTCCAAGCGCGACATCGACGATCTGCGCAAGATGCTGATCGACGCCTGCCAGAAGATCGGCAAGCGCGTCAATCAGGTCGTCAATCTCGACAATTTCCGCATCAGCGAGCATCTCTACGATTACTATGCGGAGATGATCCAATATATGCTCGAGAATTATTATGTGACGACGACGCGCTACACGACCAGCGCCTTCCTGCGCTTGAAGCTCAAGGAAGCGCTGAGCAAGCGCGGCATCGCTCCGCATGTCTTCGAGCGCAAGGAGGACGCGCACAGCTTCCTCGAGGTGATCGGCGAAGGCTGACGACGCAGAAGACGCGGCCTATGCGCCCTCCCCTTCACGGGGAGGGTCGGCCAGCGATAGCTGGACAGGGTCGGGTTCAACGACGAAGACGAGGGGGCTCGTCCCCCTCGCGAGCGCCCGCTCTATCGCTCGCCCCGGAACGGAACGCTCTCGATTCCGGCGCGCATTGCGCTACAATCTGTGGAATGTCGCGCCCTTCACACGCAGATTACGCCATCACGCCGCAGATTTTGCTGCGCGCCTATTCCATCGGCCTTTTCCCTATGGCGGAGAGCGCCGAGGAGGAGCAGCTCTTCTGGGTCGATCCCCAGGAGCGCGCCATTTTTCCGCTGGATGCGTTCAAGGTCTCGCATTCGCTCGCCAAGACGATCCGCTCGGATCGTTTCGAGGTGCGGGTCGACACGGATTTCGACGCCGTGATCGCGGCTTGCGCCGCCTCCGCGCCCAAGCGCGAGAACACTTGGATCAATTCCGAGATCAAGCGGCTCTATCGCAAGCTGTTCGACATGGGCTTCGCCCATACGGTCGAATGCTGGCGGGAGGGACGGCTGGTCGGCGGCCTCTATGGCGTCTCCATGCGCGCCGCCTTTTTCGGCGAGAGCATGTTCCACACCGAGACCGACGCCTCGAAAGTGGCGCTGGCGCATCTCGTGGCGCGGCTCGTCAAAGGCGGCTTCCGCCTGCTCGACACGCAATTCATGACCACGCATCTCGCGTCGCTCGGCGCGGTCGAAGTCAGCCGCGACGCCTATCACGCTCTGCTGGAGCAGGCTTTGTCGGTCTCGGGCCGCTTCGCCGCTTGGCCGGACGAGGCGCCCGTTCCCGGCCGCGAGATCGTCGCCATTCTGCGGCCGGAGCCGACGCTCAGAACGGAAAAGGCGAAGGCGCCGTAGCGGGGGCCGGAGCCGGCGGCTGCTTCTTTTTCTTCTTCTTGGGCTTTTCGGCCGGGGCTGCAGCGGCGGGCTCGGCGCTCTCCGGGGCCTTGGCGCCCTCCGGCGGAACCGAATCGCGCGGTCCGATCGGCGCGGCCTCGACCGGAACGGGCGCGACCGGCTCGACCTTGCGGGAGCGGGAGCGCTTCTTCTCCGGCGCGGGGGCGGCGGGCGCCGCCGCGGCCGCAGGATCGGCCGCCGGCGCCTGGACGATCTCCTTGCCGCCGCGGCAATCGACCAGCCACACGTCATAGACGGGGTGCTCGACGCCATGCAGGCCCGGGCTCGCGGCGAACATCCAGCCGGAGAAAATCCGCTTGGCGTCGTTCTTCCCCGTGTCCTGCTCGTCGACCTCGACGAAGCTGGTCGTCTGCGGCGTTTCGGTCTGCGGGCGCGTGTTGCAGACGCGCGGCGTCACCTGAAGCGAGCCGAATTGCACGGTCTCGTCTATGGCGACGTCGAAATTGATGATTCGGCCCGTGGTCTTGTCGAGCCCTGCGAAAATGGCGGTGGGATTGCGGATGGGATCGGCGGCCGCCGCGCCGAGGCCGACGAGCAAGGCGGCCCCGGAAAGAGCGAAACGCAGGCGGAAGCAGCGGGAGATCATATCGGGTCTCGTTTCCGATCTCTGGCTCGGGCCGGCCGCCCGCGCCTCATGCGCCGTCGTTGAATAGGAAGAGCGTGGCGGATCGATGGTCGCGGACAGGGCCGCGACCGGCTCGCCTCAAGCCTCGGGGGACCAGGCCTGATAATCGCCGCCGGCGGGAGCGCGGCGGCCCTCGGCCAGGATCGAGCCCGGCGGGTGATAGGCGGCGGAGGTGCCGGTCAGATTGGGGCGATAGGTCAGCTCCCATTCCTTCGGCTCGTATTTCTCCTGCGTCGGCGGCGTGTCGACCGTGTGGTGCAGCCAGCCATACCAGCCGGGCGGCGTCGCCGAGCCCTCGGCATAGCCCTTATAGATGACCCAGCGGCGCTCGAAGCCGAGCGCCTTGTCCTTCCTGCCGCCGCGACGACGGTAATAGACGTTGCCGAACTCATCCGTCCCGACGCGCTCGCCATAGAGCAGCGTCCACAGGCCCGTGCTGAGCGTCGCCCGGTTCCACCAAGTGAAGAAGCGAATGATGTAGGACATGTCGGAAGCGTCCAAGAAAGTTTGCGTGGCTCCTTATTGCGTCAAGACAGCGCAATGTCCAGTCGGGCGCGCCACTCCCGCGTCATGAGCTTTGCTTTTGGCGCGAAGTCGTGGAAAAGGAGGCATGTGACAGAAAGGCGACAGCCGCCGCGCCGCCAAGGCGCGCCGCAGAGAGCTGAAACCATTGGGCTCCAGCTCTCGCGGACAAGAGCGCCGCGTCGAGATTCCGGGGAAAGGCCGCATGATTTCCAAAGCCTCAAGGCTCATTCTTCACGCCGCTCTGGCGGCGATCCTTTCCGTGGGGAGCGCGCGCGCCCTCGATATTTCCGGCGCCGGCGCGACTTTTCCCCTGCCCATCTACGCCAAATGGGCGCAGAGCTATTCGAAAGAGACGGGCAATCGCGTCAATTATCAATCGATCGGCTCGGGCGGCGGCATCCGCCAGATCAAGGCCCGGACGGTGACTTTCGGCGCCTCGGACCAGCCGCTGACGGCCAAGGAGCTCGACGCCGCCGGGCTCATCCAATGGCCCCAGGTCGTCGGCGGCGTCACGCCCGTCGTCAATCTGGACGGCGTCGCCTCCAATGAGCTGGTCCTCGACGGCGCGACTCTCGCGCGCATTTTTCTCGGCGAGATCAAGCTCTGGAACGATCCGGCGATCCGCGCGCTCAATCCCAAGATCGCGCTTCCGGCGACGGCGATCGTCGTCGTGCATCGCTCCGACGGATCGGGCACGACTTTCTGCTTCACCGATTATCTCGCCCGCGTCTCCGCCGATTGGAAGGAGAAGGTGGGCGCGAATGTGGCGGTGGAATGGCCGCTCGGCCTCGGCGCCAAGGGCAATGAGGGCGTCGCCAATAATGTCGCCACCGCCAAAGGCGCGATCGGCTATGTGGAATATGCCTACGCCAAGCAGAACAAGCTCGCCGCCGTCAGCCTGGTGAATCGCGACGGCAAGGTCGTCGCGCCGGGCAAGGAGAGCTTCGAGGCCGCCGCCGCCAATGCCGATTGGGCCGGCGCGCCGGGCTTCTTCCATCTGCTGACCGAGCAGCCGGGCGCCGCCTCCTGGCCGATCGCCGCGGCGACCTTCATTCTGCTGCCCAAGCAGCCGCAGGACGCCGCGGCGGCGCTGGAAGCGCTGAAATTCTTCGACTGGGCCTTCTCGAAAGGCGCGGCGGCGGCGCAGGAGCTGGATTTCGAGCCCATGCCCGCCTCTGTGATCACGCTGATCCGCAAGAGCTGGGCGGCCAATGTGAAGGATGCGAATGGAAAACCGCTGCTGAACTGACCATAAAGGTCGGCAGCGGCCGCGCGCGGCCGATTCGCACAGGAGCGGCCGATGACGCAGTCGATCTCCACGAGATGCTGCGTGGTCGGCGGCGGCCCGGCGGGGCTGATGGTGGGCTTTCTGCTCGCCCGCGCCGGCGTCGAGACCATCGTCCTCGAAAAGCACGCGGATTTCCTGCGCGATTTTCGCGGCGACACGATCCACCCTTCGACGCTTCAGCTGATGTTCGAGCTCGGCCTGCTCGAGGATTTTCTGAAGCTGCCGCATCGCAAGGCGTTTCAGGTCTCGGCGGATTTGGGGGAGCGAAAATTCGTCGTCGCCGACTTCCGCGGCCTGCCGACCTCGTGCAAATTCGTCGCCTTCATGCCGCAATGGGATTTTCTCGACTTCATCGCCGGCGAGGCGAAGAAGCTGCCGAATTTCCGCCTGCTGATGAAGACCGCCGCAGAGAGCGTGATCGAGGAGAACGGCCGCATCGTCGGCCTGCGCGCCGAGGGGCCGGAAGGGCTGCTCGAGATCAGGGCCGATCTCACCATCGCCGCGGATGGGCGGTCCTCGCGAATGCGCGAATCGGCGGGCCTCGCGGTCGAGGATTTCGGCGCGCCCATGGATGTGCTGTGGCTGGAGCTGCGGCGTAAGGCGGATGACCCCGACGAGACCTTCGGCCGCGTCGCGCCGGGCCGCATGGTGGCGATGATCGAGCGCGGCTCCTATTGGCAGATCGGCTATGTAATTCCCAAAGGCGGCGCGCAGGCGCTGCGGAGTCGGCCGATCGGCGAGTTTCGCCGCGCCCTCGCCGACAGCGTTCCCTTTCTGGAGGATCGCGTCGAGGATTTGCGCGATTGGGAGGACGTGAATCTGCTGACCGTGCAGGTCGATCGGCTGAAGAATTGGAGCCGGCCGGGCCTGCTCTGCATCGGCGACGCGGCCCACGCGATGTCGCCGATCGGCGGCGTCGGAATCAATCTGGCGGTTCAGGACGCCGTGGCGACCGCCAATCTCCTCGCCGAAAAGCTGCGCGATGGAACGCTGCGCGACGAGGACGTCGGCGCCGTGCAGAAGCGCCGAGAGTTTCCCGCACGGGTGACGCAGCGGCTGCAGCTCTTCCTTCAGAACCGCGTGATCCGTAACGTGCTCGCGGCGGACAAGCCTTTCGAGCCGCCATTGGCGCTGCGGCTGCTGGACGTCTTCCCGGTCCTACGGCAGATTCCGGCGCGGCTGATCGGCCTCGGCGTGCGGCCGGAGCATGTCAATTCATCGCGCGGATAAAAGCGCCGAAGGCGCGCGGTCCGTCGCCGGTCTTGGCCTTGGCGATCACTTTCAGGCTGTCGGCGGCGATCGACCAGAACTCATTGGTGAACCAATTGGCGACATAGACGGTCTTGCCGTCGCGGCTCGCGCCGATGCCTTCTGGATATTCGCCGACCTTCACCTGCGCCACCGGCGCGAATGTCGAGAGATCGAAGACGCTGACCGATTCGGCATATTGGTCGGTGACGAAGCCCCTGCCCTGCGCCAGCGCCACGCAATAGGGCCGCTTGCCGACCTTCACCGTGGCGATGACGCGCCGGCTCTCGAGATCGATGACGCTGACGTCGTCCGATTCGACATTGGCGGAATAGGCGCGCTTTCCATCCGCGTCGATGGTGACGCCGAAAGGATGGCGGCCGACATCGAGCTCGCCGAGCTTTTGGAAGGACGCGGCGTCGACGAAGGCGATCTTGTCGGCGTCACGAATCGCGACGAGGATCGTCTTGCCGTCCGGCGTCACCGCGACGCCCGATGGGGTGACGCCGACGTGCGCGGTGGCGACGACGCCCGATTCGGGATCGACCGAAAAGAGCCGCTGCTCATACATGTCGGCGACATAGACGCGCTTGCCGTCCGGCGCGACGGCGAGGCCGAGCGGACCGCCCTCGAGCGGTATCTTGCGTAGGACGCGACGCTCGCGCGTATCGACGACGGAGAGATATTTGCCTTCAGGGCTCGTCACATAGGCGCGCGCGCCATCGGCCGAGACGGCGACGCCGGCCGGCTTGCCGCCGATCGGCAGGGTCGCGACGGGCGCCATGGTCGAAAGATCGACGATGGTGAGATCGCCGCTGCCCTGATTGGTGACGAAAGCCTCGTCCGCCCCCGCGGGCGAAGCGAGAGCGAGCCCGAGAAGGGCGGCGCGCGCCGCCCTGCCCCAGGAATTGCAGATCACTTGCCTTCGACCTTGGCCTTCAGCGAGGCGAGGCCGGCCTTGTAGAGATCGCCCACAGCCTTCAGCGCCGCCTCGTCGGAGAGCTCCGGCGGCGGATCATTGTTGGGGAAGCCGCGATAGAAGGCGCCGCGCCATTCGACGACGCTCTTGTCGCCCTGCGGCTTCACCGTGATCGTCGAGGAATAATTGTTCACCGGCAGGATCTTCACATCCACCTTCTCGATGCGATAGGCGAGCGAGAAGTCCTTGGCGTCATATTTGGTGAGCAGCTCGTCGATCTCGCCGCCGTTCTTCAGCGTGATGTGGCGCGTCGCCTTGTCGGGCGTGTTGTCGCCCGCGCCTTCCGTCTTGGCGACGGGGGGAAGCCAGCTCAAATCCTGGAAATTGCCGACGATGGCCCAGACCTTCTCGGCCGGAGCGGCGATCTCGATCGTCTCCGTCACCTTCTGGCGCGAGGGGCCGTGGGCGAGCGCGGCCGACGAGGCGAGAGCCGCGAGCGACAAGGCGGCCAGGAACCCCCGGCGCGCGACGACGAATGACATGACTACCTCCTGAAGGGCATTTAGGCGCCTATTGCCCCGGCGCCGCCGGCGCGCAACTAACTCCTCCGCGCCCTGCGGCGTCAAGACTCCCGATCTCTGCGGGCGGAAAATCACGCGCCGCTGCGGCAAAGCTCCCGAAGCTTTCGTCGCAGAAATGAGGCGCCGCCCCTCGGACCTGCTCGAGAATCGCGCTTTCGAGGCCCTTACGTAAAGCGCGGCTCACGTCGAGCCCGCTGTCCAGAGCGCGACTCGGCTTTCCCCATTATCCACGGTATTTTGCAAGATATTGTCCAATTATTTATTCCTCACACTATATCTTGACGCCGCCGGAAGAGTGACGCACTGTGCGGGTGTCTCATGACGCAGCGGCGGATGAACGAAAAAGCTGTTTCTCGCGCGCCCCCGGCGGGCGGCGCGACGCTTTTCGGCAGCCAAAGCTGCGGCTCGTCGCAGCGGCTCTCCGCCGCGCCGCGGCCCGACCCCCGTATCTGCGTTTCCTGCCGACGTAGAGTCCCTTCCAGAACGAGCTTGTCGCGACCGATCCATCGGCCGCGATCGATTCACCGCGCGCATTTTTCGAGGATCGAAATACGATGAAGATCGAGCGACGCCACACGACAGCCGGCCAGTCTCCCTATGCGGATATCGAGTTTCGCGCGGCGCGTAGCGAAATCCGCAACCCCGACGGCTCGGTGGTGTTCTCGCTCGAGAATATCGACGCGCCGGCCGATTGGAGCCAGGTCGCCATCGACGTGCTGGCGCAGAAATATTTCCGCAAGGCCGGCGTGCCGGCGCGGCTGAAGCGCGTCGAGGAGCATGAGGTTCCAAGCTTCCTGTGGCGCTCCGTTCCCGATGCGGAGGCGCTCGCCCTTCTGCCAAAGGCGGAGCGCTATTCCTCCGAGACCTCGGCGCGCGAGGTGTTCGACCGCCTCGCCGGCGCCTGGGCCTATTGGGGCTGGAAGGGCGGCTATTTCGACACGGAGGAGGACGCCTCCGCCTTTCAGGACGAGCTACGCTACATGCTGGCGCGGCAGATGGCGGCGCCCAATTCGCCGCAATGGTTCAACACCGGCCTGCATTGGGCCTATGGCGTCGACGGCCCCAGCCAGGGTCACTTCTATGTCGATTATCAGACCGGCAAGCTGACCAAGTCCAAGACCGCCTATGAGCATCCGCAGCCGCACGCCTGCTTCATCCAGTCGGTGGAGGACGATCTCGTCAATGACGGCGGCATAATGGATCTCTGGGTGCGCGAGGCGCGCCTGTTCAAATACGGCTCCGGCACCGGCTCCAATTTCTCCAAGCTGCGCGGCGAGAAGGAGAAGCTCTCGGGCGGCGGCTCCTCCTCCGGCCTCATGTCCTTCCTCAAGATCGGCGACCGCGCGGCGGGCGCGATCAAATCCGGCGGCACGACGCGCCGCGCCGCCAAAATGGTGGTGGTCGACGTCGACCATCCCGACATAGAGGCCTTCATCGATTGGAAGGTGAAGGAGGAGGAGAAGGTCGCCTCGCTCGTCGCCGGCTCCAAGATCGTCAAGAAGCATCTGAAAGCCGTGCTGCGCGCCTGCGTCAATTGCGAGGGGCCGGGCTTCGATTGCTTCGACCCGGAGAAGAACCCTGCGCTGAAGCGCGAGATCCGCGCCGCGCGCCGCGCCGAGGTGCCGGACAATTACATCAAGCGCGTCATTCAATTCGCGCGTCAGGGCTATAAGGACATTTCCTTCGACACCTATGACACGGATTGGGACAGCGAGGCCTATCTCACCGTCTCCGGCCAGAACTCCAACAACACCGTGCGCGTCACCGACGAGTTTCTGAAGTCGGTGGAGAGCGACGGCGAATGGACGCTGACGCGCCGGCTCGACGGCAAGGCGTCGAAGACGCTGAAGGCCCGCGAATTGTGGGAGAAGATCGGCTACGCCGCCTGGGCTTCCGCCGATCCCGGCATTCAGTTCCACACGACGATCAATGATTGGCACACCTGCCCGGCCGGCGGCGCCATTCGCGCCTCCAATCCGTGCTCGGAATATATGTTCCTCGACGACACGGCCTGCAATCTCGCCTCGCTGAACCTGCTGCAGTTCCGCGACGCGCAGACGAAGCGCATCGACGTCGATTCCTACGAGCACGCCGTCCGGCTGTGGACCGTCGTGCTGGAAATCTCCGTGCTGATGGCGCAATTCCCCTCGCGGGAGATCGCGCAGCTCTCCTACGAATATCGCACGCTCGGCCTCGGCTACGCCAATGTCGGCGGCCTGCTCATGTCTTCGGGCATCGCCTATGACAGCGAGGCCGGCCGCGCGCTCTGCGGCGCGCTTTCGGCCATCATGACCGGCGTCGCCTATCGCGCCTCGGCGGAAATGGCCAAGGAGCGCGGCCCCTTCTCCGGCTTCGACGCCAATCGCGAAGCCATGCTGCGCGTCATTCGCAATCACCGCCGCGCCGCCCATGGCCAGCGCGCCGGCTACGAAGGCCTCGCGACCGCGCCGGTGCCGCTCGACCACGCCGCCTGCCCCGATGCGGCGCTCATCGCCCGCGCGACCCGCGCTTGGGACGAGGCGCTCGCGCTCGGCGAGGAGCATGGCTATCGCAATGCGCAAGTCTCCGTCGTCGCGCCGACCGGCACGATCGGCCTCGTCATGGATTGCGACACCACCGGCATAGAGCCGGATTTCGCTCTGGTGAAATTCAAGAAGCTCGCCGGCGGCGGCTATTTGAAGATCGTCAATCGCGCCGCGCCGGAAGCGCTGCGCGCCCTCGGCTATCGGGAATCCGAGATCGCCGAGATCGAGGCCTACGCCGTCGGTCACGCCTCGCTCTCCAACGCCCCGGCGATCAACACCACCTCGCTGCGCGCGCGCGGCTTCACCGATGAGAAGATCGAGACGGTGGAAAAGGCGCTCGCCTCCGCCTTCGACATCAAATTCGTCTTCAACAAATGGACGCTCGGCGCGGATTTCCTCACCGGCGCTCTGAAGGTTCCGGCGGCGGCGCTGGAAGATGCGAGCTTCGATCTGCTCACCCATCTCGGCTTCTCGCGCCAGGAGATAGAGGCCGCCAATGTCCACATCTGCGGCGCGATGACTCTGGAAGGCGCGCCGCATTTGAAGGCGGAGCATTATCCCGTGTTCGATTGCGCCAATCCCTGCGGGCGCACGGGCAAGCGCTATCTCTCGGTCGAGAGCCATATTCGCATGATGGCGGCGGCGCAGCCCTTCATCTCGGGCGCGATCTCCAAGACGATCAACATGCCCAATGACGCCACGATCGAGGATTGCGAGGCGGCCTATCTCCTCTCCTGGAAGCTGGCGCTGAAAGCCAACGCCCTCTATCGCGACGGCTCCAAGCTGTCGCAGCCGCTGTCCTCGCAGCTCGTCTCCGACGCCGACGACGAGGCGGAGGAAGTCGCGGAGGAGATCATCTCCGCCAATGCGCCGGCGCGCGCGGCGGCCATCGCCGAGCGCATCGTCGAGCGCGTGGTGCATCAAGTGGTGCGCGAGCGCGAGAAGCTGCCGGATCGGCGCAAAGGCTATACGCAGAAGGCGGCCGTCGGCGGCCATAAGGTCTATCTGCGCACGGGCGAATATGTGGACGGGCGCCTCGGCGAGATCTTCATCGACATGCACAAGGAAGGCGCCGCCTTCCGCAGCTTGATGAATAATTTCGCCATCGCCATCTCGCTCGGCCTGCAATATGGCGTGCCGCTCGAGGAATATGTCGACGCCTTCACCTTCACGCGCTTCGAGCCCGCGGGCTTCGTGCAGGGCAATGACGCGATCAAGAATGCGACGTCCATTCTGGACTATGTGTTCCGCGAGCTGGCGATCTCCTATCTCGGCCGCAATGATCTCGCCCATGTCTCGCCGGACGACATCGGCCATGACGTGCTCGGCAAGGGCGAGCATGAAGGCAAGGCGCCCGAGAGCGCATCGTCGGTCGTCTCGAAAGGCCTCCTGCGCTCCAAGACGGATCGGCTGATGCTGGTGCGCGGCGGCGCGACGGCGCTGCGCGAGAATGTCGCGGAAGAGGTCGAGCAGCCTTTGTCCGAGCTCGGCTGGACGGCGCCGACGCGGCCGGTGGAGAGCGTCGCCGACAAGCGCGCCGAAGCGCGGATGAAGGGCTATGTCGGCGAGGCCTGCCCGGAATGCGCGAATTTCACGCTCGTCCGCAATGGCACCTGCCTGAAATGCGAGACCTGCGGCAGCACCACAGGCTGCAGCTGAGCCGCGCGTATTCTGACAACTGACTGACGACATATGAAACGGCGGCGAATCTTCCTATTCGCCGCCGACGACATGAAAGCCGCGCGCCGCTCACATAGGCGCGTCGGGCGCGCCATGCACATGGACGTCGCGGCCGGAATGCTTGTTGAGAATATCGACGGCGCTTTTCTCATGCGCGGCGTCGCGCGTGCGCACCCATAGCAATATGCCGCCGCGATCCAGCTGCTCTTGCAGATATTGCGCGTGATTTTCGCCGATCAGCCTGGCGAAGAGCGCTCCGACCAGACCGCCGCCGCCGCCGGCGATGGCCGCCGCCGCGAGCGCGGCCGCCATGGTTCCGCCGCTCGCAACGATCAGTCCCGCCGCGCCGATCGCGCCTATATAGCCGAGGCCGCCGACCAGCGCGCCTTGCGCCTCGCCGATCGACTCGGGCGAGATATAAGCGCCGCGCGGAACGTCGGCGTCGTCCGCCACATCCGTCGCCTTCTCATAGGCGTGGCCGAGCTTGGCGTCGACGGTCTGCTCGCCGGCCATGAGGCTGATGTCGGCGCGATCGAAGCCGGATGTCTGCAATTCGTCGATCGCCTCTTGAAGCGCATCGGCCGTGTCGAACACGCCGACGGCTTCGCGAACCTGGCTGGTCTCCTCGCCGGACGCCATGACTGTCTCCTCATATGCTCGTACGATACAGATAGTCGCGAGTGAGCGGCACGGCGTCGATGCGCCGCGCCAGCTGAATGTGAAAGTCGACGAGGCCGGAATGTCGAAATCCCGCCTCGCAGCTCGCGAGATAAAATTCCCACATGCGGCAGAAGCGATCGTCGTAAATCTGCGCTATGCGCGACCAATTGTCCTTGAAGCGCCGACGCCACATGCGCAGCGTGTCGGCGTAATGGAGCCGAAGAATCTCTATGTCGGTCGCATAGAGGCCGGCGCGCTCGATCGCCGCGCTGATCTCCGAGAGAGCGGGCACCTGGCCGCCGGGAAAAATGTATTTCTCGATCCATGGGCTGCCGGCGCCCGGCCCGGCGGCGCTGCCCGTGGTGTCGACGAGCGCGACTCCGTCCTCGACGAGAAGCGCGCGCAGCTTCTCGAAATATTCGCTATAGCGGCCATATCCGACATGCTCGAACATGCCGACGGATATGATCCGGTCGTAGCGCTCGGCCTCCTTGCGATAGTCCCGCACAGCGAACCGAACACGATTGTCGAGGCCCGTCTCGCGCGCGCGCTTTTGGGCATAGTCGCATTGCGCCTGCGAGAGAGTGAGGCCCGTCACCTCGATATCGGCGACGCGCGCGAGATAGAGCGCGAGCCCGCCCCAGCCGCATCCGATATCGAGCACGCGCTGGCCGCGTCGCAGCAGCAGCTTGGCGGCGATATGGGCGAGCTTGTGCTCCTGCGCCTGCTCGAGCGAGTCCTCCCGCGTCAGATAATAGGCGCAGGAATATTGACGCTCGGAATCGAGAAATAGCGCATAGAGCTCGTCGGAGAGATCATAATGCGCGCTGATCTCGTCCGGCGCGGCGCTCAGCGAATTGCTGCGCGCGAGGCGCTTCTGCATGCGGCGCGCCATAGCGCCGGCGCGCCACAGCCAATGGCCGTAGCCATGGCCGAAATTGGCGAAGCACAAGTCGAAAAAATCATAGATATCGCCGCTCTCTATGACGAAGGAGCCGTCCATATAGGCTTCGCCGAGCGCGATGTCCGGGGCCAGCGCCAGCTTTTGCGCGAGATGGCGATCCTTGATCTCGACCGTCACCTCGGGCGCGCCGCGCCCGAAGCGGCGCACGCCGGCGTCCGGCCCGACCAGTGTCAGCGAGCCGGCGGCGATCGTTCTCGTCAAGAGCCTTTCGAGCGAAAACAGCGCCGTCATTTGCGACGTCCGGCTGGAGTTCGGCAAAGCGCCGAAACCGTCAGATATCGCCGCGCGCTCCTGCTTCAATATGCGGGCGTCGCTACGCCGCCGCGCCGCCGGCCCGTGCGTTCATGCACATCGCCGCGATCCGGCGCGGGCCATTGTGAGCGGGTCCTGAATTTCTCTCGACCTTCTCCTGCGCCTCCTTCGAGCCGCCCTGGTTTAGGGCGGCTCTTTTTTTGCCGGCCGGATAAGGCCCGGCTCGGCCTGCGCGCGCCGTTTCTTGCATGGCCGTGCTCCGCATGGACCGACCTGCGCCGCAGGCGACAGCTGATGCGTAAGAGGAGATCGACTTGGCCGAGGAACCGAAATTCACCCGCGAGCGCCCCAAGACGGTCGGCGAGTTGATCGAGGCCTTGCAGAAGCTGCCCGCGAACGCCCGCGTCTTGGTCCATGGCGAGGACGACAGCCTCTATGACTGCGGCGCGCCCATGATCGAGCTGGTGATGCTCAATCGATATCCCGACAGCAGGGACAATCTCGGCCCGCATCGGCTGTCGAGCGGCATGGACGCCGATAAGGCGATCGGCGTCGTCATCATCAATGACGCAAATCGGGAGTGGTGACGGGGGAGCGCGCGGCGTAAAGAGGCCCCGCCCTGGAGCGGACGCCGCGCCTCTCAATAAGCGCGCGAATCGCGCAGCACCATCATCATGGTGCGGAATATGATGCCGACGTCGAGCAGCAGCGTCCAATTGTCGATGTAATAGAGGTCGCAGTCCACGCGGTTGCGTAGCTTATCCAAAGTGTCCAGCTCGCCGCGGAAGCCTTTGACTTGCGCCCAGCCGGTCATGCCCGGCTTCACCCTGTGGCGCACGGCGTAATATTCGACCAGCTCCTCGAGGTTGCGACCGTCGGTCTTGGTGGCCAGCGCATGCGGACGCGGACCGACGATCGACATATCGCCGAGGATCACATTGATCAGCTGCGGCAGCTCGTCGATGCTCGAGCGTCGGATGAAACGCCCGACGCGCGTGACGCGGGGGTCGCCGCGGCTCGTCTGAACCGTGGCGTGCGCATCGGTCTTCTCGGCGAACATCGAGCGGAATTTCCACAATTCGAAAATGCGGCCGTTGAAGCCGACGCGCTGCTGCCGAAAGAAGATGGGACCGGGAGAGTCGATCCTGATCGCCAGGGCGGTCGCCGCCATCAGCGGCGACAGCAGAACGAGGGCGCAGGAGGCGAGCGCGATATCCTCGAGGCGCTTGAACCAGAGGTTCCAGCCGTGGATCGGCTCCTCCATGCCGCAGAAGGAGATGCGGTCGCCGAATTTCGCGACGCTGACGACATCCGCCATCACGCGCCGATCCGCCGGCAGGACGAACACGCGCGTGGAAAGATGCCGCAGCATGTCGAGATGGCGCAGAACATTCGGAATCTCGGCCCAGGGCGCGGCGAGATAGACATGGTCGATCGCTTCCTGGACGATGCGATCCGACAAATCCGCGAGCTCGGCGAGATCGGCGTATGTGGCGTAGCCGACGACGACCTCCTCATTGCGGGTCTCGCCCTCGATCTCGCGCGGATGCAGCGGATCGCAGAACACGCCGACCGAGAGCGCGCGATGGACGAAAGCGCTCTCCGCCAGCGCCTCGCGAATGCGCCGCAAGATCAGAGCGCGCGCGGCGATCGCGATCGCGGTGCTCGTCCCCGCCCAGGAAAAGAACCAGAGGCGCGAATAGCTCTCCGCCGATTTCGTCGCCGCGGCGATGCAGATCATCAAGGCGAAAGTGGCGAGGAAGGACAGAGTGGCGCGCCGCAGCACATGTCGGCGATCGAGCACGCTCGACGTCCGATAGACCTCGAAAATATGCGCCAATCCGAACTGCAGGGAGGCGGCGAAGAAAATCGCCCAAATCTGCCACTCCTGCGGCGAGGCCCCGGCCGATCCGCCGGGAAGCGCGACACATGCGAAACCCGCGACGATCAGAGTGAGAATGTCGAAGGCGGCAAATCCGGCGGAAAAATTATGGAGCGAAATTCGTTTCGACTTGCGAGTCGATCTGCGGGACCACACGACGTCCCGCGAGTCGCAGAAATCCAACCACATACTAGTCAACCCCGAAAATATTCGGAAGTAATCTAGCTTAATTTTCCGTCAATGCAAGTCGCGCATGTGCTGCGCATATGCTCTGTTTCGAGACAGTCGCGTTCAGTCCAGCGAGGCCGCGACGTGATCGCCGATCGCCAGAGCCGAGGTGAGCCCGGGGCTCTCTATGCCGAACAGGCAGACCAGACCCGAAAAGCCGTGATCCGCTGGGCCGAGAATGCGAAAATCCGCTGCGGGCGCGCCCGGCCCGGTAAGCTTGGGTCTTATTCCGGCATAATCGAGGGCGAGCCGCTCGGCCGGCAGCTGCGGCCAATAGCGACGGATGCGCGTCTCGAAATCGACGCGCCGCGCGGCGGAGACGCGATAGTCCTCGGCCTCGATCCACTCCACATCCGGCCCGAAGCGCATGCGGCCGGCGAGGTCCAATGTGACATGGACGCCGAGCCCGCCGTCGATGGGAGCGGGATAGATCAGCCGTGAGAAAGGCGCGCGGCCGGAAAAGGCGAAATAGTCGCCCTTGGCGAGGAAGAGCGGCGGAATCGTCGCCGGATCGAGCCCCTTTATGGCGGCGGCGACGGCCTGAGCGCGCAGCCCCGCGGCCACGACGAGAAGCTCGACCTCCGCCACGCCGGCGTCGGCGCCGCCGAAGCGAATGCGCCAGCGCTCGCCGATCCGCTCGGCTCCCAGCACAGGCGTCGCCAGAGCGACGGCGCCGCCTTGGTCCTCGATCTCGCCGCGCAGCGCCAGCATAAGCCCGGGCGCGTCTATGACGCCGGTCTCGGCGCTGAGCAGCGCCGCTGTGCAGGAGAGCGCCGGCTCCAGCCGTCGCGCCTCTGCGGCGCTGCAGGCGGAAAGACCTTCGACGCCATTGGCGCGCCCATTCGCCAGCAGAGCGTCGAGCTTCTCCTCCTCGCCCGGCTCGGTCGCGACGATCAGCTTGCCGAGCCGGCGATGCGCGACGCCATGGCTGTGCGCGAAAGCATAGAGCGCGCGCCGCCCTTCGACGCAGAGCCGATGGCGCAGGCTGCCGGTCGGATAATAGAGCCCGGCGTGGATCACCCCGCTATTGCGGGAGGAGACGCCGCCGCCGATGACGGGGCCGGCCTCGGCGACGATGACCTCATGGCCCTTCGCCGCGAGGCTGCGGGCGACCGCGAGCCCCACCGCGCCGGCGCCGACGATCAATGCGCGCGCCATGGGCCGCCTCCTTCTCGAAGAATGGCGAGGCCGAGGCTCACGCTCAGCCGGCTTCGGCCGGTTGCGGGGCCTGCCTCCTTGGGATAGTGCATCTGCGACACGCGTTTTGAAAGAAGAGAGCCGCCCATGCCGCCGTTCCGCTCCCGCACCACCACCCATGGACGCAATATGGCGGGCGCGCGCGGCCTGTGGCGCGCCACGGGCATGAAGGACGACGACTTCGGCAAGCCGATCATCGCCGTCGCCAATTCCTTCACGCAATTCGTGCCCGGCCATGTGCATCTGAAAGATCTCGGCCAGCTGGTCGCGCGCGAGATCGAGAAGGCGGGCGGCGTCGCCAAGGAGTTCGACACGATCGCGGTCGATGACGGCATCGCCATGGGCCATGACGGAATGCTCTATTCCCTGCCCTCGCGAGAGATCATCGCCGATAGCGTCGAATATATGTGCAACGCCCATTGCGCCGACGCTCTCGTCTGCATCTCCAATTGCGACAAGATCACCCCCGGCATGCTGATGGCCGCGCTGCGGCTCAACATCCCCACCATCTTCGTCTCCGGCGGGCCGATGGAGGCCGGCAAGGTCACGCTGCATGGCGAAAGCCACGCCCTCGATCTCGTCGACGCCATGGTGGCCGCCGGCGACGACAAGGTGAGCGACGCCGACGTCGCCGTCATCGAGCGCTCCGCCTGCCCCACTTGCGGCTCCTGCTCCGGCATGTTCACCGCCAATTCGATGAACTGCCTCGCCGAGGCGCTCGGCCTCGCTCTGCCCGGCAATGGCACTGTGCTGGCGACGCATGCGGACCGCGAGCGCCTCTTCGTCGAGGCCGGCCATCTCATCGTCGATCTCGCCCGCCGCTGGTACGAGCAGGACGACGCCAGCGTGCTGCCGCGCTCCATCGCCAAGTTCGAAGCGTTCGAGAACGCCATGACGCTCGACATCGCCATGGGCGGCTCCACCAACACCGTGCTGCATATTCTCGCCGCCGCTTATGAGGCGGAGGTCCCCTTCACAATGGCGGATATCGACCGCCTGTCGCGGCGCGTGCCGGTTCTGTGCAAGGTCGCGCCCAGCGTGCCGGACATTCACCTCGAGGACGTGCATCGCGCCGGCGGGATTTACGCCATTCTCGGCGAGCTTTCCCGCGCCGGCCTGCTGCACACGGAGCTGCCGACCGTGCATTCGACGACGCTCGGCGAGGCGCTCGCGCGTTGGGACGTGCGCGTCTCCAATAGCGAGAGCGTCGCGACTTTCTACCGCGCCGCGCCCGGCGGCGTGCCGACGCAAGTGGCCTTCAGCCAGAGCCGCCGCTTCGACGCGCTCGATCTCGACCGCGAGAAAGGCGCCGTGCGCGACGCGGCCCACGCTTTCTCCAAGGACGGCGGACTCGCGGTTCTCACCGGCAATCTGGCGCAGGACGGCTGCATCGTGAAGACGGCCGGCGTCGACGATTCCATTCTGAAATTCGCCGGCCCGGCGCGCGTCTTCGAGAGCCAGGACGCCGCGGTCGATGCGATCTTGACCGGCAAGATCGTCGCCGGCGATGTGGTGGTGATCCGCTATGAAGGTCCGCGCGGCGGTCCCGGCATGCAGGAAATGCTCTATCCGACGAGCTATCTGAAATCGAAAGGCCTCGGCAAAGCCTGCGCGCTCATCACCGACGGGCGTTTCTCCGGCGGCACCTCGGGCCTCTCCATCGGCCATGTCTCGCCGGAGGCGGCCGAAGGCGGCCTCATCGGCCTGGTGAAGGAAGGCGACAAGATCGAGATCGACATTCCGGCGCGCTCCATCCGTCTCGCGGTTTCCGATGACGAAATCGCCAAGCGCCGCGCGGCGGAGGAAGCCCGCGGCAAGGAGGCCTGGAAGCCGGCTAAGCGCGCGCGCAAGGTCTCGAAGGCGCTGCGCGCCTATGCGGCCATGACCACCAGCGCGGCGCGCGGCGCCGTGCGGGAAGTGCCGGAAGAATAAGCCACGCCGTCATTGCGAGCGCAGCGAAGCAATCCAGACTCATGAGCGCGCGCTCCCATTGGCTCGCGCAACGCCGCGCGATCGCCATCGCGAGGACCGAAGCGGCGAATGATCGAGGGGCCGCCCTGCGGCTCTGGATTGCTTCGCTTCGCTCGCAATGACGGCG